>NZ_CP120360.1:3046600-3351260 GCF_029510815.1 Janibacter sp. DB-40 | reverse complement strand
GGGCGCACACCTCTTTCTCTGCGGCTCCTGGCCGGTCGGGTCCTCGTCACTGCCATTGAACCCCATGAGGGGTCGCCATCCACAACATTGTCCACATCTGTGGGTACGCCAGTGGTGACAAGGTGATGAGGGGTGACGCTAACAACTTGGATCATCATTGGGCAACTGGAAGACGGGCAACTATCCGTCCTCCACGGCGTGTCGCCGCAAGGATCGGCACGCCCACTGGCATCGTCGGTCGGTTCGGCGACGCTGTGTCCAGGGGTGCGACGGAGCAGCCTCGAACGAGGGCGGGTCGCCTCCGGGCGGTTTGACCCTTGAGACCGGGCTCCCGTACCTTTGTCTGAGGCCTGTCGGCCGCTTTCGCATGCCCATGCTCGTCCCGGATCGACCCAGGGAGGCACGACGTGGGTTTCCGATGGCGACCGATGCCATCGACCTGAGCACCGGACCTCCCGGGTCCACCGATCATCGGAGACTGCAATGAGCAAGCGCACCTTCCAGCCGAACACCCGTCGTCGTGCGAAGACGCACGGCTTCCGCGCCCGGATGCGTACCCGCGCCGGCCGCTCGATCCTGGCGAACCGTCGCTCCAAGGGTCGCAACAAGCTCTCGGCCTGACGAGCGCACGGTGCTGCCCTCGCGGCACCGCCTGACGCACCGCGCGGACTTCGCGGCAACGATCCGGGGTCGGGGCACCGCCCGCCGCGGTTCTCGACTCCTCGTGGTCCATGCCCGCCCGGCGGACGCCACCCGGACCGACGCGCGAGACCGGGTCTCGCGCGTCGGTCTCGTCGTGTCGAAAGCCGTGGGGAATGCCGTGACCCGCACGCGCGTCAAGCGCCGCCTGCGCGCTCAGATGGCCCTGCTCATCCCGCTCCTGCCGGGCGGGACGGATGTGGTCGTCCGGGCCAACCCCCCTGCCGCGGACGCCACCTCGCAGGAGCTGGCCGACGCCCTTCGGCACTGTCTGGGCCACCTGCTCGTTGGGCAGGACCGATGATGAAGATCCTCGCGCTGCCCCTCATCTGGCTGGTGAAGGCCTACCAGCTGGTGATCTCCCCGCTGCTGTCACCGAGCTGCCGGTACTACCCGAGCTGCTCGGGCTACGCGGTGACGTCGCTGCAACGGTTCGGGCCGTTGCGTGGCGGATATCTGTCCGTGCACCGCTTGCTGCGGTGCAACCCCTGGTCCGCCGGGGGCATCGACCACGTGCCCACCACGTGGGCCGACCGTGGATCGCCGGAGCTGGCGAAGCCACAGCTGGCCCGGGTGGAGGACGACGACGGCGTCGTACGCGACGTCACCGACAAAAGGATGTTCACCGAGTGAGCTTCAGCGACATCATGTACCCCTTCGAGTGGCTCGTCGCCTGGATCATGTATCTGTGGCACAGCGCACTGACCTCGATCGGTCTGCCGGAGGCCAGCGGCTGGACGTGGACACTGTCCATCGTCGGCCTCGTCCTGGTCATGAGGGCTGCCCTCATTCCCCTCTTCGTCAAGCAGATCCATGCCTCGCGCAAGATGCAGCTCATCCAGCCCGAGATGCAGAAGATCCAGGCGAAGTACAAGGACAAGAAGGACCCCGAGTCCCGTCAGAAGATGACGGAAGAGACGATGGCGCTGTACAAGGACAGCGGGACCAACCCGTTCTCCTCGTGCCTGCCGATCCTGGCGCAGTCGCCCTTCTTCTTCGGACTCTTCCGGGTCCTGAACTCCCTCGACGAGATCGGTGCCGGTCAGGCCAACGCCATCGGTCCGATCACCCAGTACGTGGCGGCCCAGGCGGAGTCATCCGCCATCTTCGGCGCGCAGCTGTCCGCGCAGTTCAACGCCGCCGACAACTGGTCCGTGCGGATCGTCACGGTCGTGCTGATCATCCTGATGTCAGCGACGACCTTCACCACGCAGTACCAGCTGATGCGCAAGAACATGCCGGCATCGGCGCTGGAGGGCCAGTTCGCCCAGCAGCAGAAGATGATGCTCTACCTCTTCCCCATCATCTTCGCCGTCTCCGGAGTCTTCTTCCCCGTCGGTGTCCTCATCTACTGGTTCACGACGAACCTGTGGACCATGTGCCAGCAGTTCTACGTCATCCGACGCATGCCGGCGCCGGGATCTGCGGCCGAGAAGGCCATGCAGGAGCGTCGCCGCAAGCGGGGCAAGCCGATCGACACCTACGAGGAGACCCGCGAGCGGGCCCACGACCTCGAGATGGAGGAGGAGCTGCGCACGAAGGGGGTCCTCTCCGGCCAGCGAGAGCAGCCGATGTCGAAGAAGCGAGCCAAGAAGTCCAGCGGCCAGTCGCCGAAGAAGCCCGGTAAGAACACCTGACCTCGGTCGTGACCCGGCGACCCGCCGGGACCGTCCGCCCGCACCACGCAGCAGGAGAGACCATGAGCGAGAAGAGCACGCCCGTCGGGGAGCCGACCACCGACGAGTCGGACCAGAACGAGGCCGTCGGGGCCAAGGAGCAGGCCGGCACGGAAGAGGCAGGCGCATCCGCCCCCGCCAAGGGTGGGAGCCGCCGTCGGCAGCTCGAGCGCGAGGGTGAGGTCGCGGCCGACTTCCTGGAGACCCTCCTCGATATCGCCGACCTCGACGGAGACATCGACCTGGACATCGATGGTGACCGCGCTGCCGTGGCCGTCGTGGACTCCGACGAGGGCCGCGTGCCCCGCCGCCTCGTGGGGCAGGACGGCAAGGTGCTGGAGGCACTCCAGGAGTTGACCCGACTTGCCGTCCAGTCCGCCACCGGGGACCGCAGCCGTCTCATGCTCGATGTCGCCGGGCACCGGGCTGCCCGGCGAGCCGAGCTGGTCGAGGTGGCGCGTGCCGCGATCGCCTCGGTCAAGGAGAGCGGCGAGTCCTACGACCTGGAGCCGATGACCGCCTTCGAGCGCAAGGTCGTCCACGACGAGGTGCTCGCCGGTGGCCTCGTCTCCGACTCCTCCGGGACGGAGCCGCGTCGCTTCGTTGTCGTGCACCCCGCCGAGGGCGAGGAGGCGAAGGGCATGTCCGAGCCCGGGGACGACACGAGTGGTACGGATGCCGACGAGGAGTCGCCGGGCTCGGCGTGACCATGCTCGTTTCACGTGAAACGCTGGGCCCATGATGATCGACCCTCCTCCACCCACGGAAGGCGCTCACCGGTTCTTCGGTGAGCGCCTTCCGCATGCCGAGGCGTTTGCCGCGGTGCTTGCGGACACCGGTGTCAGCCATGGCCTCATCGGTCCCCGAGAGGTACCGATTCTCTGGGAGCGCCACATCCTCAACTGTGCCGTCATTGAGGACGCCTTCGGCGAGGGCGCCTGCCTCATCGACGTGGGCTCCGGCGCCGGGCTCCCCGGGGTCGCCCTGGCCATCGCGCGCCCGGACCTGGATGTGCACCTCGTGGAGCCCATGCAGCGGAGGACGGATTGGCTGGAGTCGACGGTCGACGAGGTCGGACTCGACAACGTGACGGTGCACCGTGGGCGAGCAGAGGAGTTCCACGGGCGACTGTCTGCTCCCTACGTGACTGCCCGCGCCGTCGCACGCCTGGACAAGCTGGCCCGGTGGTGCTTCCCGCTGGTCGAGCAGGATGGCCAGCTCGTGGCACTCAAAGGTCGGTCGGTTGAGGACGAGTTGGCGGCGACCACCAAGGCCCTTCGCAAGGAGGGCCTCGTTCGCGCCGAGGTGACCTCGCACGGAGCCGCCGTGCTCGAGACGCCGACCCTGACGGTGACCTGCTACGTCCGTCACCGACGGTGACGTTTCACGTGGAACGTGCACCCGTCGCCCCGTCGGCACAAGCCGCCATGGCGACGGGCGACGACGATGCCCGCCGCGTGCCTTCGCCCGCTGGGCCAGCGTGTGTGGCAGACCGGCCCCACGTGGTGGCCGTTTCACGTGAAACCGCGCGGCCATCGACGGGTGCTCTGCGAGCCAACCGTCCACGCCCCGGCTCGGGGACTGCCTCGGGCGATGACCTCACGGTGTCCAGGACGCAGCCTCCCCGAGCCCGGACGAGCCGCGAGGGACGCACGTCGACCCCTTCGACGTTTCACGTGGAACGGCGTGCGGGACGTGGATGCCGCAGGACGACCGCAGCTCGTCACCGCATTCCGCTCGAGGGTCGCCCGTCATTTGGCGTGTCGTCCTCGGTTGGGGTTGTATGGCGGGGCTCCCAGCCTTCAGGAGGAATGACTCGGTGATCAGCGAACGATCCGTCGTCACGGGCATCGGATGGCCCGCACTGCCCGCAGCGGCGACGTCCGCACCCATCGGGTGGCTGCCCGGTCACCCCGAGCAGGTCCCGCCCACGAGTGACGGGCCGACCGCCCTCGATGCCGACGACGACCTCGCCGGACGACCCACGAGCCCGGCGCCGGAGGTGCCCGTGACCGCTTCGACCGACCGTACCGAGACCATGTCGGCGACGGCCACTGCGCAGGAGGCGGCGGAGCGTGTGGAGACGTCGGCGGCGACCGAGCCCTCGTTGCCACGCCCCGCGCAGCCGCGCGTGATCACCGTGTCGAACCAGAAGGGCGGCGTCGGCAAGACGACGAGCGCGGTCAACCTCGCGGCGGCACTCGCGCAGAACGGCCTGCGCGTCCTGCTCATCGACACCGACCCCCAGGGCAACGCGAGTACCGCGCTGAACATCGAGCACCATGCGGAGATCCCGAGCGTCTACGACGTCCTGGTCGAGGGCGCACCGATCCGCGAGATCATGCGGCCCTGCCCGGACGTGGACAACCTCTGGTGCGTGCCGGCGACCATCGACCTCGCGGGGGCCGAGATCGAGTTGGTGTCGCTGGTGGCGAGGGAGAGCCGGATGGCCAAGGCAGTCGCCGGTCTCCAGGAGGACCTCGCCTCCGCGGGCGAGCCACCGTTGGACTACGTCCTCATCGACTGTCCTCCCAGCCTGGGCCTGCTCACCGTCAACGCCTTCGTGGCCGCCCAGGAGGTCCTCATCCCGATCCAGTGCGAGTACTACGCACTCGAGGGGCTGAGTCAGCTGCTCAACAACATCTCCCTCATCCAGACCCACCTGAACCAGGATCTGCACGTCTCGACCATCCTGCTGACCATGTACGACGCGCGGACCCGCCTGTCCTCGCAGGTCGCACAGGAGGTCCGCGAGCACTTCCCGGACCAAGTGCTCGAGGCGACCATCCCTCGATCGGTGCGGGTGTCCGAGGCGCCGAGCTTCGGCCAGACCGTCATCACGTATGACCCACAGAGCACCGGCGCCCGGTGCTACCAGGAGGCCGCGGCGGAGATCGCCCACCGCGGCGCAGCCACGAAGGACGATGCATGAGCGAGAAGCGACGTGGACTCGGCCGAGGGCTGGGTGCCCTCATCCCCGACTCGACCACGGCCGGCCGGCCGGTGACCGAACGCCCGGTCGACGTCTGGTTCCGGGACCAGGAGCGTCCTGCTGTGCCGCACACCGCTGCGGGGATGCTCGCCGAGACACCCGTGGGCGAGTCCGGCGGAGAGGGCGTCGAGGTCGCCCCTCCGGCAGCGGAGGTCGCGCCCGTGTCCAGCGAGGCGGAGACGACCGGTGGTGCGCGCGAGACCGACGAGCCGATGGAGGAGGACGGGACCGGACTGGCGCCGGTGCCCGGTGCCACCTACGGCGAGGTCCCGGTGGCCGCCATCCGGGCGAACCCGCGCCAACCTCGCACCGTCTTCGACGAGGACGACATGGCCGAGCTGGTCCAGTCCATCGAGCAGATCGGCGTCCTGCAGCCGATCGTCGTGAGGCGCGTCGAGCCTGATGACGGTGTCGAGTTCGAGCTCATCATGGGTGAGCGGCGCTGGCGCGCCAGTCGTGAGGCGGGCCGCGAGACGATCCCTGCCATCGTGCGCACGACCGACGACGAGGACCTGCTGCGCGACGCGCTGCTGGAGAACCTCCACCGCAGCAACCTCAACCCCCTCGAGGAGGCGGCGGCCTACCGTCAGCTGCTCGATGACTTCGGTTGCAGCCAGGAGGAGCTGTCCAAGCGGATCGGCCGCAGCCGACCGCAGATCTCCAACACCCTCCGGCTGCTGCGCCTGCCACCCATGGTGGCTCGGCGGGTCGCCGCGGGAGTGCTCAGTGCGGGCCATGCCCGCGCGCTGCTCACCCTCGAGGACGGCAGCCAGATGGAGCACCTGGCCCAGCGCATCGTCGCCGAAGGTCTGTCCGTCCGCACCGTCGAGGAGATCGTGGCGCTCGGCGTGGAGCCCGAGTCCCCCGCACGGAGCACCTCCCGCGCGGGTCAGGAGCGCGACGCCCAGCTCGACGACCTCGCCGGCAGGATCAGCGACCGGCTCGACACCCGGGTCAAGATCGATCTCGGCAAGCGCAAGGGCCGGATGACCATCGAGTTCGCCTCGCGCGAGGACCTGCACCGAGTCCTCGGTCAGATGGGGGTCGACGCCGCCGAGGACTGATAGCGCGCCTTGCCCGGACATCGGGTGAGCCGGCACAGCATCGTTGCCCCCTGATCCACGGACCGGGGGTACGGCAAAGGTGCCAAGGTTCGTGTGGGAGTGCCCCGACTCAGGGCCTGAGCTTGCGAAGGCCCAAGGGGCGCCCCATGCGAACCTTGGCACCAGGTGCCAAGACTGCAGCAGAACGCTAATACGGTTCTGCCACAACGGAACTCAGCCGACGAACGGCTCGAGCTCCTTGACCAGCTTGGGCTTCGGCATGGCGCCGACGAGGGTCTTGACGACCTCGCCGTTCTGGAACACGTGCATGGTCGGGATCGACGTGATGCCGTAGCGGGCGGTGATCTGAGGGTTCGCGTCCGTGTCGAGCTTGACGATCTTCAGCTTGCCGTCGTACTCACCGGACAGCTCCTCGAGGACCGGAGCGACAGCGCGGCACGGGCCGCACCAGGTCGCCCAGAAGTCCACGAGCACGGGGGTGTCGCTCTTGAGGACGTCCTGGTCGAAGGTGGCGTCGGTGGTCGGTGTGGTGGCCATGCGAAATCTTCCTCTCGGTGGTGCGTGGTTCGGGGGTTCAGCGGGCGCCGACGGTGCCGGCGACCGGGTTCTCCTGGGAGGTGAGTGCCTGGTCCTCGGCCGGCGCGGCGGCCTCGTCGCGAGCGGCGAGCCACCGCTCCGCATCCAGGGCGGCGGAGCATCCGGTACCGGCGGCCGTGATCGCCTGCCGGTAGGTGTGGTCGACGAGGTCGCCGCAGGCGAAGACCCCTTCGACGTTGGTACGGGTCGAGCGCCCCTCGACGAGGACGTAGCCCTCGTCGTCGAGGTCGACGACGCCCTTGATCAGCTCGTTGCGCGGGTCGTGCCCGATCGCGACGAAGAGGCCGGTGGCCTCGATCTCGCGGGTCTCGCCGGTGACGGTGTCGCGCAGGGTCAGTCCGGAGACCTTGTCATCGCCGTGGATGGCCAGGACCTCGGAGTTCCAGGCGAAGGAGATCTTCTCGTTGGCGTGTGCGCGGTCGGCCATGATCTTGCTGGCGCGCAGCTCGTCGCGACGGTGCACGATGGTCACCGACCGGGCGAACTTGGTCAGGAAGGTCGCCTCCTCGACGGCGGAGTCCCCGCCACCGACGACGACGATGTCCTGGTCGCGGAAGAAGAAACCGTCACACGTGGCACACCAGCTGACGCCGTGGCCGGACAGGCGCTTCTCGTCCTCGAGACCGAGCTCGCGGTAGGCCGAGCCCATCGCGAGGATGACCGAGTGGGCACGGTGCTCGTTGCCCTCGCCATCGGTGACGACCTTGACCTCACCCTCGAGCGAGACCGCGGTGACGTCGTCCGTGACGATCTCCGCGCCGAACCGAGCCGCCTGGGCCCGCATGTTGAGCATGAGGTCCGGGCCCATGATGCCGTCGGTGAAGCCGGGGAAGTTCTCGACGTCGGTCGTGTTCATCAGGGCCCCACCAGCGGTGACGGAGCCCTCGAACATCAGCGGCTCGAGGTTCGCACGGGCGGCGTAGACGGCGGCGGTGTAGCCGGCCGGACCGGACCCGATGATGATGACATTGCGGACGGGGGAGGTGTTGGCGTCGGCCACGGAATCGGTCCTTGTGGGGTAGGTGGTGCCGGAGCGGTGGGATCCCGTCCCGGCGAGGTCTGCCTGTGACAACGTCATCGTAGATCGCGTCTGTTCCCACCCCCGGTCCGCGGCCGCGGATCACTCCTCGCGAACCGGGAAGGACTCCTTCCAGATCGGCTCGCAGCCGGTCGTCACCGCCCAGGCCCGGACCTTGCCCTCGGGCGCCTCCTCGGCCACGAGCAGGAGCCCGTCCTCACCGTCGAAGGTGGCGACGTCGAGGACGACGGGCTGCAGCTCCGGCTGTCCGAGGCGGGCGAGGCAGTCGCTGGCCGCCGCGGCGGTGTCCATGCCATCGAGCAGGCTCGCGTCCGTCAGGTCGGGGGCGCCGCGTGGGTCGGCCTCGAGATCCGCCGCCTTCTCCTGCAGGTTCGCCCGGGAGTAGTCGGTCTCGGTGTGCGTGATCGCGAAGGCAGGGACCTGCGAGGGCGTGCCGGAGGACCCGGAGCCGTCGGAGGAGGAGGGGGAGTCGCCCCCTTCGTCCGCGGGAGCGCTGGTGGTGGGGCCACCGGACGCCCCGTCCGTCTCGTCGGACTCGTCCGAGCCGAGGACGAGGACGCCCCCGACGCCGAGGGCGAGGACCGCGGCGACCGCGATGCCCAGCACCCACCGTCCCGCCGGATGCCGGCGCCGCGCCGGCCGCCGCTCATCGGAGTCCATCTCCGACCAGAAGGCACCGTCGTCCCGGCTCGGGTCCCTGCGGGCCGTCTGCTCCTGCTCCAGACTTGCTCGGATGCGGTCGCTGAGGTCGTCGGGCATTGGTCCGCTCTCCTTGAGTCCGGCAAGCAGGTGACTCATGCCGGTCGGGTCCTGGTCGTCGGTCATGGCCACCTCCTTCGTCCCGTGATGGCCGTAGTGTCTGACGTCGTGGACTGCTCCAGGGTTCCCGTCGCGGCGAACCCGGTCCTCCCGAGCATGGCAGCAATGCCTTGGTGACCCGGCGCCGAGACGGCGTGGTCACGGGAGCACGGCGGTCGTGTCAGCGTGGTGGGAGGTCGCTCCCCGGCGGGCCTTCTCGTCACCCCCGGTGTGCCGATGCAGCAGCAGCCGCTCGTCGAGCGCGTGGAGGTGCGAGGGCCCCGTACGTGTCACTGGATGGTGATCTCGCCCAGCGACGCCCGGTGGCGGCCCTGACCGTCGGGGACCAGGGAGGTGAACCAGACGGTGACGTACCGGGCCGGGACCGGGTCGGAGGTCTCGAGGGCGACCTCGCCGGTGCGGCCGTCGGTCGTGCCGACCTCGGTGCCGGAACTGGCCGGTGCATCACCCGCGTAGACCGTGGCGTTTGCGCTCGTGGGGAGGGCCAACGTCACGGTGTTGATCTCCTGGCTCTGACCGAGGTCGACCGTGATACCGACGCCGGCCTTGCCCCCACCGAAGTCGGGGGTCTCGTAGCCCTCGGTGGTCCAGACGGTGGCGGGATCGCCGTCGTAGACCCGCGCGGCCTCGGCGTTGTGCTCCACGCCGTCCCCGGAGGGGTCGTACCCCGCCGCGTTGATCACGCCGATGGGCTCGTCGTTCGCGTCCCCGCCCGACGAGTCGGGCGAGGCGGAGCCCTCAGAGCCCGACGGCTCCTCGGTGGGGGCCGCCTGCTCGGGCGTGCTCCCGTCGCCCGCGAAGATCTCGCCCAGCTCGCTGCCGTCACCGATCTGCGCGGTGCCGATCGCCCCGAAGACGCAGGCGACGGCGACGAAAGCGGCGACGATCAGCAGGACGAGGTTGGACTGCGCGCGACTGGGTGCCTGTCCGGCGTCCGCGGGCAGCAGCGGCGCCGGGGGCTCGATCTCGGCGGACACGGGGGCCGCGCCGAGGGAGGAGTGCCTGTTGCGGTCCTCACGCATGGCCTCGCGGCGGGCGCGCGTCTCGTGCAGTCTCTCCCGCGAGCGCTCGGCAGCGCTCTTCGAGGCCTTGCCGAGGCGGTCGCCGATGACCTTCGCCCCGGTTCCGACCGCGCCGGCCGCCGCGGCGGCGGTGGCCGCGGTCCGACCGTTCCCCTGGGTCTCCCCCGTGGTGTTCCGGGCGTCGTCGTCGGTGTGGTCGGTCTGCGTGACCGCGGTGGGGGCCGTGTCCTCGCGGTACCGGGGGATCTCGTTGGTGTCGGCGTCGTCGGCGTCGTCGGTGGCGGAGGTGGCGGAGGGCGTCTCGTCCGCTGCCTCGCCCGCTCCCTCGGCCGCGGCGGCCCCCGTGGCCGCTCCGGCTGCTCCGGCTGCTCCGGCTGCTCCGACTGCACCGACTGCGCCGGCGGCTGCTGCCCCGACGGCCGGCGACGTCGGGGCCGGGTCGTCAGCGGGTGCCGCCTCGCCGCCCTGGTCGTCGATGTCGGTGGCGGCGGCCCGGGTCTGCGGGGTGGTGCGCACCGAGCCGGCCAGCGGGATGCGCGCCCACGGGGCAACCTGGGCGGCGTAGTCACCCGGCGAGTCGGGGCCGGCGTCCTCGCCGAGGGTCTCGCGGCAGATCGTGTCGAGGTCACCGGGGACACCGACGGCGATCCGGGACGGGGGCAGCGGTCCGTGCTCGCCACGGCGGGCGGCGGGTACGACCGACGGTGTCTCGAGGGGCCAAGTGGCGGTCAGGCCGGCGTAGGCGAGGGCGACGACACCGGTGGCGTCGTCACGGTCGGCGTCCTCCCCCTCGGTCTCGATGCCGGCGAGGGCAGCGGTGGTGGCCAGCCCGCGGACCTTGATGCGCCCGTCCGGGGTCAGCAGCACCGACTCCGGGTTGAGCGCGAGGTGGTGCAGGCCGCGCGTGCGCGCGGCCTCGAGCCCGGTGGCGACCTCACCGGTGATCCGGCGGACCTCCTCGGCGGGCACACCCTTCGTACCGATCATCGTGGCGAAGGGGGTGGGGTCGTCGATGCCCTCCTCGCAGACGTAGGCGAGCGGCCCCTCGGTCCCGACGTCGAGGATGCGCACGAGCTGGGCGCTCTCGATCCCGGCCGCCCGGCGGGCGGCGTCGAGCGCCGCAGCGGTCCGCGTCTCGTCGGCGGGCATGACCAGGAGGATCACGTCGCGATCGAGCGTTGTGTCGCGCGCGGTCCACCGCTCGCCGCTGGAGACCGTCTCGATCTGCGCGTCGAGCGTGTAGCGACCGAGCTCGGTCCCCGGGTTCACCCCGTGCACGGTGTCCCTCTCGTCGATGATCTGGCCTGCCGCGCCATCCTAGATCCACATCGGCCCGGACTCCGGGAGCCGCCCGGGCGCGTCAACCGCGGGCGAGGCGTCGCGTCAGCGGCTGAAGGACCTCGGTGACCTCGCGCACCCGCAGTCTGGCGGCCAGGGCGAGGGTGACGACGAGGACGAGCGAGCCGACGACGAGGCAGATGATGAGCGAGCCCAGCCAGGTCTCGGCGGCGACCGGGCCGGACAGCAGCTGCAGGACCCCCCAGCCGGCGGCGGTGGCGATGCAGGTCGCGACGACCAGGCGCACGTTCTGCCGCACGACCCGGCCCAGCCGCAACCGACCGAGGCGGCGTCGGAGCAGCCACAGCCCGATGAGCGCAGCGGCGAGGTTGGACAGGGTCTGGCCGGAACCGACCCAGGTGGCCACGTGTTCGGCAGGTCGCGTGCTGCCGATGAGGGTGACGGAGACCGCCACGAGCGTGACCACGACCTGGAGGGCGAAGGGGGTGCGCCCGTCCTCGTAGGCGTAGAAGGCGCGCTGCACGAGGAAGAACCAGCCGTAGGGCACGAGCCCGAGCATCATCGTCACGAGGACGCCGACCGAGGCGTTCGTGGCGGCACGGTCGGTCCCGGGCAGGATCGCGGCGAGGACGTAGGGGGCGAGCAGGACGACCACGGCCGTGGCCGGGATGAGCAGGACGGCGGGCATGGTCATGCCCCTGCGCAGATCGGCGGTCACGGCCGCCGTGTCGCGGTCGTGGGCCGCGTGGGACAGGCGGGTGAACAGCGCCGTCACCAGCGAGACGGTCACGAGGCCGTGCGGGAGCATGAAGAGCAGGTACGCGTTGGCGTAGGCGGTCAGGCCCGCGCCCTCGATACCGGCCTCGGTGGCCCGCTTGGTCGCGTCGGTGAGCACGCGGGAGTTGACGAAGTACCCGAGCTGACCGACGGAGACCGCGGCGAAGGCCCACGTGGCCATGCGGGAGGCGGAGCCCAGGCCGCTGCCACGGATGCCCCAGACGGGACGGAACCGCAGCCCGGTGGCGCGCAGCGGCGGGATGAGCACGAGCGCCTGCAGGGCGATGCCCAGTGTCGCCGACCCGCCGAGGACCCCGATCATCATCGGCGACCACTCCGAGACGGGCGCCTTGAGCCGGACACCGGTCAGGAGGAACCACGACAGGCCCGCGATGGCGACGACGTTGGCGAGCGCGGGGGCCCACATGAACATGCCGAAGCGGTTGTGCGCCGTGAGCACCTGGCCGAGGAGCGTGTAGAGGCCGTAGAAGAAGACCTGGGGCAGGCAGATCACGGCGAAGGCGGTCGCCAGCCCGCGAGCCTCCCCGTCCCAGCTGCTCGAGACGACGAGCGAGACGAGGAGCGGGGCGGCGAGGGTGAGGACGAGGGTCACGCCGGCGAGGACGGTCACCGCGAGGGTCAGCAACCGGTTGATGTAGACGACGCCGCCGTCCTCGTGCCGCAGCGCCTTGGTGATCTGCGGGACGATCACCGCGTTGAGCACTCCGCCGGCAAGGAGCAGGTGGAAGATGTTGGGCAGGGTGTTCGCGGCGTTCCACGCGTCGGAGGGCATGAGGTTCAGCCCGACCACGGCGATGGTCATCGTGTTGCGGGCCAGGCCGAGGATGCGCGAGGCGAGGCTGCCGGCCGCCATGATCGCGCTGGAGCGCATGATCGAGGGCGCCTCCACCTTCGTCCCCGGGGTCACGTCCTCGCTGTCGCGGTCGGGCGTGGGGGAGCTGGGCGGCTCGCTCATGCACTGTCCTCGCTCACGGTCGGCGTCCTCCGACGGCGAAGGCTACGCCAGGTGCCCGCACCGAGGAGGGCGACGGCGAGACCGCCGATGACCCAGTAGACGGCCTCACCGGTGGGTCGCATCCGCACCGTCAGGGTGGCCCGGTCGGTCAGTGCCTGCCCGTCGGGTGTCGTGACGACGACGTGCACGGGAGTCTGCCCGGCGGCCAGTGCGGTGGCCTGCACGGTGACCTTCTGCCGCCCGTCGGGGCCGATGGTCAGGGGTTTGGACGGCTCCTGGATGCGGAAGGAGGGAGTCTGCGACTCCACCCTGACGTCGAGGTTGTTCAGCTCGACGTCCGTCCGGTTGACGATGGTGATCTGCAGACGGCCGGTGTCGGCGAAGAAGTTGACCTCTCCTGAGGAGACGACGAGGTCGTCCCGGGTGAGGCCGACCTCCTCGTGGAGGTAGTCGTACAGACCGTCGAAGGAGGAGACGTCGGAACGCCACCGGGACGAGGTCAGCTGGTCCAGGCCCGCACCGACCCTCTGCTTCCAGAGCGGACCGTCGGTGCGGACGGAGGCGAAGGTCGACATGGATCGTCGGTCCTCGGCGAGGCGGGCGGCCACCGTCCTGTCCAGCACGGGTGGCGCGATCTCCCCGGTCGCCCGCTCGATCTGCTGCGCGGTCCGCGGGACGGCGTCGCGGGGCGCCTCGTCGACCTGGTCGAGCATGGCCGTGAAGCTGCCCCGCTCGAGCCACGGGACCTCGTCCACGACGGATCGCAGCTCGTCGTAGTCCTCCGGGGAGGGGAGGCCCTCGCGACCGGGCACCACGAGCAGTGACCGGGGCGTGCCGGGGCGCTCACCGAGCAGTACGGAGGTCTCGGCGACGAGGCGCTGCCGCGCGAGGGTCGCGGTCTCCGGGGAGGAGACCTCACCGGCGAGGGTGGACAGGGAGTCGTCGGCCACGAGCAGCCCGGCCCCGTGGGTGGCGCGGGTCGCGCCGGTGGGGGTGAACCCCCCGGGAGCGATGGCGGAGGTGTCGGTGAGCAGGGTCGGCGTCGTGGACCCCGGCTGGAGCCGGTCGAGCGCCGTGGTCCGGCGCTCGGTGACGACCCCGTCGCTCGGCCACTGGATGTCCCCGTGGGCGTCGCTGAGCAGGCCGGCTGATCGCACGCCCTCCTCGACCTGCGGGGCGACGAGGTCGGCGACGGCCTTCGACCGGGCGGCAGCTGCGACGTCGGCGTCGGCGAAGGGCAGGACGATCGTGCGCGCGGGGTCCAGGGCCGAGCGGACCCGGCTCGCCCACTCGGCCCGGATGTCCCGCTCGGCGGTCAGGGCCCGGCTGAGCTCTTGACCGGTGTCCTCGGTCGGCTCCGGCGGAAGGGAGAGGAGGCTGGGGTCCAGGATCCACACCTCGTCCTCGGCCGGGGGCTCCTCGGTCATCTCCCACAGTCGTGAGTCCGGACCGACGGTGTCCTCCCACGCCTGCGTGCGGTCGGCGCCGGGCTCGCCGAAGAGCCCCTCCTCGGTCGGGAGCAGCAGCGGCACCCCCCAGACCATGTCCATGGGGACGTACTCCTTGCTCCGGTGCACCCCCATGAAGGTGTGCACCGCGGCCCGCGGCGTCTGCACACTCACCCAGGCCGCACCCGCGGTGAGCCCGGGTGCGAGCTCATCGGCGGTCACCTCGATCGTGAAGGGAGCGGACTCGCCCGGCTCGAGATCCTCGAGGGTGGCCGTGGCCCGGGGATCCTTGGCGATCGGATCGCTTCCTCGGCCCAGGTCGCGATGTCGTCGCGGTCGGCCGAGGCGGCCCGACCGACCAGCGAGACCTCCGGGGCGACGAGTGTCTCGTCGGTGGTGTTCGTCAGCTCGCCGTCGACCCGGCCGGTGCTCGCCCCGTCGACGACGGGGGTGATGGAGCTGATGGTCAGCTCGCTCTCGGTGGAGTCCTCCCCCGGGGACAGGGGTGTGGCGGCGGCCGAGGGCAGCAGGACCAGCATCGCGAGCAGCGTCGCGATGCTGGTCAGCCTCAGGCGTCGCCGGCGAGCCGCTGCCACGCCTCCCTCGCGATGCGTCTTTCGTTGGGGAAGGTCAGGTGCCGGTGCGCCTCGCGCAGGGGCAGCCAGGCGACGTCGACGGCCTCGTGGTCGGGGTCGTTCTCGATCGTCAGGTGGCCACCGGTCGCCTCGAGGAGGTAGTGGTGGACGAACTTGTGGATCCGTCGGTCGGGGGTGGCGAACCAGTAGTCGATCGTGCCGAGCTCGACGAGCACCCGCGCCTCGATGCCGGTCTCCTCCGCGACCTCACGGGCCGCGGTCTCCACGAGCGTCTCCTGACCCTCGATGTGGCCCTTGGGCAGGCACCACTCGAGTCGTCCGGCTCGGTTGCGCCGGGCGATGACGGCGATCCGGGCGTCACCCTCGTGGATGTCGACGACGACCCCACCCGCACTGCGCTCCTCGACCGCGGGCAGACGCCGCTGCGATCCGGAGGCGGGGGCGGGGTGACTCATGTGGTCACTGTAGCCATCGCACCTGCAACGGGAGGGTGCCGGTGCGAGAGCCTCGATCGGACTGTGACCCCCTTCGCCGTCGTGCCGCGGTCGCAGGGGCGCACGCCCGCAGTGGGCCCGTGGACCCACCGGGATGGCTGACGTCGGGCCCGTGGCCCCTTCTGTCGCCGATGCCTCCTTCGTAGTGTCGCTGCACGAGAGGGTCGGCCCGGCCGGCGCCGTCCGCGAAAGGATCCACATGGGGGGGGCACGCCCACAACACCGAGCGCGGTGCGTCTGGCGTCGAGTACGTCGGCATGATCGTCGTGGCCGCGATCGTCCTGGCGATCAGCCCCGCCGGGGCGGATGTGCGTGCCGCCACCTGCCGTGCGGTGGGGCAGGTCCTGCAAACCGAACTCGGGTGTTCCGGCGGTGGCGCGGGAGATGAGGCGGGCCCGCCCAGGGACGTGGACTACCAGCCGGGGCCTTGCACCGTGACCCAGTCCGGCAGCCAGATCAGCTCGGTCGTCTCCGTGGGCATCGTCGACTTCGGCGAGAACGCGGGTCTGGCGCGCCAGACGATGAGTGACGGAAGCGTGAGTCTCACGGCGACCGATGGAAGCCAGTTGGGGGTCTCGTCCGGTGCGGGTGCGGAGCTCCGGACCGGGGGTGGACTGGAGCTCGGTGCGTCCATCGACTTCGGTGGGGGCTACTCCTTTGCTGCCGGCGACACCTGGACCTTCCCGGACGCGGAGTCGGCGGACGAGTTCCAAGAGCTGCTCCAGGAGCACAGGACCCGAGAGCACCACCGCGGTCCGTCCCGTACCGGCCTCAACATCGCCGACGCCATCGACCCGCTCGACCCACTACCACCGCCGGACTCGGTGTCCCGCGACATGGGTGTCACCGCCGACGTCAGTGGGCAGGTGGGCTTCCAGGCCACCGGGAACGCGGACGGGTCGGGACCCAACGTGCAGCTGAACGCCATCGCCGGGTCCGTGGACCCCGAGGCGCACTGGATCCAGACGACGAGCACGAACGGGACGGAGACGACCGAGGACGACAGCCGGACCTACACCGTGGACATGTCGATCACTCCAGAACTCGGCTCGGACATCTGGGCCGAGGACTTCGGACTGGGCGACACCCACGGCATGAGCCTGGCCATCACCGAGGACGCCCGGGGACGGGTCACCGATATCGCCATCGTCACGACGAACGAGGGCGCCGTCGTCGATGGGAACAGTGTCGATGTCGGCGGCAAGGACGGCATCGATGACGACTCCAACTCGGGGTCGGGGTCCGTCTTCGCCTCGAGCGAGTCCACGACGGCGACCGTGACGGAGACCAAGCTCACTCTCGACCCGGACGCACCCGGGTACCAGGAGGACATGGCGGTGGTCGAAGGCTGGCTCGGCGGTGACGGCAGCGGGTACGAGTGGGCCGGCGTGATGCCGATGGGGGCGGTCAATCCGGCACAGCGCGGGTCCGATCCGTTCAGCCAGCTGATGCACGAGCGCGCGGCGGTCTCGGCCATAACGCGTGAAGGGGTGACCGACACCAAGGGCCTGGCGGCCGAGGTGAAGTTCGGGGTCAAGCTTGGGTTCGACTTCTCCTCATCGTCGAGCGACTCGGAGGCCGTCTACGCCGGGTACCTTGGGGCGCCGTCTGGGGGTACGCGTGAGATGGTTCGCGACACCAATTGCCTACCGTGAACGAGGAGCCAGAAATGCGCTCAGACCGAGTCCGATCCGCTGCGGCCGTCGCTGCGGCCCTGATCAGCGTGGGGATGGCGTCTGCCTGCTCCGACGCTCCGACTGAGGGGTGGAAACAGCTCGAGGGTGATCGGTTGAGCCTGGAGGTGCCCGAGGAGTTCACGGAGGACGAGGGCTCCGGAGAGAGGTGGACGACAGCCGTGCGTGGGGATGATGTCAGCGTGCAAGTGGCCGACCCCTTCGACAACTCACGGATCATCTCGTCCGCCCTGGGCCGCATGCATCTGGCCTCGACCCTGGGCCTGGACGACTGGGAGCCCGGCGAGGTGCGGGACATCGAGGTCGATGGCGCCGACTCAGCGTTGATCCAGACCTTCACCTACGCCGATGGCGGGGACACGGCGAAGGGGGCTTGGATCATCGTCGGGCAGACGCAACCAGCGACCACGGTCGCCGTCGCCATCGCTGGCACCGGGGCGGACACCGAGCTGATCAGTCACGTCAAGGACTCTCTCGTCTACGAACACTCGGAGGAACGGGTGGACCAGGACGGCAAGCCGCTGGATGCCGACGCCTCGTGAGGGCCGTTCTGGCGTTGGCGACGGCGATCGTCGCGGGAGGGCTCACGCTGGTCCTCGTGGTGGCGACCACGTTGTGGATCGATGACCCGTCCTCGCTGGGAACCCAGTTCTTCGTCGGTTACATCCTGGTGGGAGTGGTGATCGGTGCGGCGAGTGCCTGGGTCGCACGCCGGGCTTTGACGGCGTCGGTCGTCGCTGTCGTCGTGGTGCTGCTGTCCTACTGGGCCGACATCCCGGACAACCTGATCCATGTCGCTCCCCGGGTGCTCGCAACATTCGTGGCAACGGGCGTGGCGATTGCGCTGGTACTCAGGCTGAGGACTCCGCACGAGGCCTGACCCTTCGAGTCGCCGACGTCGGACACCGTCCTGATCAGCGGGTACCCGCTCAGTCGGAACCGTGCTCGTCAGGACGACCGCACGCCGGCCTCGTCGCCACCGCAGCGACGGACGGTCACGATGACGGCGACCGACGGCGGCAGCCTGGGTGCCACGGGCGGCTTTGGCGCGGACGCCTCCTGGGGGACCGGGCAGGCAGGGGCGAGGATCGACTTCGGCGGCGGGGTCGAGTTCGACTCTGGCAGCACGTGGACCTTCGAGGACGCGGACCAGGCAGAGCAGTTCCGGGAGCAGCTGGACGACTACCTCTACGACCAGTGGGCGATGACCCACCCGGCGTGTGCGATGGGCACGTGCATGCCCAGGCCACTGCTGGGAGCCGATCCGCCGCCGGTTCCCTCGACGAGCTTCACCGGGGTCAGGGTCACCGGTGACGTCCAGGCGGAGCTGGGGATCTCGGCGACGGGCAGGACGCGTTCGATGACCGAGGTGGAGATGACCACCCACGGGCTGGGGGCGACCGGACGTGGTCGTCAACGAGATCACCCTGGCGGTGGACCCGGAGGATGCCGAGCAGCAGGGCATCGTCACCGACTGGCTGGGTGGTACCGGCAACCACGAGTGGCCGGGCGCCCTGCCGATGAGTGCCTTGGACGCGTCACAGGCAGACCCGGACGACCCCTTCGGACAGCTGCTCTTCGACCGGGCGACGAGCACCTCCATGGCCTACGACAAGGTCGGCGACGTGACCCAGTTCGGCTTCAACATCAAGCTCGGGATGGCGCTGGGGGCCGACTTCACGATGGCATCCGAGGAGAGCACGATCACCGAGGCGAGCCTCCTGGGCGCCCCGCGGTCGGACGGGACTCGGCCGGTGCTCGACTACACGGAGTGCGTAGGGTGATGCGCGTGGGGAGAGGACCGACGATGACGCCGCGACGTCGTGACGTGATGGTGGCGGGACTCGTGCTCGCGGTGGCCGGGTGTTCCGGGTCGGACGACGCCGGCGGCGGCGCCCGGGAGGTGACGGCCGGGCACCTCACCGTCACCGTCCCCGCCGGGTGGACCGAGCAGGACGCCCGCGGGACGTGGGACCGCAGGTTCGTCGGCGACGGCCTCGAGCTGCAGATCTCGGGGACCTTCAGCGAGGACCCGACCGCGTCGGCGGCGTACAGCCGGCTGGACCTGCCGGCGACGATGGAGCTGCCCGGCTACCGGAGTGGTGGAGTGCACCAGCCCGACGTCGAGGTCGAGGGCGCCGACACGTCCATGCGGGCCGACTTCACCTACACGGAGGAGGGCGCCCGGAGGGAGGGCGCCTGGGTCATCGCAGGACAGTGGCCGCACCCGTCCACCGCCGCGATCGCCCTCACGGGAGGGTCCCTCGAGAGTGACGTCGTGCAGTCGATCATCGACAGCCTGCGGTTCACCAGGACCCAGGGTGGGGAGCCCTGATGAGCCGCCTGCGCGGCCGGGTCGGCACGGTCCTCGTCGCGGCCGTCCTCAGCGCCGTGACGATGATCCTCGTGCAGCGCCTCTTCCTCGTCCTTCCACTCGTCTCGGCACTGCCCGCTGGTCTCGTGGGCGGCGCGCTCGCGGCGTGGTCGCGTCCCGAGGACGAGCTGCCCGAGCGGCTGGTGACGGCGGCGGGTGCGGCGGTCGCCACGGTGGTCGCCGTCGGCCTGTGGATGGTCGAGAGCGTCCCCTCCGGCTACCTGCTGCGGATCGTCCTCGGGTGGGTCGTCGTCGCGGTCGTGCTCGCTGCCGTGCACGCGGCGGTCACGGCGCTCGCCCCCGTCGTCCGTCGTCGGGCACGTCGCGACCCGGTCGCACGACTGCGGTAGCCCACCCGGCGGGTGCGGGGCGGCACCCCGGATCCGCGTAGCCTAGGTCCCCATGTCCACCCCTGCTCTTCCCCCCGAGGTCCTGCGCGCCGCGGTGGCTCAGCTGGCCCCGGTGATCCCGCTGCTGACCGAGCTCGGCACGGCATTTGCGAAGGGGGGACACGAGCTGGCCCTCGTCGGTGGCCCGGTCCGTGACGCCTTCCTCTCCCGCACGAGCGGGGACCTCGACTTCACCACGTCGGCGGCACCGGAGGAGAGCGAGCGGATCCTCGCCGCATGGGGCGATGCCACCTGGGACATGGGTCGGGAGTTCGGCACGATCGGCGCCCGCCGGGGCGACATGGTCGTCGAGGTCACCACCTACCGCGCCGACGCGTACGATGGGGAAACCCGCAAGCCGGTCGTCGCCTTCGGCGACAACCTCGAGGACGACCTCGTCCGGCGCGACTTCACCGTCAACGCGATGGCGCTGCGCCTGCCCGACCTCGAGCTCGTCGACCCGCACGGGGGCCTGCTCGACCTCGCGGCCGGGCGGTTGCGCACGCCGTCCACGCCCGAGGTCTCCTTCACCGATGACCCGCTGCGGATGATGCGGGCGGCGCGATTCGTCTCCCAGCTCGGGCTCGTTCCTGCCCCCGAGGTGACCGCAGCCATGACCGAGGCCGCCGCGACCCTGGACATCGTCTCCGCGGAGCGGATCCGGGACGAGCTGGTCAAGCTCGTGCTCGGTGCGGACCCGGTCGCCGGGCTGCGCCTGCTCGTCGAGACCGGGCTGGCCGACCACATGCTCCCCGAGCTGCCCGCACTGCGTCTGGAGATCGACGAACACCACCGGCACAAGGACGTCTACGAGCACTCGCTGACGGTGCTGCAGCAGGCGATCGACCTGGAAGGCGCTGCGGACCCGGGCCCAGATCGGGAGGACGAGCACCCGGTGCCCGGCCCGGACCTCGTGCTGCGACTGGCCGCCCTGCTCCACGACGTGGGGAAGCCACGGACCCGGCGCTTCGAGCCCGGCGGCGGGGTCTCCTTCCACCACCACGATGTCGTCGGTGCGAAGCTGACCGCCAAGCGGATGAAGGCGCTGCGCTTCGACAAGGACACGACCAAGCAAGTCGCCCGTCTGGTCGAGCTTCACCTGCGCTTCCACGGGTACCGCGACGGCCAGTGGACCGACTCGGCCGTGCGGCGCTACGTCACCGACGCGGGCCCCCTCCTGCAGCGGCTGCACCGGCTGACCCGGGCGGACTGCACCACGCGCAACCAGCGAAAGGCCGCCCGTCTGGCCCGCGCCTACGACGACCTGGAGGAGCGGATCGAGCGCCTGCTGGAGCAGGAGGAGCTCGACGCCGTGCGACCCGAGCTCGACGGCAACGAGATCGGCGCGGTCCTCGGGATCCCGCCCGGCCCCGAGATCGGGCAGGCCTACCGCTACCTCCTGCAGGTCCGCCTCGACGAGGGCCCCATCGGCAAGGACGCCGCGACCGATCGACTGCGCGCGTGGTGGGCCGAGCGGGGCTGAGTCGTCCACCCCGACGCCGCCAAGTGGCAGGCTGGGGGCAGACAGACCCGGGGACCCCCCCTTCGTCAGCCAGGAGAGCAACTGTGCCCACCGTGACCTACCCGAGCCCGGTCGTGCCCGGGCCGCCTCGGCTCCACCTCGAGATGCCCGATGGCTGGATCCAGGTGTGGGCGCCGGACACCCTCGTCGCCCTGCGTGACGACGCGCAGGGGACCGACCACTTCCTCGCCAACCTCGTGGTGCGGCACTACCAGCGCCTGGCGCCCTTCGGCACGGACGAGATCATGGCCGAGCTCGGGGAGTACGCCGGTCAGCGGCAGCGCGGGGAGGTCGACGGGCCGCGCACCCGGGAGCTGGACGATCGGTCCGCCGTGGGGGCCGAGGTCTCCTTCGTCGACCCGCAGGCGGGCACGGTGGCGCAGACGCACTGGTTCGCCACGCAGCAGCGCCAGGACGTGCTCGACGTCGTCCAGGTGACCGGCTCCTTCGCGGGGTCGCGGCGCGAGGCCGACGGCGCCGTCATCGACCGCATCATCGACTCGCTCCACCTGGACCCGTGAGCACCCCGGGCGAGGTGGGCAGGCGCCTGCGGTTCGGCAGCGCCACGGACACCGGCCGGGTCCGTGACCACAACGAGGACGCGGTGCTGGCCGAGGGCACGGTCTTCGTCGTCGCCGACGGGATGGGCGGGCACGCCGCAGGAGAGGTGGCCAGCGGGATCGTCGTCGAGACGATGCGCGAGCTGGTCGGCCGGGACGGCCTCACCACCGCCGAGGTCACCGGCCAGGTCCTGCAGGCGAACGAACGCATCCTGGCCTCCGTCGCGGCCCACCCCGAGCAGCGGGGGATGGGCACCACCGCGACCGGCCTCGTCCTCGTCACCCACGAGGACCGCGCGCAGTGGGCGGTCTTCAACGTCGGGGACTCGCGGGCCTACCGGCTCCTGGGCGACGACCTCGGCCGGGTCACGGTCGACCACTCCGAGGTGCAGGAGCTCGTCGACGCGGGCATCATCACCGCCGCGGAGGCGCAGGTGCACCCGGCCCGTAACGTCGTCACCCGCTCCCTGGGTGCGCCGCTGGCGCACGACCCGGACCTCTGGGTGGTCCCCCTGACCCCGGGCGAGCGGTTCCTCGTGTGCAGTGACGGCCTGACGAACGAGGTCGCCGACGAGCAGGTGCGTGCGATCCTGCAGGCACACCCCGAGCCCCGCGACGCGGCGGACGAGCTCGTCCGTGCTGCCGTGGCCGCAGGGGGCAGGGACAATGTGAGCGTCGTCGTGGTCGCCCTCGACGACGCTGACGTCGACGCGGAACTCGCGGGCGACCGGTGACGAAGGAGTGACGATGGAGACGAGGACCGAGGGCCGCGACGGCTGGGTCGAGATCACCCGGGAGGGCGTCCACGTCCTGGCGAAGGGGGATGACACCCTCCGCGAGCGCCTCACCTCGGCCCTCGCGGCCGACGGCGACGACCCCCGTGCTGACGTGCTGACCGACGAGCTGACGAGCGGTGGCGTGCGCCGGGCCCCGGACTTCGCGATCGTCGACGAGAGCGATCACCGCGTCCTCGTGCGCGGCGCGGCCCGGGTGCTGCTCACCGCTGACGACGGGACCACCCGTGAGGTCGTCGCGCCTGCCCGGGCACCGTGGATCGACGAGGACCTCGACGAGCACACCGCGACTGCCGTGCTCTCCACCGGGGAGCCGGAGCCCGTTGCGGCGGAGCCGGCGCCGGCGGAGCCCACCTCGACCCCCGAGTCGATGGCCCCGGCCGCCGTCTCCCCGGAGATGGCGCCGCAAGGCCCCCCCGCGGCGCAGGCACCGAGCCGTCCGCAGTTCGTCGAGGGGCATCTCGTGGGTGCCCGGGTCGCCGGGACAGGTGACTTCGGTGACGCCGATGATGCGTCTTCTCCCCCTGACGCCGATGATGCCTCCGGCGACGACGCCGCCCACGCCAGGGACGACGTGGCCGCTCGCCGGTCGGGCCCGTCGACGGGTGTCCTGCCGGTCGTGGGTGAGACGGCGGACGAGGAGGAGCCGGAGCCGCCGCGGTCATCCGGGCGGCTCGTCCTCCCGACCGGAGAGGTCGTCGAGCTCGACCGTGGTGTCCTGATCGGTCGGGCCCCGCGGGCGAGCGCCGGTATCGGCGCCACCGGCCAGCCGCACCTCGTGCGGGTCGCCAGCCCCGACAACGAGATCTCCCGCAGCCACGTCGAGGTGTATCCGGAGGGCTCGCAGGTCATGGTCCGCGACCTCGGCTCGACGAACGGCACGACGCTGAGCGCTCCCCACGGGCCGTCGCGACGGATGTCTCCGGGCGAGCCGCAGCAGATCGAGCCCGGGACGACGATCCGCCTCGCCGGTCAGGTCGCGGTGGTCCTCGGCGACGAGGACTGACCGGGCAACCGGCCCCCTTCGCCCGGCGGGTGGTCAGTCGTCGATGACGACGAGGACCTCGCCCTCCTGGACGACGTCGCCGGCGGTGACCTTGACCTCGGCGATCCGGCCGGGGCCCTCGGTGAGGACGGGGATCTCCATCTTCATCGACTCCAGGAGCACCAGCTCGTCGCCGGCGGCGACCGTCTGCCCCTCGGTGACGTGCACGGAGATGACGTTCGCGACGAGCTCGGACTCGATCCTGTGACCCATGGCACACAGGTTACGGGTCCACGCGTCGGATCCCGTCCTTGGGCCCTGATCCGGGCCCTCGGGCCCAAGACGCGGGTACTGGGGTGATGGTTACATGGGGGCGCGCCAGTTCTGCCGGAGATCCCGGTAGCGGTCATGACCAGCAGGGGGATGGATGAGCCGGGAGTGGACGCGGTACCGCCATGAGCGAGGTGCGGTCAGCCTCGAACGGGTGGGCATCATCGTCGTCTCCGCGATGCTCGTGGGTGCCCTCGTCGTCGTGCTCACCCAGCGCACCCCGGTCGCGGAGAGCGCTCGCCAGGCCGTGTGCACCATCCTCAACCTCGGTCAGGGCTCGTGCGGGTCCGGTGGTGGTGAGGACACCGCGAAGCGACCCGAGCCGACCGATCCCTGCACCGTGACCGGGTCCTCCGGCAACGTCCACGGCCAGGTCTCCATCTCCGTGGTCACCCTGGAGAACGGCCGGCAGTTCCAGGTCGAGCAGCTCAGCGACGGGACCTACCGGCTGACCTTCAGTAAGGGCGAGGGCGCCGGCGTCGAACTCGGCGTGGGGGGCGGCACGTCGCTGACCGTCGCCGACCGCACGGTCGGCAACCAGGCGTCGGCCGACGTGGGAGCCGGCCTGTCCATCACCGAGGGTGAGGTCTACCACGCCGAGGACGAGGCCGAGTTGCGCGAGGTGGTGGAGGCCCACATCGCCGACGTCGCCAAGGACGAGCTGGTGGCCGAGTCCGGGCCCGTGCGGTGGCTGACCGACAAGGTGACGGACGGGACCGGGCTGACCAAGCCCCTGCCCGAAGCGGACGAGACGTTCTACGAAGGCGGGTTCTCGGTCAACGCGTCGGCCCAGGCGGCTAGTCTCGGGAAGGCCAACGCCGGGGTGAGTACCGCCCAGGCCCTCGGATACCGGGAGTCCAAGGATGGCTCGAAGACCTTCTACCTGTCGTCCGAGGTCAGTGGGGAGGCCGGGCTGCAGACTCTCGGGGTGGACACGGAGGGCATCGACTTCACGGGCGGTGCGATCAACGGCTCCATGGAGATGGTGACAGCAGTCACGGTGGATCCCGATGGTCAGGTGAGCTCCGTCGATGCCACGGTCACTGCCTCCGGTGAGGGGAACGGCGTGGCGGCCGCAGCCTTCACCGGGGAGTACGAGGGCACGTACATCGACACCTCGGCCGGGCGGTCCACGGTCTTCCAGACCTCGCTGCCCATGGATTCCGAGGACAACCAGGTCGCCGGCTGGTCCTTCCTCGCCAGCCAGGGAGTCAAGTCCGTCGGTGGCGTCACCGCAGCGGCCGCGCTGCCGGCGACGGTCCCCGCCGACCTGAACTACTTCAACCGGGTCCGACAGACCGGCAACCTGACCCAGCAGGGCTACGACATGGCCAGCTCGACTCCGTTGGCGGGCAACAGCGGTGGCAAGGCCGGGCCCATCGCGCTGGCAGGTGCGGTGGATGTGTCCACCCAGACCATCGACCTGACCGATGCGCAATACTGGGACGGATCGCAGATGTCCGAATGGACGAGTTGCACTGGTGCCAGCGCTGCAGGAGGTGGCTGATGTCCGGCCACCACCGCTGTCTCGTGGCCGTGACCACGGCCCTCGTGGTGACCATGGCTGCGTGCTCGTCCTCCGACGAGCCGGAGGAGGAGAACGTGAACCCCTCGCAGTCGCAGATGCAGCCCACCGGGACACCGACACCGCCGGTGACCCCGACCGCGATCTCCTCGCAGTGGCGCACCGTCGAGGGGCCGGACTTCACCATCGGGGTCCCCGGCTCCTTCGAGGAGGACATCACCACCGCCGCCAACGGCACCAAGGCCTACGTCTTCGACGCGCCACGTGCCGAGGGCGAGGACACCTCGCTGCACCGGGTGGCGGTCCTGCGGGACGTGAAGCCGAAGCAGGACGTCATCCAGCAGTCCTTCGTGCTGGAGGAGATGCAGTCGGTCAACAACGAGGAGGAGGTGGCGCGCTCCGAGGTCACCTGGCCGGGCGCCGAGAAGGCTGTCCTCGTCCAGTGGACGAACCCTGTCGGCGGCGCAGATGGCCAGCGCCGGGAGACGTGGCAGCTGATGGTCCAGATCAACCCCGACCTCATCCTCAACGTCGTCGCCCTCGGTGACGCCGAGACCTTCGAGCAGAGCGAGCTGCCGACGATCCTGTCGACCTTCAAGGGGGCGTGACGCGCGTGGTCCACGATCTCCATCCGTCGCCGACGACACGCACCTGGACGACCCACCGGGTGGTCGGCGCCGTCCTGACCTGCGTGGCCCTGGTGGTGGCCGCCACCATCTTCGGCATCGTCGGGTCGATCATCGGCATCATGGCCCTGAGCGTCACCGTCGGTGCAGTGGTGCGCACCGTCCTCGTCCTCGGGTCGGTGATCCTGGTGCTCACCACCGGGTACCGGTGGTCGCGCGGCGGACCGCGAACCCTGTGGCTCGTCGCCGGGCTGGTCGCGTACGTCCTCCTGCCTGCCGCGTGGAGCGGCAAGGCGCTGATCGCCACCGCCTTCGGGTGGGAGGGCGCCCTCGCATGGGCGGTGGACGCCTTGGTGTGGATGGTCGTGGTGGTGGTCGTGGTCCGGTCCCTGCCGGAGATCACCGACGCGCGCATCGACACCTCCGGACTGCGGTAGTCGGGTCACGCGCACCTCCATGACACGGTTCTCGTCGGTCCTGAAGCTCGTCCTGCTCGTCGCCGGCGCATCCCTCGTCATCGGAGGTGTCGCCTCGATCATCGTCGGGGGCGTGACCCTCGCACAGGGCAACGAGCCGGTCCGTCTCACGGTCACCGAGGGGCCGAAGACGGCCGTCCCCCCGGCCTCCGGGCTCCTCGGTGGGTCGGTGATGGTCTACACCGCTGAACCCGCGACGGACTCGCCGCGGAGGCTGGGCTGCGAGCTCATCGAGGACGACGGGGACGTCGCGAGCGGGACCCGGGTCGGGAACTTCGACTTCGCCCTCGGGGATCCGATCACCGTCGAGGGGACCACGTGGCACCCGTTCACGCAGATCGAGCTGCGGTCCGAGCCGGCGACTTTGACCTGCCCCGGCGACACGCTGACGCCCGCGGCACTGTCCGAGCAGTCCACCTTCGGCCGCTCCACCACGACCGTCGGACTCGTCGCCCTCGGAGCGGGAGTCCTCGGGCTCGTCATGGGTGTCCCGGCCCTGATCGCCGGGTGGACGATCCGACAATGAGGGGATGGTCTCGATGAGCGACGACGTGCTCCCCGGGATCGGGGTCGCGGCACTCCTCGGAGGTGCGGTCGGACTGTGGTGCTCCCGGTGGTTGCGCTCGCAGGCGTACCGCTACGAGGACGAGCTCGAGCTGCGGACCAGACGGGTGGGCTGGGTGGTCCCCGCCTGCGCCCTGCTTCCGGTGCTCCTGGTGCTCGCGCGACCGGACCAGCTCCCGCTCGTGGCGGTCCAGTCAGTGGCCGCCATCGCCCTCGTCGTCCTCGGTGCCATCGACATCGACGTCTTCCGCCTGCCCGACATGATCACCTACCCGCTGGTGGCCGGGGTGATGGTCGGCCTTCTCGGTGCAGCCCTCGTGGCCGACGACGTCGACGCCTGGGTGCGAGCCCTGCTGGCCGGGTTGGCGCTCGGCGGGTTCTACCTGATCCTCGTGCTCATCGGTGGCGGGGCGGGCATGGGCCTGGGCGACGCGAAGCTCGCGCCCAGCCTCGGCATGCTCCTGGGCCACCTGTCCTGGGGGCACGTCCTGCTCGGGTCCATCGTCGCCTTCCTCCTCGCCGCGGTGGCTGCGGTCTACCTCGTGGTCTTCACCGGCGCCGGACGCAAGTCCCACCTGGCCTTCGGCCCCTACCTCGTCGCCGGCACGCTGCTCGTCCTCGTCGCCCCGGCCCTCGGCCACCTGGTCCCGGAGATCTGATGCGATCGGTCCCCGCACTCGCCCTCGTGCTCAACCTCGTCATCTGCGCCTGGGCGCTGCTCAAGGGGTTCTATATCGAGCCGACCACGGCTGCACTCCAGGAGTCGGCCCAAGGTCAGCGCATGGCGTTGTTCGCCGTCCCGGGGGTGGTCCTGGCCGTTGCCGGACTGATCCGACGGCGCTGGGCGACCGTGGCCGGGGGTCTGTCGGCCCTGCTCGGTCTCGCAGCGTTGGTCGTCGCCCTGCTGTAGCCAGTACCGCCTCCCGCAGGGGTGCTGACGGGGGCGCGCCCCCCTTCGCCCGGGCTGTCGTGGGCCCGTGGTCCCACCGCGAGCGGGGCCCACAACCGGGCCCCAGCGCCCTGTGCAGGCGGTTCGTGCCCTTCTACCTTCGATCTGGACGCACTACCGGGGTCGCCCGGGATCGAAGGAGAGCGATGACATGGGCCTCTCAGCCACCAGCAGGGCACGAGCGGTGCCCGGAGTACGACGTGTTGCCCTGGTGGCGGTGGGTGCGCTCGTGCTCGGCCTGAGTGCGTGCGGGGACGAGCCCGCGCCCGAGGAAGCCGGCAGTGCGCCCGCCGCGTCAGAGGTGTCGTCACCCGCCAGCAGCCAGGACGACCGTCCGGTGGCCGACCGATTCATCGCCAGCAAGGACCTCCCCGGGACGTGGCGGGACAGCGAACCACCCGGCCCGGGATTCAAGCAGCTCGTGTGCGGGGTCGACATCGAGCCGCAGAAGCCGGTCGACGGTGGTGCCATCCGGTTCTCGCAGGGGGGTCTGGGCCCCTTCCTCGCCCAGCACGTGCGCATCCACTCCGATGCCACGACGCCGGCGGCAGTGGTCCGCGACCTGAAGGCATCTCTTCCCGGGTGTACGTCGTACGAGACCAAGGGCAACAGGGCCGACAGTCCGACCGTGCGCTTCGACGTCGAGCCCGTGGAGGTCAAGGGACTGCCGGCCAACGCCGTGGCGTGGCGCCAGACGGCGACCACCGGAGCCGGGCCGACCACAGACATGGTCCTCATGAGCGACGACCATGCCCTGATCGCGCTCACCTCCTATGCGCTCAAGGGCCACCCCGACCCGCAGGTCCTCGAGGACGCCGTCGGGGCCTTCGACCGGACGGAGTGATCGTGCGGTCGCGGGGGTACCGCTCGAGGACGGCGGAGCAGGGGGCCGCCGCCCTCGAGCGGGTGGGTCTGATCGTCGTCGCGGCGATGGTCGTCGCGGGTGTCGTCGCCGGTATCAGCGGGGCGCAGCTGCAGACAGCGGTGGGGAATGCTGTCTGCCGGATCCTCGACCAGGGCTCGTGTCCGCCGAAGGGCTCGACCGCGACCCCGTTGCAGCGGGCCACGTGGGGGGAGTACGTCGCCCTGGGCGACAGCTACGCCTCCGGTGAGGGTGCGGGGGACTACGACCCGGACACCGACTACGACCACGGTGACGAGTGGGACCGGGACAACTGGGGTGACGACGAGCGCAACCGGTGCCACCGCTCGGGCAACGCGTACTCCAACGTCATCCAGCGTGAGGGGACGGGCATCACCTTCGAAGGGGGGTCCACCTTCGCCGCGTGCTCGGGCGCGACCCAGGACGACCTGACCGACGACAACGACAGCAACGACCACGAGAACCCGCAGCTGGACGACCTCGACGACGACGTCTCGCTCGTCACGATGTCGATCGGTGGCAACGACCTCGGCTTCGCCGATGTCGTCAAGGATTGCGTCATCAACGGGGAGAGCGGGATCCCCATGCTCGACTCGTGCCAGGACACGCATGCGGACCGGATCGACGAGCGCCTGGACACCATGCACGAGGAGCTCGTGGACACGTATGACGAGATCCAGGAGCAGGCCCGCAACGCCCGGGTCGTCATCGTCGGTTACCCGGAGCTCTTCGAGCAGGAGCCCCGGGACAGCGTCAGCAACCTGCTCTTCGCCGAGGACCAGGAGTGGATGAACGAGCAGGCAGGTGAGCTCAATGACATGCTCCGGGAGGCCGCCCGTGAGGCCGGGGTGGAGTTCATCGATCCGACGGAGGCCTTCCGTGGCCACGGCATCGGGTCCGACGACCCGTGGATCAACGACCTCAACTGGGGTGGCCCAGGGCTCTCGCTCGTCGACCCCGGCAGTTTCCACCCCAACGCCCAGGGGCACGCCGCGATGGCGGAGCTCGTCGAAGACCAGATCAGGGAGCCGGAGTACCCATGAGTGAGCGCGCCCGTCGCCGGGAGCGCGGTGCCAGCTCGGCCGAGTACGTCGGCGTCGTCGTGGTGACCGCGGTTCTCGTGGGGGCGATCGTCCTCGCGATCAGCCCCCAGGGTGCGAACGTCCGAGCCGCCGTGTGCGATGCGGTGGGCTCGATCCTGCGGACCGACCTCTCGTGTGGGTCGGAGGGCGAAGGGGAGGAGGATGCCGGACAACCCACCGACGAGGACTTCGCGCCACCGGTCTGCCAGGTGTCACAGACGGGCGAGCAGGTCAACTCCACCGTCTCCATTGCCTTCTTCGACGTCGGGGACGACGCCGGCCTGATGCGCACGGTCATGAGCGATGGAACCATCACCCTGACGGCCACACGAGGAAGCACGATCGGGGCTTCGGGGTCCGTCGGTGCCGATTTCGAAGCCGGGGGAGGCACTGACCTCGGCGCCGAGGTCAACTTCGGGGGTGGCGTCACCTTCGGCGTCGGCGACACCTGGACCTTCTCGGGTGACGGTGCTGAAGAGCAGGCGAAGGAGTTCGAGGAGGCGTTGGACGAGCACCGTTTCCGCGACGCGAACCGCAGATGGAACCCACGGGGAGCCGTGGTGGCGGATGTCATCGATCCGTTGGAGCCGCTCCCCGAGCCGGATTCGACGACGGTCGACATGGGGGTGACCGGTGGGTTCGATGCGCAGCTCGGTCTCTCTGTGTCGGCCACCGAGGACGGCAGCGGTCCGAGTCTCGATGCGCAGGTCATCGCCGGGTCCATCGATGCGGACGCCACGTGGACTCGAACTCTGGACACCCACGGGACGGAGTCCATGGAGGACGACACGAAGACCTACACCGTGGACATGTCCATCAACCCGGATGTCTCGTCGGACATCTGGGCGGCGGACCTGGGATTGGGTGATACGGCGGGGATGAGCATGGCGGTGACCCAGAACGCCGAGGGCCAGATCACCGAGATCGCCGTCGTGTCCACCAACGACGGGGCGATCAACGGCGGGGTCGGCCTCGCCGGGGAGAGTGGTTCCGGGACCAAGGGCTCGTTCTTCACCTCGCACGAGGAGACGACGGCCACGGTGACGACAACCAGGCTCACCTTGGACCCGGAGGCTCCCGGGTACGCGCAGGACGCGGCAGTCGTCGAGGAGTGGCTCGGTGGCGATGGTTACGAGTGGCCGGGCGCGATCCCGATGAGTGCCGTCAACCCTGCTCATCCCGGGGCGGATCCCTTCAGCCAGCTGATGCACGAGCAGGCCAATGTGTCTGCGGTCACCAGCGAAGGGGTGACCAGCACCTCCGGCCTCGCGGCTGAGGTCGCGCTCGGCGTCAAGCTCGGGTTCGACTTCTCGGCCAACACCAGTGAGGCGGAGGCGGTGTATGCCGCGTACCTTGGAGCACCGAGCGGCGGAGCGCGTTCGATGGTTCCCTACTCGGACTGCATCTCATGAGACCAAGGAGAGTCATGACCAGGACGGGACATCGTCCGCGGACGGGGGCGGCGATCGCGGTGGCGGCCCTCGTGGGGACGACGGCCCTGTCGGCCTGCTCGAGCGACGCACCCAGCGACGGGTGGAAGCAGCTCGAGGGCGAGCGGGTCACGGTGGAGTACCCGCAGGAGTGGACGAAGGGGGAGGGCTCCGGCGAGAAGTGGGTGCTGGCTGCCGAGACCGATGGCGCCGGCATCCAGGTGGCCGATCCCTTCGACGACTCCCGGACGGCTGCCGGGGCGATCGGCTCACTCCAGTTTCCCGCCACGATGAAACTGGACGGGTACCAGCCGGGTGAGGGTCGGGACATCACGGTGGAGGGGGCTGACACCGCCCTGCTGCAGACCTTCACCTACGAGGATGGTGGCGAGACGGCGCAAGGGGCGTGGATCATCGCCTCGCAGCGCCAGCCCTCGGCGTCGGTGGCGGTGACCATCGGTGGGACCGAGGTGGACAAGGCGCTGATCAGCCATGTCGTGGACACCCTGCGGTACCAGCACTCGGACGAGCCGGTGCCGGATGCGAATGAGCAGTCGTGAAGCGCGCCGTAAGGATCATCGCCGCGGTCGTCGCGGCCGCGATCGCCGCATTCCTCGCGCTGTCCGCGGTCATGCTGACCGCCGGTTGGGCGGGTGCCGACGTGACGGCCATCCGGATCCACTTCATCGTCGGGGCGGTCGTGATCGGCCTCGCGGTCGGGGCCGCGAGTGCGTGGTTCGCACCGTCCACGATGGTCAGCGCCGTCGTCACGTGCATCCTCTTGGGCTTGTTGTACCTGCCCTACAACTCGATGGCCTCGCCTGACTGGCTCGCCCAGCTCGCCGCTGCGCTGCTCGGCGCGGCCGCGCCGACGATCTGGCTCGCGAGGGTGCGCGGGGTCGACCGCTGAGAGTGGCGGGGCCTGTCGTGGGCTGGCTGCGCCGTCGTGTGCTGACCGGGTGTGCACCTGACGAGCGTCAGCGCATGACGTAGACGTGGTCGATGCTCCCGCCGGAGCAGACGACCTTCATGGGGGCCGTGTAGTCCTCCACCTGGGCAACCGGGTAGAGGGTCGTCTCGCCGATGGTGGTCGTGTCCGTCGTGTCGGGGTCGGCGAGGGACGGCATCCCTTGTCCGGTGACGCTGCACAGCCCGGGGTCGGGCTCACCACCGGGACGCGGATCGCCCGACCCGGAGCTGGAGACCCACACCATGGCCGTTCCTTCGCCCACCTGCACCTGGGTGTCCTGTCCCGCCATCGAGTCCGCGAGGAGCTCGGACTCACCCGAGTCCCGCCCGGCGAGGATGACGGCCACGATCACGACCGCCACGAGGGCCACGCCGCCGACGGCCAGAGCGGTCTTGAGGAGGGTGGGGCTGAGCGTCCGCATCGGGCTCCCTTCGCTGATGTCTCCCCCGTGCGCTGGTGACGCTACCCGGTCGCCGGCCCGGATGTCGGGTCAGACGAAGCGGGCCAGCCCTCGGGACCGAGGATGGCTGAGAGCGCTCACGCCAGCGAGTGCGACGCCACCCACGACGAGCGCCATGGGGATGCGCGGATAGCCCGCTTCGGTTGGCAGCGACCAAGCCACCACGTCTGCCGGCAGGTCGGGGCACGACAATCGATCCGATCGCGAGGTCTCGCCGATGACGAGTGCGGGGACGAGCGCCTGGCCATCCTGCACCCGCGTTCCCGTGCGCTCGACGTCGCCGGGGGTGCGCAGATCGCGTCTCCCATCCGCAGTCGACAGCGCGCAGCTCCATCGGCTCGCTCGAAAGTCGTCCTCGAGGTCGCCCTCGTGGACGAAGAGCGTGACGCCAGGGTCGAAGAGCGGCGTCTGACCGAGACCGATCGCGCTGCTACCGCTTACGCGGGTCGGCGGGTTGCGGTCCAGCTGCCATGCGTACGACCCGACACCGATGGCAACCAGCGCTGTCAGCAGGAGCGCGGAACTCACGGCCACTCCCGTGCGGTGCGCACGGTCCAGGCTCGTGCGTCGACGGGCGGTCCGTCGTCTCGCCATGGTCGAGTATTCCCCCTTCAAGTTGTCATATCCCGCACATCCTCTACCATTTCGAAGGGTTCCGTGCGGCGAGCAGGCGCCAGACGGTCCTTCAGTGTGATCAGGGGGTTGTATGCGACTCGCGGTCGCCGTCGTCGACGGGACGCAGTCAGAGGAGTCGGTCCGCACGTGGGTGCGGGAGGACGTCCCACTCGTCATCGTCGGTGCGCACGACCCGGTCGCGCTGAGCCACTGGAGCGATGGCTTGTCAGCCACGCACGTCGTCGTCCTGACACGACCCGAGACGCTGTCGCACGCCAAGTTGCAGACGACCATCGCCGCCGGACAGTACCCGCACATCGCCTTCAGCGTGCTCGAGCGGGAGGTCTCCCTCCTGGCACTGGCGGCGTGTGGGATGACTGCCTTGGAGAGCCGGGTCGAGTCGACGGAGGTGGTCGCCCAGCTGCAGTCGATGCTCGCGACGACCGACGCAGGTGTGTGGTTGCGCAGGGTCCACAGGCTGCGGGCTCCGCAGCCGAGGTTCGCGCAGCACCTGCGCTCGATGTTGCCGGGAGGACGCGGTTACATCGCGACGATGACCCCGGAGCCCCTGGTGGTCGCCTCTGCCAAGGCCCGCGAAGCGGTCGCGGAGCATGCCGGACATCTCGTCAGCGAGGAGACGGACGACCGCATGGGTACGGAGGTCCTCACCGAGGTCTTCGGTCCGGAGTGGAACACGCTGCCTCCGGTGGGTTCGACCGCCACGCGCTACGGGTCCTCCGGGGTCGAATACGTGCGTCTCGGTCGTGATGACGCCCTGTCCACCCAGACCTGCCCCCTCTGCTCACTCACCGTGTCCGGCCAAGTGTGCCCCTTCTGCCGTGCCCGACTCGACGATGACTCCCAGGAGACCGCGTGAACCCCCGCCAACGCCGAGGACTGGTGATGATCATCATCGCCGCGCTCGTCGCCATCGCCACCTTCTTCGTCGTCACGGGTTATGTGGCGTCGGTGAACAGCCAGGTGGGGTCGCGAGTGACGGTCTACCGGGCCACGGAGGCCATCGAGCCCTACACGCCACTCAGCGCCAACAACATCGAGCCCGTCGAGGTGCCAGCCCGGTGGGCTGCGGAATCCTCCGTGCTGAGCATGAGCGACCTGCAGGGTCGACGGATCGGATTCCGGGTCAACTCCGGGAGCACCGTCAGCTCGGACATGCTCATCCCCAGCTCCAGCCTCGACCGGGACGAGCGTGAGATCGCCATCAACGTCAACGCGGTGACCGGTGTCGCCGGGCGGGTGCGACCCGGAGACCGCGTCGACATCGTCGCGGTGTTCGGCGAGGTGCCCGGGCTCCCGGCGAGCGTGAAGATGGTCGACAAGGACGTGCGCGTCGTCTCCATCGCGGGGAAGCAGACGGTCACCAAGGAGAGCCAAGGGGGACTGACCGAGCAGGAGGTCATCCCCGTCACCCTGGCGTTGTCGCCGGAGAAGACCATGGCCGTGACCTACGCAGCTGCCTTCGCGAGCGAGGTGCGTCTGGTGGCACTGCCCAGTGATGTCGGTGTCGATCGAGAGAGTGACGTGGAGGAGTTCGATGCCGGTGATCTCGGAGGCAAGGCCGTGACCGAAGGGGAGAACCAATGACCAGCGTCATCATCGGAACACCGGACTCGAATCTTGCGTCCGACCTTTCCGGCATCCTCGACGAGCAGGGCGACTACCAGGTCGAGGCGATCCTGGAGACCACCGAGGCACTCCTGGAACGCACGCGCCGGGCCAACCCGATGGTCGCACTCGTCGACGAGAACCTCGGCCCACAGCCCACGAGCGTCATCGTGGGGGAGATGAGCCGCCGGTCTCCCGGGACGTCCGTCCTGGTCATCTCGGCGCTGCGGACCCCTGAGAAGACCATCCAGGCCATGGCTGCCGGCGCTCGTGGGGTGATCGGCTATCCGTTCGCCTACGAGGACGTCGCCACCCACCTCGACACGGCGGTCGGGTGGTCCAATTCGATGCGCTCCGTGCTGGAGGGCATGGAGGTCACCACCAGTCGCCGGGGCAAGGTGGTGGCCGTGGTCGGGGCGAAGGGGGGCGTCGGTACGACGACCGTCGCCACCCACATGGCCCTCGATCACCTCATGGACCATCCGGACGCGCGCGTCTGCGTGATCGACGCGGACGTGGAGAAGGGTGACGTCAGTGCACTCCTCGAGGTCCGGCAGTCGGTGTCGATCGCGAACGTCGCCCGGGTGTCGGACGACATGACGACGCAGACGGTGCGAGATGCCCTGGTCCACCACGAGACGGGGCTGTTCATGATGCTCGCGCCGGTGGATGTGCGGGAGGCGGAGTACGTCACTCCCGACGCGCTGCGGGCCATCATCGAGATGCTGCGCCGGGACTTCGACCTCGTCGTCGTCGACGGCGGTGGACACGTCTCACCAACCCAGGCGACAGTCGTCGAAGCAGCTGGCATGACGCTCGTCGTGACCACTGCGGATGTCCTCGCCGTGCGGGCGATGCGCAAGCGGATGCAGGCGTGGGAGGCACTCGGCGTCACTGACGAGGCCTCTTGCATGATCCTCGTCAACCAGGTCGACAAGGGCAGTCTCTTCCCCAGCTCGGCGGTGCAGAAGCTGACCACCGCGAGCGTCCTCGACACGACGATCCCCCTGAGCCCCCGGGTCCTTGAGCAGGCCATCAACGATCGCGACCCGCGATCGGTCACGGAGTCGGGGTGGTGGCGCCTGATCCGTGCGATCCGGTCCGACCTGGGCCTGGCGGACAGCGGCCACACGTCCTCTCCGGCGCCTTCGTCGACGAAGCCGGAGGGCCGTCGTCGACGAAAGGACCCCAGGAGGCAGCAGGGGGAGGCGTCGGCCGATGCCGCCACAGCGGCGCCCGGAGACAGCATCGTGACACAGGAGCCCGCGGCTGAGACGGTCCCCTCACCGGCAACGTCCCCTGCACCGCCTCGAGCGATGGAGCCGGGAATCCGCGAGCGTGGAGCCGTTGCCCTGGAGAATGCCGCGATGATCCCGATCGCTCTCCTGCTCGCCGTGATCGGCTGGCAGGTCGCGGTGACCGGTCTGACCTTCATCTACACCGGTCATGCGAGTTCAGCCGCCACCCGGGAGTGGGCCATCACCGGCAACGAGCACGATGCCAGGACCGAGGCGCGTGATGCGGTACCGCAGCCCTTTGGCTCGGGCGTCGATGTCGCTGCCCACGACGCCAGGGTCACCGTGCGCATGGACATCCCGGCGTCGTTCGATGTCCCTGGGCTGCCCCAACAACTGACGGTCACCGAAGGGGTGGTGATGGAGCCATGAGGAGCACACGCGAGCGGGGGACCGCTGCGCTCGAGGTCGTCGGGACAGTGCCCGTGCTGCTCTTGTCGATGATGGTCGCGCTCCAGATCGGGATCGTCGGCTGGACCGTCGTGGAGACGGGTGAGGCAGCGCAAGCCGGTGCGCGGGCCGAAAGTGTCGGGATGGATCCCAAGGAGGCGGTCAAGGAGTCCTTGGGTGGGATGCTCGAACCGAAGAGTTCCTCGGCCGGGGCCAAGACCCCGGCTGAGGGCTACCGGTACACCGTCGAGGTCGAGTTCCCCACCGTGGTGCCCGTCTCGTTGGGGTCGGTCACTCGCTCTGCCGAGATGCCGGTGATCAAGTGAGCCGGTCCTACACGTCCTTCGCCGGGAACAGCCCAGTAGGACAGGCGACCGAGGACGAGTCCCAAGTCGTGTTCTTCCGTCGGTTGCTGCTGGAGGAGGTTGACCTCCACGAGCTGAACCAGCTCGATGCCAACCAGCGCCGTGCCCGTCTGGAGCGGGTCATCGCCCACCTCGTCTCGCGCGAGGGGGTCGTCGTCTCCGCGAGCGAGCGCAACCAGCTCATCCGCCGTGTCGTCGACGAAGCCGTCGGTCTGGGTGTCCTCGAGCCGATCCTCGCCGACCCGGAGGTCAGCGAGGTCATGATCAACGGCCACGACACGATCTTCGTCGAGCGCGCCGGGCGTCTGGAGCGCTGGCCGGCGCCCTTCAGCAGTGAGGAACAGCTGCTCCAGACGATCGACCGCATCGTCTCCACGGTCAACCGCCGTGTCGACGAGTCGAGCCCGATGGCCGATGCTCGCCTTCCGGCGGACAGTCGGATGCCGAGAGGTGCGCGCGTCAACGTGGTGCTTCCGCCGCTGGCGCTCAACGGCCCGACCGTGACGATCCGTCTCTTCCCACGTGCGTTGAGTCTGCAGACGTTGATCCGTGAGCACAAGAGTCTCGATGAGCGCTCGGCCGCACTGCTTCAAGCGTGTGTCACTGCCCGGCTGAACGTCGTCGTCTCCGGTGGCACCGGTTCTGGCAAGACGACCCTCCTCAACGCCCTGTCCACCTTCATCCCGCGGCACGAGCGGATCGTGACCATCGAGGACGCGGCCGAGCTGAGCCTGGATCAGCCGCACACGATCCGGTTGGAGACGCGTCCGCCCAATGTCGAGGGTCGTGGACAGGTGACGATCCGCGATCTCGTGCGCAACTCCCTTCGTATGCGTCCGGACCGAATCATCGTCGGTGAGTGTCGTGGCGGTGAGGCGCTGGACATGCTGCAGGCGATGAACACCGGCCATGACGGGTCACTGACCACGGTGCACGCCAACTCCACCGACGACGCGCTCGCCCGTCTCGAGACCCTGGCTGCGATGAGTGAGGTCGAGGTTCCCTTTCACGCACTGCGCTCCCAGACGAACTCGGCGATCGATGTCATCGTCCAGCTCGGTCGCCAGCGCGACGGCACCCGCCGGATCACCGAGGTCTGCTACGTCGCCAGTCGCCGTCAGGAGGAGTTCAACCTCATCCCGCTGATGACCTTCGACGCCCGTGCGCAGAACCCGGACGGGAGCACGGGGGTCTTCGTGCAGCACGCGATCCCCGAGGAGTTCCTCGAGCGCCTGCGCTACGGCCATGTCGATACGACGCGCTTCGAGGCCCTGCCGAACGACACGCCGCCGGACTCCGGAGTCTCGACATGACCGTGTTCGCGATCATCGTCGGGGCGGTGCTGGCCGCGGTGCTCCTCGTCTACGGCATCCGCGACCTGGCCGAGCTCGCGGCAGAGCGACGTCGTGCCGTCCTCAGGGCCGAGAGCACCCGTCTCAACGACGACGCCTCCCTTCTCGAGGACATGGACCAGCGTCTGGTGCGCACTCGGGTCGGTCGATGGTTGAAGAGCGAGCTGGACGTCGCGGGTGTGACCGTCCGTCCCCTCCTCGTCCTCGGTGGCTCTGTGGGAGTGGGCGTCACTGTCACGTACGTCCTGTGGAACTTCCTGGCCCCGACCCTGGCGGTCCTCGGTGTCCTCGCCGGGTACCTCGCCCTGCGCTGGTACCTGCAACGCGAGCAGCACCGTCGCAGGGAGAAGTTCACCGCCCAGCTGCCTGAGCTGGCGCGGGTTCTCGCCAATGCGAGCTATGCGGGTCTCTCCCTGCCCACCGCAGTGGCGATCGCCGGCGATGAGCTCAACGAGCCGGCTCGAACCGAGCTGGAACGAGTGAGCAACGCACTGAAGTTCGGCTCCTCGCTCGACTCTGCACTGGCGGAGCTGAAGGATCGGGTCGGTACCCGCGAGAGCAACGTGCTCATCTCCACGCTCATCGTCTCGGCTCGATCAGGCGGCTCCCTCGTCTCGGCGTTGCGGGACATCGCCGAAGCCCTCGACCAGCGCAAGGAGACGCGTCGGGAGGTCCAGACGGTTCTGGCGCAGTCCGTCGCGACCTCGAACATGATCGTGATCGTCGCGTTCGGCATCCTGTTCCTGCTCAACACGATCGAGGCCGGCACGGTCCAGAAGATGACGACCGACCTGGTCGGTCAGGTGGTTCTCCTCACCGCCGGGGTTCTCTTCGCCGGGGGTGTGGTCATCATCAGGCAGATCACGAAGGTCGATTGATGAGCTTCCTCGTCGGCGCCATCCCGGGCCTGGTCGCGCTGCTCGTCGTCCTTCTGTGCTTCCGTGGCTACCACCTGCTGCGGTCGGACCCGTCCGAGCATCTCCTGGCAGAGGACTTCGTGCTCCTGCGGGGCGACGAGCGCAAGCGGAGTGAGGGTGAGAGCGCCTTCCAGCGGCTGGCGTCAGGTATGGGTTCCAAGCTGAGGGCATGGCTACCGGCTCAAGCCATCAGGTGGCTTCAGCGGCAGGTCGATGTCGCTGGTCGGCCACAGGGGATGAGTGTCGACTCGCTCCTGTCGAACGCGTCCCGGTGGATCATCATCCTGACGCCGGTGGTGATCCTCGCAGCCGTCCAGGCGAACATCGTGCAGGTGCTCTTGGCAGTCGCCGCCGTGATCATTCTCCCGCTGGCCCGACTCTCGGGCATGGCCCGCAAACGCCGGGAGCAGATCGATCGCGACCTGCCCGACTTCCTCGACGTACTGGCAGTGACGGTCAGCGCCGGAGTCGGGTTCCGTTCGGCCCTGGGGACGGTGGCCCAACGGTTCGAAGGCCCCATCGGTGAGGAAGTCATGACCGTCCTCCACCAGATCAACAACGGGGCGAGTGTCCGATCGGCTTTCACCTCGATGCGTCAACGTGCCGACTCCGATGCGATGGATGAGTTCGTCACCGCCTACCTGCAGTCGGAGGAGCTCGGTGCCCCGCTGGCAGACACGCTCAACCAGATCGCAGCGGAGATGCGTAAGGCCGCCGCCCAACGAATGCGTCAGCTGGCGGCACGGATCGAGCCGCGCGTGACCATGGTCATCACCGCGGTCATGGTCCCGGGAGCCATGATCCTCATCGCCGGCGGCATGTACGTCGCGCTCGGTTCAGAGGCGCTGGGGTCGGTCCTCGGTGGTTGATGTTCACGGCATCCCGCGGTTGCTGGTCACAGTCACCCAGACGGCCTTCGTCGTTCGTCTCGTCGGGTTGTTGGCCGCGCTGGTCCTGGTCATGGGGCGTGAGCTGACACCGGCGATCCTCGTCGGAGTCGTGGCGGCGGGGCTGACCTCCTACGTGGGGCTTGCGCGCCCCGAGTACCTTCGAATGGTCAGCCGACACCCGAGCATTGCCTTGGTCGACCTGGCGATCATGGCGACAGCCGTGGCCTTCGCCGGGGCCGACTCCCCGCTCGTGCTCGTTCTGCTTCCAACTGCGCTCCTGCTCGGACTGTGGGTCGATCGTATTGCCGGGGCGATCGTCATCGTGTGCCTGCTCGGGGTGTACGTCTTCGCCCTCCAGGCGACCACCTTCGCGGGTCAGGGCAGCTTCCTGGTCACCGCCATCCTGCCGTTCGTCTTCATCGTCCTGTGGCTGCTCGGCATGGTGGTGGCCCGCGCCGTCGAGGGTGAGCGTCGGGCACAGGCATCTGTGCGTGACGCCATTGCCAGTGCCGCCGCGGCGGGTGAACGGACCGCCATCGCACGGGAGATCCATGACTCGATGGCGAAGTCGTTGCAGGGCATCGTCATGACCAGTGCCGCGCTGCCAACGCTGGTGGAGCGCAACCCCACGGGCGCACGGGAGCAGGCCCAGGAGCTGCAGGGCATGGCCAGCCAGGCCGTCCACCAGATGCGTCAGATCATGACCTCGCTCCGCGAGCGGTCAGCGGACCAGAGCCTGTCCTCGGCCGTGGCCGAGGTGGTCATGGCCTGGCAGGTGGCCACCGGCCGGCAGGTCGAGCTGTCCGTGCGGGAGAACCTCGACACGGAGGACGACGCCGTGCGCTACGAGCTCGTGCACTGTGTCACCGAGGCCCTGGACAACGTGCGCCGGCACGCGGGGCCGTGCCGGGTCGTCGTGTCACTGGCGCGCGAGGACCCGGATCGCCTCGTCCTCAGGATCGCCGATGACGGTGTCGGTATGAACCACACCGCGGTGGAGAGCGCTGCGCGGGCCGGGCACCACGGGGTCTCGGGTATCCGTGAGCGGATGGCCCGGATCGGCGGTCTGGCCGAGGTCATCTCCGCGGAAGGGGAGGGAACGACCCTTGAGCTGAGCATTCACCGGGAAGGACTGATCGAGCGATGAGCGCGACGCTCCGGGTGCTGGTCGTCGATGACAGCCCGGTCGTACGCATGGGGCTGAAGGCCCTGCTGTCGACCGAGAATGATCTCGAGCTGGTCGGGGAGGCCGGTGACGGGAACGAGGCGCTCGATCGTGCAGCCGAGGTGGACCCAGACGTTGTCCTTCTCGACGTTCGGATGCCCACTCGGGACGGAGTGTCGGTCATCAACGAGCTCGCTGAGGAAGCCACCGTGATCATGATGACCTTCACCGACGAGAGTCACGTCATCCAGGAGGCGCTCAGCCGTGGAGCGAGTGGATATCTCGTCCATGGAACCTTTGATGCCCAGTCCTTGGCAGCGATGATCCGGCAGTGCGCGGCCGGGGCAGGAGCCTTCTCCGGTCCGGCGCTCGCGGCACTGCGTGGCGGGGCGAGCACGGGCCCAGCTGTCGCGCCCGGGCCAGCATCCCGAGAAACACGTGACAGCCCGCGGTCGACGTCACTGAGCGCTCGTCAGAGCGAGGTGATGGAACTTGTCGCGAACGGTCGGTCGAACCAGCAGATCGCCACAGAGCTCTTCCTCGCGGAGAAGACGGTCAAGAACCACATCAACGCGATCTTCGCCGAGCTCGGCGTCGAAACGCGGGCCGAGGCCATCGTCCTGTGGCTTCGGCGCTGACTGGGCCCAGGGACCCAAGGAAACTTTGGGCCCGCACGCGGGCCCGAGGGCCCTGCCGGCAGCGTCAGCCCGACCGTAATGTCTTCCATGTCATCGCAGACGAAGGCTTCCCGCTCAGGGGGCCGGGAGCCACACGAACTCGATTCAGGGAGAAACATCATGACGCACAAGGCCGCAGCCAAGTTCTTCGTCGCCCAGCACGTGCTCACCGAGCGCCTGTCGAACCGTGAGCGCGGTGCGAGCGCACTGGAGTACGTGGGCATGATCATCGTCGCAGCCGTCGTCGTCGGCGCCGTCGCAGGTCTCCTCACGGATGGCAAGATCAAGGGTGCTTTGGGCCCCGCGATCAACGGGATCCTGGGCACCGGCGACGGTGGCGGTGAGACCCCGTGATCAACCTGATCCGGACGTGAGGTTCGGATGATCGTGCGAAGAGGGCCGGGTTGCGTACTCGACCCTCTTCGCCTGTTGGTACCGAATTGCGCGTCGTGCTGGAGCCGGGAGGATGTGGACATGAACGCCGGGGTTGGACAGAGGCAAGGCGGGGGTGGAAGGGACTCCGAGTCGGGAGCTGCCGCCATGACTCTCATCGTCATGGTGGCCATCCTGCTCCTGGGTTTCGCGATGCTCTTTGGCGTGCGACTGAGCAAGGCCACGGACGAAGCCTCAGGATTGCAGACCGCCGCCGACGCCGCTGCTCTGGCAGGAGCGCAGTCCATCGTCGCCGATGCACCTGGCCAGATCGTCTCGGCACTCGTGAGCGGTGAGGTGATCCCCGGGAGCCTGGGGCAGGCCAAGGCGGAGGACTTCGCCAGCCGTAACGGCGCGACGCTGGTCTCCTACAGCTACAGCCCGAGCCTGGACCGGATCCGAGTCACCGTGGAGAGCAAGGACGTCCTCGAGTCCGGTCAGCGTGAGCGCCGGTCGGCCGCTGCGAAGTTGGGCATGCCGTTCAGTGCGTGCGGCACGTCGCAGGAGCCGCCGGCTCCCTCCACGTCGAGTTCGTCGTCCTCGAGCTCGCCCACGTCGTCGACGTCGTCGAGCACCACCCCGCCATCCGTCGATGACGTCTCCGACACGCTCGAGTGCGGCGGCCTGGACATCCCCGTGGTCTGGGAGTGGGACGAGGACGAGGGGTGGGATCTCGACTCCCACGTCGACGCATCCTTGATCAAGGACCTCGATCTCGAGCCCGCGCTGACCGACTGAGACTGCGCGAACCGGCGTGTGCTACCGGGTGATCGGGACCGTCACGGGGTCCAGCCCCGGCAAGGTGACCTTGACCTTGGTGGCGTCCTTGGGCAGGGGTGGGTACATGGCGGTCTGGGAGCGGGGGTCGGGGCCCGCGTCATGGATCGAGGTGCACACGCACCGCTCCTGCGCTCTTTGATGCTTCCCCTCGGGTATCGAGGCGGTGACCGTCTGCAGTTTCGTGTCGGATCCGGGGGCCTGCAGGGTCGGCTGGTCGAACCAGAACCGACCTTCCATCGCGAGATTTACCGCATCCTGCTGGGCGGTGAGTTGGTAGCGCAGGATGGTCGCGTCCGTGGTCACCCTGACGTCGGTGACTTCGAAGATCACGTGCTCTCTGTCGCGAAAGCCGATTCCGAGGTTGACCGTCCCCTTGGCCGCACCCAGCGCTTGGGGCTCTTGGGCAGCCTCGAAGATCTGGCTGCTGCGGTCCTTCATGGATGTCGTCTGCTGGCTGGTGCTGGAGCCGCTCGAGCTGCTGGTCGAGCCGCTCGGGGAGGAATCGGAGTCGTCGGAGCACGCGGACAGGGTCAGCGCGAGCACTGCGGCGGTCGCGGTGGCGGCCAGGGTGCGGGTGCGGGTCATCACTGCTCCTTCGGGAGGGTGATCGTCACGCGGCGGTTGAGGGTCTTGCCCTCGTCGGTCTCGTTGCTGGCAATGGGTTCGCTCTCTCCCCTGCCGGAGGTCGTGAGGCGCACGCCGGACGGTAGGAGGGGCTCGAGGGCCTTGGCGACGGACTCGGCGCGACGCGTGGACAGGCTCTGGTTGTAGCCTGCCTCACCGCTGGAGTCGGTGTGCCCCGTGACCCTGAGCGTGCCGGTGGCGTCCGCCTCCTTGACCGTCTTCGCGGCGGCCTTGATCTCTCGCTTTGCCTTGCCGCTGAGGGTGGCCTCGTCCACCTCGAAGAGGACATCGGCCGACAGGTCGAGGGAGCGGGACTCGGCATCGGATCGCTCGCTGAGAGCGGAGTCCTCGATGACCTTGTGGGTGGTCAGCGGCACGATGAAGGCTGAGGGGTCCTCGATGTCGTTGATGGCGTCGGTCTTGACCCGCGGCCAGCCCTTCCCCACAGGGATCGGCCACTCCTTCGCGATCGGCAGCATGGGGCCGTCCTCGACGGGGACGTCGGGGATGATCTGACCGGCCACTCGGACGGTGACGGTGTCCATGCCCCCGGGGATCTGGGGCAGTGCCGCCGCGTTGACGTACGCGGTGCCGGGCTCGGGGACTTCCGGCAGGATCTGGGTCCACGTGTTGCAGAGGCAGTCATAGACGGTGTCGCCCTTGTAGAGCGTCGTGTACGCCTTGCGACCGGGCAGGTCGATGACGGCGACATCGCCCATGAACTCAGTCCCACTCCGCGGAGGGGACAGGCTGGACCCACTGCCGAAGGCCATCACCAGTTGCCGGAAATCCGATCCGGAGGTGGAGTCGGGCGTGTACCCGACCGACCAGTACACCATCGTCGCGCCCTCGACACGACGCACCCCGTGGACCGAGATCACCACGTCCATCCTCGTCTCGGCCGTGTCCTCGTTGGACGTGGTCCACGCCTGACCCAAGATCGGCACCTCACCCTCGGCATGGGCCGGGGTCGCGAAGGACAGCCCTGACAGCACGAGCGCGGCCACGGAGGCCGCGCCCACCACCCGTCTGATGGGTTTACGGCGTGGACGTCCCCTGCTCATCACGATCATGGCGCCCACTGTACGAAACCAACCGTGGCGCGTCCCGTCGACGCCCTCGTCCTCGGGCGGGGGCGGCTGTCCCCGACTGCATCTGGACGTCGCTGCCGTCGGCTGGTCGAGCCAGTACTGCCCTGCATCGACATCTGTGCCCGGATGGGACGGGGGTGACCGGAGAACCGGTCACCCCCCTTCGCTCGGACGGACTCAGCGGGGCTCGTCGCCGGCGATGAAGGCCTCGAGCCGGCGGCGACCCTCGGTGTCCTCGCGCTGCTCCGGCGGGGACTTCATCAGGTAGGAGCTCGCGGAGAGCAGGGCGCCGCCGATGCCGCGGTCCTTGGCGATCTTGGCCGCGCGGATGGCGTCGATGATGATGCCGGCGCTGTTGGGGGAGTCCCAGACCTCGAGCTTGTACTCGAGGTTCAGCGGGGCGTCGCCGAAGGCGCGACCCTCCAGACGGACATAGGCCCACTTGCGGTCGTCGAGCCACTGGACGTAGTCCGAGGGGCCGATGTGGACGTTGCGTGCGCCGAGGTCGTGGCTGAGGTTGGAGGTGACGGCCCGCGTCTTGGAGACCTTCTTCGACTCCAGGCGCTCGCGCTCGAGCATGTTCTTGAAGTCCATGTTGCCGCCGACGTTGAGCTGGTAGGTCCGGTCGAGGACGACGCCACGCTCCTGGAAGAGGCGGGCCATCACGCGGTGGGTGATCGTCGCGCCCACCTGGCTCTTGATGTCGTCACCGATGATCGGCACCCCCGCGTCCGCGAACTTCTGCGACCACTCCGGGTCGGAGGCGATGAAGACCGGCAGGGCGTTGACGAAGGCCACACCGGCGTCGATGGCGCACTGCGCGTAGAACTTGTCGGCCTCCTCCGAGCCCACCGGAAGGTAGGAGACGAGCACGTCGACCTCGGCGTCCTTGAGCGCCTGCACGACGTCGACCGGCTCGGCGGGGGACTCGTCGATGGTCTCCGCGTAGTACCTGCCGATCCCGTCGAGGGTGTGCCCGCGCTGCACCTCGACACCGGAGGTGGGCACGTCGCAGATCTTGATGGTGTTGTTCTCCGAGGCGTTGATCGCCTCGGACAGGTCCTTGCCGACCTTCTTGTCGTCGACGTCGAACGCGGCGACGAACTGCACGTCCGAGACGTGGTAGTCACCGAAGGTCACGTGCATCAGGCCGGGGACGCTCCCCTGCGGGTCGGCGTCCTGGTAGTACTGCACGCCCTGGACGAGGGAGCTGGCGCAGTTGCCGACACCGACGATGGCGACGCGGATGGAACTCATGGGTTCTCCTTGGTTGGTGACTGGGTCCGTGGTGGGTTGAAGGCGGGGTGGCCGGGGTCGGACAGGCTGCCGGGGCGTACCCGCGGGGCCTGCCGCTCGCTCTCGATGAGGTCCTCGATCCAGACCAGCGCCCGCTCGGTCGAGTCCTCGCCATGGGTTCGAAGGGCGTTGGTCCAGCGGTCCGCGCCCTCGCCGGCGGGGTCCTCGCCGCGCATGGCCGCCAGACGCTCGGCCAGTCGGGCACGGCGGCCCTCGAGGATCCGCAGGCGGACCTCGCGCTCGGTACGGGCGAAGAAGGCCAGCCGCACGTCGAAGGCCTCGTCCTCCCAGCTGCCGGGATCGCTGCGGTCGGCCAGAGCGGCGAAGGTGGCGCGCCCCTCGTCGGTGAGCGTGTAGGTGATCCGCTGCCGGCGTCCGGTGGCGGGTTCCTCCCGGTCGACGCTGACGAGACCACGCCCCTGCAGGCCGGCGAGGCAGGGGTAGAGCGTGCCGAAGGACAGGGCGCGGAAGGGGCCGAGTCGGGAGTTGAGGCGTCGACGGAGCTCGTAGCCGTGCAGGGGGCTCTCGTGGAGCAGACCGAGCACGGCGAACTCGAGCATGTCTCGGCGGCGCACGGGGGAACTCTACTCGATGTATCGAGCAGATATGTCGACCTCGAGTGCACTCGTGTGTCGAAGAGCGTTCATACTGGATGGCGCACGACTGCCCCCTTCGCCCCACGAGGTGTCCCCATGGCCGATCACCCACGTACGCGCGCCGACGCTCGTCGGCGGCGTGGCGCGTCCTCGCGGGGCCGTCGAGGGAAGCGGGGCATCCTGCGCACCCTCCTGCTCGCCTTCACGGCGCTCGTCGCCCTCGGCGTCGCCGGGATCGTCATCGCGTACATGATCATCGACATCCCCAGGCCGAACGACCAGGCGGTGGCGCAGGCCTCGGTCCTCTACTACTCCGACGGCGAGACGGAGATGGACCGGATCGCCAAGGTCAACCGCGAGTCGGTCGAGCTGGAGAACGTGCCCACGGAGGTCCGGCGCGCCTTCATCGCGGCCGAGGACCGCAGCTTCTACGACAACAGCGGCATCTCGCCCAAGGGCATCCTGCGGGCCGTGAGCGGTGTCGTCTCCGGCGAGGACCGCGGTGGTGGCTCGACGATCACCCAGCAGTACGTGAAGAACTACTTCCTCACCCAGGACCAGACCTACCTGCGCAAGTTCAAGGAGATCCTCATCTCCGTCAAGATCGACGGGGAGCTGAGCAAGGACCAGATCCTGGAGAACTACCTCAACACGATCTACTTCGGTCGCGGTGCGGACGGTATCCAGACCGCGTCCGAGGCCTACTTCGACAAGGACGTGAAGGACCTGACCGCATCCGAGGGGGCGCTGCTCGCCAGCGTCGTCAACGCCCCCTCCCTCTACGACCCCGCGCTCGGTGAGGACCAGAAGAAGCGGGCCCAGGAGCGGTGGAACTACGTCCTCGACGGCATGGTCGAGGAGGGGTGGATGACCGCCGCCGAGCGGCAGGATGCAGCCTTCCCGAAGACGACGGCGCCCCAGCGTTCCCAGACGCGCGACGACGACATCGGCTTCATCACCGAGGAGGTGCGGGCCGAGATGCGGCGTGACCTCGACATCACCGACGCCCAGCTCGACCGCGGGGGCTTCGAGATCGTCACGACGATCGACAAGGCGGCCCAGCAGTCCGCGGCCGAGGCGGTCTCGGAGCACCGTCCCACGGGGGAGCGCGCCTCCGACCTGCACATCGGCCTCGCCTCGATCGAGCCCGGGGACGGCGCCGTCCGCGCGATGTACGGCGGGCCGAAGTTCGGTGAGGGCAAGTACGGCTACTTCAACGCCTCCGTGGACGGCAAGATGCAGGCCGGCTCGACGATGAAGCCCTTCACCATGATCGCGGCCCTGCGCGACGGATTCCCGCTCGACACGAAGTACAGCGGCCGGAGTCCCTTCTACGACGACGCCTTCATCTACGACGGGCCCGGGGCGACGGACATCCAGGAAGAGGGCGGCGTCGTCAACTACAACGGGAGATCCTTCGGCCCCGTGGACATGCGCACGGCCACCCAGAAGTCGATCAACACCTACTACGCCCAGCTCAACCTCGCGGCCACCCCCAAGGCGACCGCGGAGGCGGCCAAGGCGGCGGGTGTCACCTCGTGGTCGGGCAACGAGCGCGTCCCGCTCAACACCGATCCCTCGAACGTCTTCGGTACCGACGCGGTCCGGGTGATCGACATGGCCAATGCCTACGCGACGATCTCCGCAGAGGGGATGCGCGCCGAGCCGTACTACATCAAGTCCGTGACGGGCACCGGAGGCCGGGACGTCGACTACGAGGCGAAGCCCGACGTGCGCCGCGTCTTCCCCAAGGACGTCACCCGCGACGCGATCCAGGCGATGAGTCGGGTGGACGAGCCCGGTGGGACCGGGTACCCGACGGTCGCCGACCTCGGCCGTCCTCTCGGAGGCAAGACCGGGACGACCTCGAACAACTACGCCGCCTGGTTCGACGGCTTCACGCCGGGTCAGCTGGCCACGGCCGTCGGCATGTACAAGGGCGACGGCAGGCTCGTCGAGAAGAACCAGCTGACCGGCATCGGCGGATTCGAGGAGATCACCGGTGGCACGGTGCCGGCGCAGATCTGGACGGACTACATGATCGGCGCCCTGGAGGGCGAGCCGGTCGTCCAGCTGCCGCCCCCGGGCAACGTCAAGAAGAAGCCGCACACCGACCTGCCGTCCGGTGCGCCGACCCCGTACACGCCGCCGCCACCGCCGCCCGAGCCGGAGCCCGAGCCGACGACGACCCAGGCTCCGGAGCCCACGACGAGCAGCACCACGACGAGCAGCTCGACCAGCTCGACCAGCTCGTCCACGAGCAGCTCGACCAGCTCCTCCTCCACGAGCTCGTCGTCCTCGACGACCACGACGACACCGAGTCCGACCTCCTCGACGCCACCGGCTCCGACGTCGACGACCACCACCGAGCCCGAGCCGAGTCTCACCGTGCCGCCGACGCCGGGTGGCGGGGCCACGACGACGGGGAACGGGTCCGGGTAGTGCCCAGCGAGTCCGTGCCCGGCGACCTGCTCCCGCAGGACGCCACCGCCGTCATCGGCGGACGGCTCGGGCGCCGCGCCGCGAGGCGGCAGCGATCCCCCCGCCGGCTCGTTCCGGTCATCCTCGCCATGGTCGCCGTGCCCATGGCGGCGGCCGTCCTGAGGCAGGGCCACTGCGTGGCCCGGGGATGGAACGGTGACGAGCAGTTCTGGCGGGGATGCTTCTCCGACCTGCCGGCGCAGTACCAGCTGGCCGGCCTCGACAGCGGCCTGACGGGGTGGCTCACCTCCGGCAGGGAGCCGACCCAGATGCCCTTGGTGTCGGGGCTGATGGCACTCCTCGGTGGCTTCGTCCCGAGCGATTCCGGCTGGCTGGAGGCGAGCCGGTGGTACTTCGGCATGTGGGCGCTCCTCCTGGCCGTCTGCGCCGTGGTGGGGGTGTGGTGCGTGGCCCGGACCCGGCCGGAGCGCCTCGACCTGGCGACCCAGCTGGCGCTCTCGCCGGTGTATGTCGTCGCGGGCCTGCTCTCGGCGGACCTCGTGGTCGTCGTGCTCGTGCTCGCGGCCCTGCTCGCGCACAGCCGGCGGCGGCCGACGACCGCCGGGGTGCTGCTCGGCCTGGGACTGACCGGTCATGCCTGGGTCGGCGTCGTCCTGGTCGCCCTCCTGGTCTCCGCGCGGCGCCTGGGGGACGGTGCGGCGGCCGTGCGCACCGCAACCATCGCGCTCGGCACGGCCGCGGTGATCGGGATCCTGCTGCTCCTCGTGGCCCCCGAGGTCGTCACCGGTCCGCTCACGTCCTGGTGGGCGGAGTCCGCCGGCTACGGCTCGGTGCTGAGGATTCCGGCGCTGGTGGGCCACCCGCTCCCCGCGTGGGTGTCGCCGGCCGTGGCGCTCCTGGGGTGGCTCGTGGCGGTCGTCGGATCGCTCGTGATGGCCCGCCGGGCCTGGCGTCCGGCGACCTGGGCACAGGTGGCGGCCTTCGCCGTGCCCGTGGTCGCCCTGACCGGGACCGCCGTGCCGGTCCAGGCCGCGCTGTGGGTCCTGCCGCTCGCGATCCTCGCCGGCGTCACGTGGCGGACCCACCTCGGCTTCGTCGCGGTCGAGGCGGTCCACGCCACCGCGCTGTGGTTGTACATCGGTGGGGCGTCGGACCCGGACGTCGGCCTCCCGGGTGAGTGGTACGCGGTCGTCGTCCTCGGCCGCGCCATCGCGTGGTGCTTCCTCCTGTGGAGCGTCTGGTACACGCCGGTGGACAACCCGATCCCCCGTCCACAACCCCCCTTCGTCCCGCGGTCCCGTCCACAGGAGTCGGTGGGGGCCTGACCGTCGGGCTGCTCCCCGGGCACGCTTTGGTGCGAAGGGAGTGCAGCCGATACCCTGAACCGTCCCGGTCTGCCGTCTGGCGGGCCGGTACGGATGCACAGACCCTCCTGTCACGGAGAGACCGTGACCGCACAGACCGAAGGAGGCGGGTTATCAGCATGCGTCAGTACGAACTCATGGTCATCTTCGACCCGGAGAACGACGAGCGGAGCGTCCAGCCGCTGTTCGAGAAGTTCCTCACCGTCGTCACCAAGGACGGTGGCAGCGTGGAGAAGGTGGACCACTGGGGTCGCCGTCGTCTCGCGTACGAGATCAACAAGAAGGCCGAGGGCCTCTACGCCGTCGCCAACATGACGTGCACGCCGGAGACGAGCAAGGAGCTCGAGCGCCAGCTCGGCCTCTCCGAGCAGGTCCTGCGCAGCAAGATCATGCGCGCCGACGCCTGAGGCGTCCTCCCCGGGTCGTCAGCAGCTGCTGACGACCTCACCTGAGACGATCACCGATCGAGAAGGAAACCCATGGCAGGCGAGACCCCCATCACCGTCGTCGGAAACCTCACGGCTGACCCGGAGCTCCGGTTCACCCCGAGCGGCGCGGCCGTGGCCAACTTCACCGTTGCGTCCACCCCGCGCACCTTCGACCGTCAGACCAACGAGTGGAAGGACGCGGAGACGCTCTTCATGCGCTGCTCCGTGTGGCGCGAGGCTGCGGAGAACGCCGCCGAGTCGCTGGTCCGTGGCGCGCGCGTCGTCGTCACCGGCCGCCTCGTCTCCCGCTCGTGGGAGGACAAGGAGACCGGGCAGAAGCGCACCGTCATGGAGATGCAGGTCGACGAGGTCGGCCCGTCGCTGCGCTACGCCACCGCCAAGGTGACGAAGACCCAGCGCGGCGGTGGCGGCGGCCAGGGCGGCAGCTGGGGCGGAGGCGCCCCGCAGGGCGGTGGCTCCGGCTTCGGTGGCCAGCAGTCCGACCCGTGGGCGACTGGTGGCCAGCAGGGCGGCGGTCAGCCGCAGCCCGGCTTCGGCGGTCAGCCCGCCGGTGGCCAGGGTGGCCAGCCGGGTGGTGGCTGGGGCAACGCGCCCAGCTACGACGAGCCCCCCTTCTGATCGATCTCTCGCGCCCGGCCCCGGCCGGGCACTGACAACACCCCCATCCCGAGGAGCAACCTCGGGCTCTCGTGAACACGAAGGAGAGCACCACGATGGCCAAGCCCGTAGTGCGCAAGCCCAAGAAGAAGGCCAACCCGCTGAAGGCGGCGAAGGTCGAGAACATCGACTACAAGGACTCGAACCTGCTGCGCAAGTTCGTCTCCGACCGCGGCAAGATCCGCGCCCGCCGCGTCACCGGCGTCTCCGTCCAGGAGCAGCGCCGCATCGCGACCGCTGTGAAGAACGCCCGGGAGATGGCGCTGCTGCCCTACTCCTCGTCCAACCGCTGATCCCGCGGCCGAGAAGAAACAGGAGCAGACATGAAGGTCATCCTCACCCACGAGGTGTCCGGCCTCGGTACCCCCGGTGACGTCGTCGACGTCAAGCCGGGGTACGCCCGCAACTTCCTCTACCGCCGTGGCCTGGCCACGCAGTGGACGAAGGGGGCGCAGAAGCAGGTCGACGCCATCGCCGCCGGTCGCGCAGCGCGCGCCGTGAAGTCCCTCGAGGAGGCGCAGTCCATCAAGGGCAACCTCGAGGCCCAGCAGGTCACGGTCACCGCCCACGCGGGCGAGTCGGGCCGTCTCTTCGGTGCCGTCACCAGCCGTGAGGTCGCCGAGGCGATCCAGGCCGGTGGTGGCCCGGAGATCGACCGTCGCACGATCGAGATCCCGACCCCGATCAAGAACGTCGGCCCTGCCGAGGCCTTCGTCCGCCTGCACCCCGAGGTGCAGGCCAAGGTCGCCCTGGACGTCGTCGCCGGCTGACGACGCACCACCCGAAGGCGTTGTCCCGAGGTGCGGGGCACGAGCCTCGAAGGGGGGTGACCGCCCGTCGTGGCGGTCACCCCCTTCGTCGTCCCTCTATGGATCGCGCGCGGCCGCGGAGCCGATGGGTTACCCTCGCAGCGGTTCATCAGGGAACGACAAAGGGGACATCATCATCATGCGCACACGCCTCGTCGCACTCGCGGCGGCCACCGCCACCGCACTGAGCGGCTGCTCGATGCTCGACCAGGCATCCGATTCGTCCGACTCGAGCTCGCAGTCCACGGGGTCGGGCGACGGAGCCGAGTCCTCGGGGCCCGAGGGGGACCCCGAGGAGAACGGCGCCAAGGCCGCCAACATCGACACGGAGAACCCGCCGGAGGCAATCGCCTCGGTGACGTTGGACCGGCTCAACCACGACACGGTGGAGGAGACGAAGGTCGAGCTCGTCGAGCTGCGCAAGGACACCAACGTCATGCTCGCGACCTTCCGCCTCACCGGCGAGGGACGTGGCACCGAGCCGACGTCGGCCTTCGACCTGCTCGGCGACAACTCCTTCAGGCCGGTCTTCGTCGACATGGAGAACATGGAGAAGTACCGCAACGTGACTGACCTCACGAGCAACGACATCGGTGTCAAAGCACCCCTGGGGCGGCCGCTCTACATGTTCACCGCCTTCCCGCTCCCGCGCGAGGGCGTGGAGACGATGGATCTGCAGATCGTGTCGGCCCGCGCGGAGATCGTCGACGTCCCGATGCCGAAGTGATCCCTGTGGACCGCCCCACGCCCAGGAGACGTCTGCACCGGCCTCTCGCCTCCATCGCTGTCGCACTCCCTCTTGCAGCGCTGGGCGCGAGCGCGACCGCGGCCGGCGACGAGCCGTTGACGATCGACAGCCTGCCTGCCGTGTCCGACTCCGCGATCGCCGACCAGCGCGTCAGCATCGACGTCCCGGAGCTCACCGCCATCACGGTGCCCGACATCGAGACCTTCGAGCCCGACGTCGAGGAGTCCGGCGACCGGACCGTCGTCAGCCTGCAGACGGATGTGCTCTTCCGCTTCGGTGAGGCCACGCTGACCTCGTCCGCGGAGGACGCGGTCGCCTCGGCCGTCGCCGAGCTGCCGGACGACGCCGAGGTCGAGGTCGTCGGGCACACCGACTCGATCGGATCTGATGCCGACAACCAGAAGCTGTCGACCCAGCGAGCCCGGTCCGTGGCCGAGGTCATCGAGACCGAGCGCGGTGATCTCACCCTCGACGTGAGCGGGAAGGGGGAGTCAGAGCCGGTCGAGCCCAATGAACGCGGTGGCGAGGACAACCCGGAGGGTCGGGAGAAGAACCGCCGCGTCGAGCTGCGCTACGCCAGCTGACACCTCGGGGTGGTGCCCCCGGCTGCACATGGCGGCGGGTAGGCGGCAGGATGCAGGCATGACCACTTCCTCGGACCCACGCGATCGGTGCCGTGAGCTGCGGGAGGAGTTCTGGCGCGGCGTCGGCGAGCCCGGCGAGAGCCGAGGCCCCCTCGGCGACGTCGACGAGCCCTCCCTGTGGCCCGACGGCATCTCCGCGTACCGCCAGGTGACCACCGCCCATGCCGGGGTCGTGACGACCGATGGGTTGAGCAACCCGGGGTCGGCGGGCGCGCCCGCCCTCGGGCTCGAGCTGTACGTCGAGAGCGTCGAGCTCACCGACACGGACCCCGATGCCGGTCGCTGGCTCGTCGCGGCGCTCGAGGAGTGTGCCGGCGCCGTCGCCGGAGCAGCGCCGAGCGTCGCGGACGCGTTGGCCGAGCACGAGCTGCTCTCGCTCGAGGTGAGTGGTGCGGGTGCGCCGTCCGACTGGGTCTCCGACGGCCGTCTCGGGGTGATCCTCGGGATCCGGTTGCCGGGACGGTCCACCGGCTACGACGTCGACGGGGTGAGGGTGGACGCCCTGTCCGTGACCCCCCTTCGCCCCGATGAGCTGGCGGTGATCGCCGAGGAGGGGCCCCGGGGCCGGCAGCGGGTCGCCGAGGCGCTCGCCTCCTCCGGCTGGTACTCCTACGCCGACGCCGAGCGGCCGTCCGTGCTCTGAGCGGGTCCGTCACCGGCCACGACGCGGAAGGGGCCCGGGAGTCATCGACTCCCGCGCCCCTTCGGCGTCAGCGCCGGGTCACTCCTCGGTGTGGTGGCGCTGCTCGGTGCCCTTCATCTTGGGCAGCTCACCGGTGTTGCCGTGCTCAGCGCGGATCTCGGCGAGGTGCGCGTCGTCCTCGGCACCGAGCTCGTAGAGACGACCGGACTTGCGGTCGGCGATGTACTCCTTCATGTCCTGACGGATCTCCGGGAGGAGGATGTACAGGGCGGCGAGGTTGATGAAGCCGCAGATGAAGAGGAAGGAGTCGGTGATCGTCAGCACCTGGCTGAAGGTCAGGACCGTACCGATGACGGTGAAGGTGCAGAAGATCAGTCGGTAGATGTTCAGCGACGTCTTCGTGTGGCCGAAGAAGAACTCCCAGGCCTTCTCGCCGTAGTAGCTCCAGGTGATCAGCGTCGAGAAGGCGAAGAGCGCGACGGCGACGGCGAGCACGATCGGGAACCACGGAAGGAAGGTCTCGAAGGCGTCGGAGGTGAGCGTGACGCCGTCCGGCGGGCCGTCACCGGCGATGACCTGGTCGATGCCGTTCCGGAAGGACGGGGCGTCGGCGATGATGATCGTCAGGGCGGTCATCGTGCAGACGATCACGGTGTCGATGAAGGGCTCCAGCAGGGCGACGAAGCCCTCCGAGGTGGGGCGCCGGGTCTTGACCGGGGAGTGCGCGATGGGCGCGGAACCCAGGCCCGCCTCGTTGGAGAAGGCGGCACGCTGGAAACCGACGATCAGGACACCGACGAGGCCACCGAGACCGGCCTCCGGGGTGAAGGCACCCTCGATGATCGAGCCGATGGCGGAGCCGACCTGCCCGACGTTGGCCAGGATGACGAAGAGGCACGCGGCGACGTACATGATGCCCATGAAGGGCACCAGCTTGCTCGTGACGCGGGCGATGGACTGGATGCCGCCGAGGATGACCGCGGCGATCAGGCCGGCGAGGACGAGACCGAAGATCAGCGCGGCCCCGTCGGAGCCGAGGAACCCGTCGCTGCCACCGGTGACGTCCCGGGCCTGGACGAAGGTCTGGTTGGCCTGGAACATGTTGCCGCCGCCGACGCCGAAGCCGAAGATCGCGATGGCGAAGGCGCCGGTGAGGATCATCGCCGGGACCTTGCCGAAGAGGCGGCCGAAGGCAATCGGCATGTACTTGAACGGTCCGCCGGAGAAGGTGCCGTCGGCGTTCTGCTTGCGGTACTTCACGCCCATGCTGCACTCGGCGAACTTCGTCGCCATGCCGAGCAGACCGCAGACGATCATCCAGAAGGTGGCGCCGGCGCCACCGAGTGCCATCGCGGCGCCGACACCGGCGATGTTGCCGAGACCGACGGTGCCGGACAGGGCGGAGGAGAGTGCCTGGAAGTGGGTGATCTCGCCGGGGTCGTCGGCGTGGGAGAACTTGCCTCGCACGACCTCGATCGCGAGCTTGAACGAGCGGAACTGCACGAAACCCAGGAAGATGGTGATGATCGTGGCCGCGGCCACGAGCCAGATGACGACGATGGGGATCGAGATCCCGGCAATGGGGAAGGCGTAGAAGACCCACCCGGAGATCCAGGCGGCGAAGGGCTCGAAGAAGCTGTTGATCGAGTCCTCGATGGACTTCAGAGGTCCGGACTCAGCGGTCGGTATGAGGAGTGGTGACACCATAAGCAGTCACCCAACACCCGACAGGCCCCCGTGACCCCGGTCACGGTTCCGGCTTTACTGAACCGTGACCTTTGGTGCGCCCAGCGGTCATCCCCGTCGCGGTCGCTCCGCGCCGAGCACGGCCCAGGCGTTACCCCGGATGCGCCAGGCCATGCATGCCCCGCGCAGCAGCATGAAGACCGTGAACGCGGTCCAGAGGACGACGACCGAGACGACGTCACCGTGCCCGTCCCCGAGGGAGCGCGCCAGGGCGACCACGGGGACGTAGGCGATCAGCACGAGCGTCATCGAGCCGGCCAGCCAGGGGCCGTCACCGGCGCCGATGAGGACCCCGTCGACGACGAAGACGTACCCCGAGAGGGGCTGGGCGAGGGCGACGACGACGAGACCGCCAGCGATCGCCGCCTGCACCTGCGGGTCCTGGGTGAACAGGTGCGGGATGGCCCGGTGCAGCAGGAGGACGACCACGCCGAGGCCGACCCCGCCCCACACTCCCCACCGGACCATGAGCGTGGTGGCCTCCCGCGCCCCGTCGGCGTCGCCGCCGCCGAGGGAGGCGCCGGTGAGCGCCTGGCCGGCGATGGCCAACGCGTCGAGGGCGAAGGTCAGCAGGGACCAGATCGTCGTCGTCACCTGGTAGGCGGCGAGCGGGACGTCGCCGAAGCCGGCGGCCACGTAGACGGTGAGCAGGATGATCGCCCGCAGCGCCAGGGTCCGCACGAGCAGCGGCGCGCCGTCCAGGGCGGCGGAGACGACCCGACCGACGTGCGGGCGAAGGGAGGCTCCCACCCCCCTGCCCCGGTGCAGGACGACGGCGAGGAGCGCGAGGGCCATGCCCCACTGGGCGATGACCGTGCCCCACGCGGCCCCGGCGATCCCCATGTCCAGGCCGAGGACGAGCAGCGCCGACAGCGCGGCGTTGCCGCCGAAGCCGAAGATCGAGACCACCAGCGGCGTGCGGGTGTCCATCAGGCCGCGCAGGATGCCGGTCGCGGCGAGGACGAGGAGCATCCCCGGCAACCCGAGGGCGCTGACCTGCAGGTAGACCACCGCCTGGTCGAGTGCCTCGGGGGAGGAGCCGAAGACCCCCGCGATCGGTCGGGCGACCAACCCGACGACGAGGGCCGCCACGACGCCGAGGCCCCCGGCCAGCCACACCCCTCCCGTGCCGACCTCGATCGCGCCCCGGGGCGAGCCGGCACCGACCTGGCGGGCGACGACGCTCGTCGTGCCGTAGGCGAGGAAGACGAAGACGCCGGCCGCGGTGAGCAGGACGGAGCTCGCGGTGCCGAGCCCGGCGAGGGGGACGACCCCGAGCCGACCGACGACCGCGGCGTCGACCATGAGGAAGAGCGGCTCGGCCACCAGGGCGAGGAAGGCGGGTACGGCCAGGGCCAGGACCTCGCGCGGGCCGGCTCGCCGCGGCTGTGGCTGGGCGGTCATGTCCCGAACCCTACGAACCCTCACCACGAGAGTCGCAGGAGCCTAAGCAGTTGCGACGGGGAGGGGGCCGATTCGTGCAGGAGCCTAAGCAGTTGCGAAGGGGAGGGGGCCGATTCGTGCAGGAGCCTAAGCAGTTGCGAAGGGGGTTCAGCGCTCGTCGAGCATGAGGTCGATGGTGTAGTCCTCGGCGCGGTAGGCGTGGTCGCCGAACTCGATGGCGTCGCCCGCGGCGTCGAAGGCCATCCGCGTCATGGTCAGGACCGGCTGCCCGCTGCCGAGCTCGAGCTCCCGGCGCTCCGCGGCGGTGGGCATCCGGGCGCCGATGGACTGCTGGGCGACGACGGGCTTGACCCCGCGCCGGCGCAGCAGCGCGTAGAGACCCTGCCCCTCCAGGTCCTCGCGGGTGATGTCGGACTGGGCCGGTGGCAGCCAGTTGTGCATGATCGCCAGCGGGAGATCCCCGGCGAGGCGCACCCGCAGGATCGAGAGCATCTCGGTCCCGGGCTCGAGGTCGAGTGCCGCTGCGGCGCGCTCGTCCGTGGACAGGCCCATCTCGACGACGCGGGTCCGGGGCTCGCGCCCCTCGGCCTCGAGGTCGTCGAAGAGCGAGGACAACCGGGCCTTGCGGTGCACCTTGCGGTTGGCGACGGTGGTGCCGAGACCACGGCGTCGCACGAGGAGGCCCTGGTCGACCATCTCCTGGATCGCGCGGCGAACGGTCGGCCGGGAGAGCCCCAGCCGCTGGGCGAGGGCGACCTCGTTCTCGAAGGCGTCCCCCGGCTCCAGCCGATGGTCATCGACCGCGGCGGTGAGCTGCTCCGAGAGCTGGTGGTACAGCGGCACGGGCGACTCGCGATCGATGACGACGTCGAGTTGCACTGCGGACATGGCGCGAGCATAGCCGAGCGCCTGACAGGTAGACGTTCATATGTCCTAACAAACTGTTGACATGGCCTCTTGAGGTGCGCAAGAGTGATGCCCACCACGCCAGCACCCACGCGAAGGAGCGCCCCGGATGCGCATCGGACTGACCGGCCTCGGCCGTATCGGCGCGTTCCACGCCGATACGCTGCTCGGCCTGCCGGCCGTCGAGACCCTCGTGGTCAACGACGCCCGGCCCGAGACGGCCCGCGAGGTGGCCGCCCGGATGCGCACCGCCCACCCCGACAAGGACGTCGAGGTCGCCGACACGGCCGAGGAGCTGTTTGCCGCACACCTCGACGGCCTCGTCATCGCCACCGCGACGGGGGCGCACGCGGAGTGGATCCGCCGGGGCATCGCATCGGGCACGCCGACGTTCTGCGAGAAGCCGGTCGCGAGCACCCTCGAGGAGACGATCGAGCTGGCCCGCCTCGAGGCGGACAGCGACACCCCGGTGCACGTCGGTCACCAGCGCCGCTTCGACGCCGGCTTCCGCCGGGCACGCGAGGCCGTGGCGTCGGGTGAGCTCGGCTTCGTGCACACCATCCGGGCCAACACCCACGACCAGTCGCCCCCACCGGCCGAGTTCATCGCGACCTCCGGCGGGATCTTCCGCGACTGCGGCGTCCACGACTTCGACGCGATCCGCTTCGTCACCGGTCAGGAGGTCACCTCCGTCTACGCGACCGGGTCCAACAAGGGTGCCGACTACTTCACCGCGGCCGGCGACGTCGACACCGGTGCCGCCGTCCTCACCCTTGACGACGAGACCCTCGTGCTCATGTCGACCACCCGCTACAACGGCGGGGGTCACGACGTGCGCATGGAGGTCATGGGGGAGCGGGGCACGATTGGCGTGGGACTCGACCACAGCCTGGCCATGTCCAGCGCCGAGCCGGGCGCCGACTTCCCCCACGGCCCGCAGAGGTGGTCCTTCATGGAGCGCTTCCTGCCCGCGTACCAGGCCGAGCTGACCGCATTCTTCGACGTGGCCGCCGGTCGGTCCGAGAGCCCGTGCACCATCGCCGACGCCCTGGCGGCCTTCCGCACCGCCGAGGCGTGCGAGCTCTCCCGTGCCGAGGGCCGCGCCGTTACCCTCTCCGAGATCAAGGGACTGTGACATGACCGAGACCGCCATCCCGCCGCTGACCGAGCGCATCGCCGCCGCGCCCATCTCCTGGGGCGTGTGCGAGGTGCCCGGCTGGGGCTGGCAGCACCAACCGCCGACCGTCCTCACCGAGATGCGTGACCTGGGCATCGCCGCGACCGAGTTCGGCCCCGACGGCTTCCTGCCCGACTCGCCGCAGGGCAAGGCGGACACGCTCGCCGAGTACGGTCTCGCGGCCGTGGGCCAGTTCGTGCCGGTCGTGCTCCACGACCCCGGCTTCGACCCCCTTCCCATCGTCGAGGCCGCGATGGCCGGGCTCGTCGCGGCGCAGGCCTCGACCGTCGTCATCGCCGCGGCCACCGGCGCCGAGGGCTACGACGCGCGTCCCGAGCTCGACGAGGCGGGCTGGTCCACGCTCCTGGCCAACCTCGACCGCATCGACGAGGCCGCCGCCCGGCTCGGCCTGACGGCGACCCTCCACCCGCACGTGGGCACGATGGTCGAGTCGGGGGAGGAGACCGATCGGGTCCTCGCCGGCTCACGCATCGGGCTCTGCCTCGACACCGGTCACCTCCTCATCGGCGGCGGTGACCCGGTCCGGGTCGCCGTCGAGCACCCGGACCGCATCGCCCACATGCACCTCAAGGACGTCGACCTGGCCTGGGCGCGCAAGGTCCAGGACGGGTCCGCCGCCTACACCGACGCCGTCGCCTCGGGGATGTACGTCGCGCTCGGCGAGGGTGACGTGGACATCGAGGCCATCGTGGCCTCGCTCGAGGGAGCGGGCTACACGGGGTGGTACGTCCTCGAGCAGGACACCATCCTCACCGGCGACCCGGCGGACCCGACCACGACGAAGGGGGCCGGCGACCCCGTCGCGGACGTGCGCACCTCCATCGGTCACCTGACGACGATTGCCGAGTCGCTGGATCCGAGGCTCGCCGGCGCTCGCACCTCGACCGACGGGGTGGACGAGGGTGGTGCCTGAGATGGTCGACCTCGTCGCGATGGGCCGGACCGGGGTGGACATCTACCCCCTCGACCACGGCGTCCCGCTGGAGGAGGTGCGCACCTTCGAGAAGTTCCTCGGCGGGTCGGCCACCAATGTCGCCGTCGCCGCCGCCAGGTACGGCCGCAGCGCGACCCTCGTGACCAAGACCGGCGCGGACGCCTTCGGGCGCTACGTGCGCTCCGAGGCCGAGCGGCTCGGGGTCCGGGGCGAGCACATCACCCCCATCGAGGGCGAGGGCCCACCGACGCCGGTGACCTTCTGCGAGGTGCACCCGCCGGACGACTTCCCGCTGTACTTCTACCGGTACCCGACGGCGCCGGACCTCATGCTCACCGACGCGGACCTGCCGCTGGAGGAGATCCGCTCCGCACGGGTCTTCTGGACCACGGTGACCGGGCTGTGCCGGGAGCCCTCCCGGTCGGCGCACCACACCGCCTTCGCCGCCCGCGGCCGTCGCCCGCACACGGTCCTCGACCTCGACTATCGCCCGATGTTCTGGGCCGACCCGAGCGAGGCCTCCGCCGAGGTCGGCCGGGCACTGGAGCACGTGACCATCGCGGTGGGCAACTCGCAGGAGTGCGAGGTGGCCGTCGGTGAGAGCGACCCGCACCGCGCGGCCGACGCGCTGCTGGAGCGCGGCCTGGAGCTCGCCGTCGTCAAGCAGGGCCCCAAGGGCGTGCTGGCGGCCACCGCGGACGAGCGGGTCGAGGTCCCCCCGTACTTCGTCGAGGTCGTCAACGGGCTCGGCGCGGGCGATGCCTTCGGCGGGGCGCTCGTCCACGGACTCCTCGAGGGCTGGGACCTGCGACGTCTGCTGGAGTTCGCCAACGTCGCCGGCGCGATCGTCGCCTCCCGCCTCGAGTGCAGCACGGCGATGCCGACTGCCGACGAGGTGGAGGCCGGTCTCGCGGACTGGGCGACGAAGGGGGCGAGGACGTGAGCACCACGACGGGGGCCCGGCGATCGGTCGACGTCGCCCACCTCACCCGGGTCCGGGCGAGCGACCCGGGCGCCTTCGCCCGTGCCTGGGCGCGGCGCTCGCGCCGGCCGCTCCTCGGTGACGACGGCCGGATGCTGCTCGTCGCCGCCGACCACCCCGCCCGCGGCGCCCTCGGGATCCGTGGTGATGCGATGGCGATGGGCTCGCGCACGGACCTGCTCGCGCGGCTCGCGACGGCCCTCTCCCGCCCCGGCGTCGACGGTGTCCTCGGGACCCCGGACGTGCTCGACGACCTGCTCCTCATGGGAGCGCTCGAGGACAAGGTCGTCATCGGCTCGATGAACCGTGGCGGCCTCCAGGGCGCTGCCTTCGAGCTCGACGACCGCTTCACCGGGTACAGCGCCGCGGAGATCGCCCGCCGCGGCATCGACGGCGGCAAGATGCTCACCCGCATCGCCCTCGACGACCCGGGCAGCGTGGCCACCCTCGAGGCGAGCGGCCGCGCCGTCTCCGAGCTCGCCGACCAGGGGATCATGGCCATGGTCGAGCCGTTCTGGTCGCAGCGCCGGGACGGCAAGGTGGTCAACCTCCTCGACCCCGAGAGCACGATCAAGTCGATCGGTGTCGCCTCCGCGCTGGGGACGAGCAGCGCCCACACCTGGCTCAAGCTGCCGGTCGTCGACGACCTCGAGCGGGTCATGGACGCGACGACGCTGCCGACCCTGCTGCTCGGCGGCGACCCCAAGGGCGACCCCCGCGACACCTACGCTGCATGGGGCCGCTCCCTCAGCATCCCGCAGGTCCGCGGCCTCGTCGTCGGTCGCGCCCTGCTCTACCCGCCGGACGGTGACGTCGCCGCCGCCGTCGACATCGCCGCAGACCTCGTCCACGGAGGTGCCTCGTGAGCCACGCACCCCGCACCGGTGCCGACAACGACCGCTGGTTCCACCCCTTCGCCGCGAAGGGGGAGGGCTGGGTCGTCGAGATCACCGACGCCGTCGACGGATGGCAGTACACCTCCCTCCGCGTGGCCGAGCTGGCGCCCGGAGCCTCCGTCGGCCATGTCCTCACCGGCGAGGAGGGCATCGTCGTGCCCCTCACCGGCGGTGCCGTCGTCGAGACCGTGCGCGAGCGCGGCCGGTCACGGACCGTGCTGACCGGGCGCACGAGCGTCTTCGCCGGGCCGAGCGACACGCTCTACGTGCCGGCCGGCACCGAGCTGACCCTGACCAACGACGGGGACCGTCCCGTCCGGATCGCCCTGTGCGGTGCGCGGGTCCAGGACGGTACCGGCGGTGACCGCCACGTCATCCACGTCCCCGTCGCCGACGTCCCCGTCGAGCTGCGCGGCGCGGGCACGTGCAGCCGCGAGGTGCGCGGCTTCGGGATGCCCGGCACGCTCCCCGAGGCGGAGCAGATCCTCGCCTGCGAGGTCATCACCCCCGCCGGTGGCTGGAGCTCCTACCCGCCGCACAAGCACGACACCGAGCGTCCCGGGGAGGAGAGCCGGCTCGAGGAGATCTACTACTTCGAGACGCAGGCCGTCGGCGACGCCGAGGCGGGACGTCCGCCGCTGACCCGCGGCACCGAGCGCGAGGACGGTCTCGAGCCCGTCGGCTACCAGCAGGTGTACGGCGCCGGGGGGCGCGACATCGACGTGCTCGTGGAGGTCGCGACGGGGGACACGGTCCTCGTCCCCCACGGGTGGCACGGGCCGGCGATGGCCGCCCCCGACGCCGACCTGTACTACCTGAACGTCATGGCCGGGCCCGGCCCCGAGCGCGTGTGGCTCATCTGCGACGACCCGGCCCACGGCGCGATCCGCGCGACCTGGACCGGCCAGGACGTCAACGACCGACTGCCCATGGGAGGCGTGCAGTGACCACCGCGATGACCGCACAGAGCCCCACGTCACCCCCGACCGTCCGCCTCACCGTCGGTCAGGCCGTGGTGCGCTTCCTCGCCAACCAGTACAGCGAGCGCGACGGCGAGCGACAGCCCCTCTTCGCGGGGTGCCTGGGGATCTTCGGCCACGGCAACGTCGCGGGCATCGGGCAGGCGCTGCTCCAGCAGGAGCTCAGCGTGGACGAACAAGCCGACGGCCCCGATCACATGCCTTACGTGCTGGCCCGCAACGAGCAGGCGATGGTGCACACCGCCGTCGCCTACGCCAAGCAGCGCGACCGCCTGCAGACGTGGGCGTGCACCGCCTCCGTCGGCCCCGGCAGCACCAACATGCTCACCGGCGCCGCCCTCGCGACGATCAACCGACTTCCCGTCCTGCTGCTGCCCAGCTCGGTCTTCGCCACCCGTGCCGCCGGCCCGCTGCTGCAGGAGCTCGAGACCCCGCACGCCGGTGACCTGACCGTCAACGACGCCTTCCGCCCGCTCTCGCGCTTCTACGACGAGGTACGCCGGCCGGAGCAGCTGCCGAGCATCCTGCTGTCCGCGATGCGGGTGCTCACCGACCCGGCCGAGACGGGGGCGGTGACCATCTCCCTTCCCCAGGACGTGCAGGCCGAGGCCCACGACTGGCCCGTCGAGCTCTTCGCCGAGCGCACCCACCACGTCGCCCGACCTCCTGCCGAGCCCTCCCGGATCGCGGCCGCCGCCGAGATCATCCGGTCCGCGCAGCGCCCGATGGTGGTCGCCGGGGGCGGTGTGCACTACTCCGGCGCGGAGGACGCGCTCGCGCGGTTCTGCGCGGCGACCGGCATCCCCGTCGGCGAGACCCAGGCCGGCAAGGGATCGCTGCTGCACGGCGACCCGCGCCTGCTCGGCGCCGTCGGGTCGACCGGCACCACGGCGGCCAACATGGTCGCGGCGCAGGCGGATGTCGTCATCGGCATCGGCACCCGCTACCAGGACTTCACCACCGCCTCCCGCACCGCCTTCGCCGCCGAGGACGTGCGCTTCGTCAACCTCAACATCGGCTCCTTCGACGCGGTCAAGCAATCGGGCCTGACCGTGGTCGGGGACGCGCGCGAGTCGCTCACGGCGCTGACCACTGCTCTCGACGGGTGGTCCGTCGCGGAGGACTACCGCGACGAGCAGGAGCGGCTGTGGGAGGAGTGGGACGCGCAGGTCGAGGCGAGCCACCACCCTTCGCCCGAGGTCACCGACGCGCTCGCCGACGGGCTGCTCACCCAGGGCAGCGTCCTCGGCCTGGTCAACGAGCTGAGCGACCCGCGCGACGTCGTCCTCTGCGCCGCAGGCTCGATGCCCGGTGACCTGCACAAGACGTGGCGGGTGCGCGACCGCCGGGCCTACCACGTCGAGTACGGCTACTCCTGCATGGGCTACGAGGTCCCCGCCTCCCTCGGGATCCGCTGGGCCGACCCGACCCGGGACGTCTTCGCGATGGTCGGCGACGGCGGGTACCTGATGATGCCGACGGAGCTCGTGACCGCCGTGCAGGAACGCACGAAGGTCATCGTCGTCCTCGTGCAGAACCACGGGTTCCACTCCATCGGTTCGCTGTCGGAGTCGCTGGGGTCGCAACGCTTCGGTACCGCCTACCGGGCCCGGGACACCGCGACCGGCCGGCTCGAGGGCGAGCGACTGCCCGTGGACCTGGCGGCCAACGCCCGGTCGCTCGGGTGTCGGGTCATCGAGGTCCACGACCGCGAGGGCCTCGCCGCGGCCATCACGGAGGCGAAGGGGGCGCCGGCCGACGGCGGGCCCGTCGTCATCCACGTCGAGACCGATCCCCACGTCTCCGCGCCGGACTCCGCCTCGTGGTGGGACGTCCCGGTCAGCGAGGTCAGCGAGCTGGAGAGCACCCAGGAGGCCCACGTCGACTACACCCGGCACAAGGCAGACCAACGTACGCACCTGACCCCCATCGACCCGTCGAGCAGCACGCACCACTGAAACCCGGTTGTCCAGCAGGGCACCGACCCCCTCGTTCACCGCACCGTCGCGGTGGGCAAGAGAAAGGCAGATCCCAATGTCACGTTTCACCCGCGTCAGCGTCGTCGCGACCTCGTCCCTGGCGGCACTCACCCTCGCCGCCTGCTCCTCCTCGGGCGGCAAGCAGCCCGCCGAGGAAGGAGGAGGTGGCGGTGGGGCCGACACCGAGCAGATGACCGTCGCCTTCATCACCCACGCCGCCCCGGGCGACACCTTCTGGGACCAGGTCCGGGCAGGCGCCGAGGCCGCGGCCGAGAAGGACAACGTCGACCTGCAGTACACCGCCGACCCCGAGGGCGGCAACCAGGCCCGACTCGTGCAGCAGGCCGTGGACAAGGACGTCGACGGCATCGCCGTCACCCTGGCCAAGCCCGGTGCCATGCAGGGCAATGTCTCCAGGGCCGTCGAGGCCGACATCCCGGTCGTCGCGCTCAACGCCGGGCTGGAGGAGTGGAAGGACATGGGCGTGCAGTCCTACTTCGGCCAGGACGAGAAGATCGCCGGCCAGGCGGCCGGTGAGCGACTGCAGGAGGAGGGCGCCGGCAAGACGCTGTGCGTGATCCAGGAGCAGGGCCACGTGGGCCTCGAGGACCGGTGTGCGGGCGTGAAGGAGACCTTCCCGCAGTCGGAGAAAATCTACGTCAAGGGCACCGACTCCTCCAACGTGCAGTCCACGATCACCGCGAAGCTGCAGCAGGACGACAGCATCACCCACGTGCTCACCCTGGGCGCTCCCTTCGCGATGCTCGCGCTGCAGTCCGCCGACCAGGCCGGCAGCGACGCCCAGGTCGTCACCTTCGACCTCAACGACGAGGCGATGCAGGCGATCAAGGACGGCGACATCGGGTGGGCGGTCGACCAGCAGCCCTGGCTCCAGGGCTACTTGGCCGTCGACTCGCTGTGGATGGACGTCAACCAGGGCATGACGATGGGTGGCGGCGAGCCGGTCCTCACCGGTCCCGCCTTCGTCGACGAGAGCAACGTCGACGTGCTGATGGAGAAGTGATCGTCGATGACTGCTGCACAGGCGACCACGGGCGCCGATGACCGGGTCGCGAAGCGGAGCAGCCTCAACCTCCTCTTCGCCCGACCCGAGGTCGGTGCACTCATCGGAGCGATCGTCGTCGCGATCCTCTTCATCGCGGTGGCCCCCTCCTTCCGCAGTGTGGGCAACATCGGCACGATCCTCTACGCGGCTGCGGCCATCGGGGTGATGGCCGTCGGTGTCTCCCTGCTCATGGTGGGCGGAGAGTTCGACCTGTCCACCGGGGTGGCCGCGACCGCGTCGGGGATCACGGCGGCGCTGACCGCGTGGAACTTCGGGCTCAACGTCTGGGTCGGGGTGGTGGCCGCCCTGGTCTTCTCCCTGCTCGTCGGGGCCTTCAACGGCTGGCTGCTCATGCGCACTGGGTTACCCAGCTTCCTCGTCACGCTCGGGACGTTCTTCATCCTCCAGGGCGCCAACCTGGCGGTGACCCGTCTCGTGGGTGGCACGGTGTCGACCCCGCCGATCTCGGACATGGCCGGCTTCGCCTCGGCGGAGAAGGTCTTCGCGTGGCAGGTGTCGGTCGGCCCGGTGAGCATCAGGGCGCTCGTCGTCTACTGGCTGCTGCTCGTCCTCGCCGGGGCGCTCGTGCTGCAGAAGACCCGGATCGGCAACTGGATCTTCGCCGTCGGTGGCGACGCCGCGGCTGCCCGAGCCGTCGGCGTCCCGGTCAAGGCCGTCAAGATCGGGCTCTTCGTCTTCGTCGGGTTCTGCGCCTGGGTGCTGGGCATGCACCTGCTCTTCTCCTTCAACGTCATGCAGTCGGCGGAGGGAGTCGGCAACGAGTTCATCTACATCATCGCCGCGGTCGTCGGGGGCTGCCTGCTCACCGGTGGCTTCGGCTCGGTCATCGGCGCCGCCCTCGGTGCGCTGATCTTCGGGATGACCCAGATGGGCATCAACTACGCAGGCTGGAACGTCGACTGGTTCTACACCTTCCTCGGCGTGATGCTCCTGCTGGCCACCCTGGTCAACATGTACGTGAAGAAGAAGGCGGATGGATGATGAGCACCGCAACCGAGACCCTCTCCGAGGCGCCCCAGGGAGCGCCGCTGGTGCAGATGGAGGACGTCGGCAAGTCCTACGGGAACGTCCACGCCCTGCGCGGGGTGAACCTCGAGGTCTACCCCGGTGAGGTGACCTGCGTGCTCGGCGACAACGGCGCCGGCAAGTCGACGCTGATCAAGATCATCGCCGGCCTGCACGAGCACACCTCCGGTACCTTCACCGTCAACGGCATCCAGCGGAACCTGTCGTCGCCCCGCGCGGCGCAGTCCCTGGGCATCGCGACGGTCTACCAGGACCTGGCCCTGGCGCCGCTGATGTCGGTGTGGCGCAACTTCTTCATGGGCAACGAGATCCGCAAGGGCCTCTTCCTCGACTCGGCGAAGATGAAGCGGATCGCCGAGGGCGAGCTGACCAAGATGGGGATCTACATCGGCGACCTCGACCGGCCGGTCGGCGGGCTCTCCGGCGGCCAGAAGCAGTGCATCGCCATCGCGCGGGCCATCTACTTCGGGGCCAAGGTCATCATCCTCGACGAGCCCACCGCGGCACTGGGCGTCAAGCAGTCGGGCGTCGTCCTGAAGTACATCGCCAAGGCCCGTGACGCCGGCCTCGGCGTCGTCTTCATCACCCACAACCCGCACCACGCCTACCTGGTGGGCAACCGCTTCATCGTCCTCAAGCTGGGTCGCCTGACGCTGGACAACCACCGGGAGGAGATCACCCTCGGTGAGCTGACGGCGGAGATGGCCGGTGGGCAGGAGCTCGCGGAGATCGAGCACGAGCTCGGCAGCACCGAGCCCGGCAAGACGGTCGACCCGGACCACCCGGAGACCGAGCTGGCCGGCCCGGGCAAGCCCGGGGTCCACGACGACGGGACGGCGAAGGGGGAGGTGTGACGCCCCCTTCGGCAGTGCCCGATGACCCGCTGCGGGTCGGGGTGGTCGGCGTCGGCGTCATGGGCGCCGACCACGCCCGGAGGCTGGCGGGAAGGATCGCGAACGCGACCCTCGCGGCGATCGCCGACCCCGACCGCGACCGGGCGCAGGAGTTGGCCACGCAGCTGGGCGGGGTGCGTGTCCACGCCGACCCGCTCGAGCTGATCCGCGACGACGGTGTCGACGCGGTCCTGCTGGCCTCTCCCGGGTCCGTGCACACCGAGCAGCTGCTGGCGTGCATCGAGCGCGGGACGCCGGTGCTGTGCGAGAAGCCGCTGACCATGGACAGCGAGTCCTCGCTGCAGGTCATCGAGGCGGAGCGGGCTGCCGGTCGCTCACTGATCCAGGTCGGGTTCATGCGGCGCTTCGACCCGGAGTACATGCGGCTGAAACAGCTGCTCGACTCCGGGCGCTGGGGTCGCACGCTGCTGCTGCACCAGACCCACCGCAACCTGACGGTGCCCAACCCGCACTTCCGCTCGGAGATGATCGTGCGCGATAGCCTCGTCCACGAGGTCGACTGCGCCCGCTTCCTGCTCGGTGAGGAGATCGCCTCGGTGCAGGTGATCTCGCCGACGCCGACCCGCCATGCGCTCAAGGGCGTGGTCGACCCCCAGGTCTCGATCTTCCGGATGGCGTCCGGGGCGGTCGTGACCAACGAGGTCTTCGTCAACAGCCGCACCGGCTACGAGGTGCGCTGCGAGGCGGTCGCCGAGACCGGCAGCGCGATCATCGGCCGGCCCTCCTCGGGGATCTACACCACCGGCGTCGGCCCCGACGGCGGCGAGGGCACCTGGGGTGGCGGGATCGACCCCGACTACCGCACGCGCTTCGAGCGGGCCTACGACATCGAGGTCCAGGCCTGGGTCGACGCCTCCCGACGGGGCGAGCTCGTGGGCCCCACGAGCTGGGACGGGTACGCCTCGACCGTCGTGTGCACCGCGGGGATGGAGTCACTGTCCACCGGAGCGCCGGTCGACGTGGTCCTCCGGGCGCCTGTCACCCGTACCTGACTATTGATAGTATGTCCTTACAAAGCCGCGTCCAAGGAGCAGACATGACCACCCCCACCCGCATCACCCACCTCGTCGGACACTCGTCCTGGGAGGGGCAGGCCGAGCGCACGAGCGAGGTCTTCAACCCGGCGACCGGCGAAGTCACGGGCGTCCTCGACCTCGCGAGCACGGGGGTCGTCGACGAGGTCGTGGCCCACGCGACCGCGGCGGCGCAGGAGTGGGGCAGCACCTCCCTGGCCAAGCGGGTGCGCGTCCTCTTCGCCTTCCGCCAGCTGCTCGAGGAGCGCAAGGGCGAGATCGCGAAGGTCATCACCGCAGAGCACGGCAAGACCTACGACGACGCGGTCGCCGAGATCTCGCGCGGCCAGGAGGTCGTCGAGTTCGCCTGCGGCATCCCGCACCTGGCCAAGGGCGGCTTCTCGGAGAACGTCTCGACGAACATCGACGCCTACTCCATCCTGCAGCCGCTCGGGGTCGTCGGGGTCATCTCCCCCTTCAACTTCCCGGCAATGGTGCCGCTGTGGTTCGTGCCCCTGGCCGTCGCGACGGGCAACACCGTGGTCATCAAGCCCAGCGAGAAGGACCCGACGGCGGTCAACCTCATCGCGGACCTGTGGCGCGAGGCCGGCCTGCCCGACGGGGTGATGAACGTCGTCCACGGCGACAAGGAGGCCGTCGACGCACTGCTCGACAACGGCGACGTCAAGGCGATCTCCTTCGTCGGGTCGACCCCGATCGCCCGCTACGTCTACGAGCGCGGTGTCGCCGCCGGCAAGCGCGTCCAGGCCCTCGGCGGAGCCAAGAACCACATGCTCGTCCTGCCCGATGCCGACCTCGACCTCGCGGCCGACGCCGCCGTCTCTGCGGGGTACGGAGCGGCGGGCGAGCGGTGCATGGCGATCTCCGTCGTGCTCGCGACGGACTCGATCGCCGACGAGCTCGTGGCCAAGATCGCCGAGCGCACGCGCACCCTGCGCACCGGCGACGGGATGGACGGGTCGGACATGGGCCCGCTCGTCACGGGTGCGCACCTGGAGAAGGTCACGGGGTACGTCGAGGAGGGTGTCGCCTCCGGTGCGGACCTGGTCATCGACGGGCGCGAGGGCGCCGAGGACCTCGGGTCCGGGTTCTTCCTCAAGCCGACGCTCTTCGACAAGGTCACCTCGGACATGTCGATCTACACCGACGAGATCTTCGGCCCGGTGCTGTGCGTCGTCCGGGTGCCCTCCTACGACGAGGGTCTGACGCTGATCAACGACAACCTCTACGGCAACGGCACGACGATCTTCACCAACGACGGCGGTGCCGCGCGGCGCTTCCAGCACGAGGTGCAGGTCGGCATGGTCGGCATCAACGTCCCGATCCCGACGCCGATGGCGTACTACTCCTTCGGCGGGTGGAAGAACTCGCTCTTCGGCGACACCCACGCCCACGGCATCGAGGGCGTGCACTTCTTCACCCGCACGAAGGCGATCACCCAGCGTTGGCTCGACCCGAGCCACGGCGGGCTCGACCTGGGCTTCCCGCAGAACGACTGACCTCCGCCCCTCCGCCCCCGGTTCCCCCTTCGCAAAAGCCTAGGCTCTTGCGAAAACCCGACCGCCCCCTTCGCAGGTGCTTAGGCTCTTGCGAAAACCCGACCGCCCCCCTTCGCAACTGCTTAGGCTCTTGCGAGAACCCGACCGCCCCCCTTCGCAACTGCTTAGGCTTTTGCGAAGGGGGGAGGCGGTCAGCGGCCCACGTGCTCGTGCACGAAGGCGAGCACGTCGTCGAGGACGTCCTCGCGGTTGATCTCGTTGAAGATCTCGTGCCGGGCGCCCGGGTAGGACTTCGCCGGTGCGCCCTCGGGGGCGATGCGCTCCCAGCCCCGGCGGGTCGGCTCGATCGGGACGAGCTGGTCGTCCTCGCCGTGCAGCCAGATCGTCGGGACCTGCAGCCGGCCGCCCTCGGAGATCGTCTTGAGGGTGCTCCGCAGCGCTCGGAGCGTCGGGCGCTTGAAGTCGCCGTGCCACACGAGCTCATCGGCCTCGTAGTCGGCCCCGACGTCCTCGTCCCGGCTGAGCGTCGAGACGTCGATCGGGGTCGGGGGGATCTCGTCCAGGTCGGCCAGCGCGGTGGCCTCCCAGGAGCCGAGCACGGGGCCGGAGAGGACCGTGGCGGCGAGTGCCTCGGGGTGGCGCTGGGTGTAGCGGGCTGCGATCATCCCGCCCATCGAGTGGCCGATGAGCACGACGGGCAGGCCGGGGTTCTCCTCCTGCGCGCGCTCCACGAGCAGGTGGAGGTCGTCGACGACCGGCTCGAAGTCCTCGATCAGGACCCGCTCGCCCTCGCTGCGGCCGTGCCCGAGGTGGTCGTGCGCGTAGACGACGGCGCCGTCGGAGGTGAACCGGTCGGCGACCCATCGGTAGCGGCCGATGTGCTCGCCGTAGCCGTGGGCGATCACTGCGACCCAGGTCGGGTCAGCAGGCGGATCCCACCGCGAGCCGATGAGCAGCCCGGCGTGGCCGGGGGTGTCGATGTCCTCGGGCGGGATGGAGCTCACGGGGTCCTCCTGGGTGACGTCGGTGTCCGGCCCAGTCTGTCAGCGCCGGTAGGGCAAAGGGAGGGGCGTCCCGCTTCGTGGGTGGACGCGGATGCGCGGGCGATTGGCCGGCGCGTTCACCTCCACTCGGCCCACCCCCCTTCGTGCATGGAGGTCGACGCGGGCGATTGGTCGGCGCGTTCACCTCCACCGGGGCGAAGGGGGGTTGACGCCGGGGAGTCCGTCCCGCCACACTCATGGGACCGGTCCCACGGCAAAGGAGCCGACATGACGACGAACCGCGACCGCCTCTCCTGGTACTCGCTCGAGGGCGAGGCCACCGACTTCGCGGTGGCCCACGGCCTCAGCGCTGCCGACTGGTACCGCACCGCCATCCCGCGCAAGCGGATGAAGGAGCTGATGAAGCGCTCCGACGCCCCCGCCATCCGGGACACGGCCATCTGGCTCGGCCTCATCCTGCTCAGCGGCGCCGGCATCGTGGCGACGTGGGGGTCGTGGTGGGTCCTCCCCTTCGCCCTCGTCTACGGGGTGCTCTACGGCTCCGCCGGCGACTCGCGGTGGCACGAGGCCGGCCACGGCACGGCCTTCCGGACGCGCTGGATGGACCAAGCGGTCTACCACCTCGCGTGCTTCTTCATGATGCGCAACCCGGTCACCTGGCGTTACTCCCACGCGCGGCACCACAGCGACACCCTCGTCGTCGGCAGGGACCCCGAGATCATCGCCATGCGCCCGGCGCGCCTCGGCCGGATCCTGCTCAACCTCGTCGGGCTCGTCGACGTCCCCCAGGCGATCGCCACCATGCTGCGCCTGTCGGTCGGTCGGCTCTCCCGGGACGAGCGCGACTACGTGCCCGAGCAGGAGCACGGCACGGCGGTCCGGATCGCGCGCACCTGGCTGGCGATCTATGCCGTCGTCATCGCGCTCGCCGTCGTCACGACCTCGTGGCTGCCCCTGGTCCTCGTCGGCGGACCGCGGATCTACGGGTGCTTCATGCACATCGTCTACGGGCTGACGCAGCACTCCGGCATGGGGGAGAACGTCATCGACCACCGGCTCAACACCCGCACCGTCCTCATGGGGCCGGTCAACCGTTTCCTCTACTGGAACATGAACTTCCACATCGAGCACCACATGTACCCGATGGTCCCCTACCACCGGCTGCCCGAGCTGCACGAGGAGATGCGGCACGACACCCCCGAGCCGTACCCGGGGCTCCTCGCCGCCTACCGCGAGATCATCCCGGCGGTGCTGCACCAGCTGCGCGACCCGTCCTGGTTCGTGCGCCGGGAGCTGCCGGAGACGGCGGCACCCTTCCACGGACCCGTCGACGGGCTCCTCCCGCCGGCCGGGGACACCACCACCACGAGTGCCGCGACCGCGGCCTGAGAGGAGTCACCATGGGCTGGACCCGGGTCTGCGACGTCGACGACGTCGAGGAGGAGGACGTCATCGGCGTGAGCGTCGAGGGACGCGACGTCGCCGTCTACCGCGACGAGGACGGCGAGTTCTACGCCAGCGACGGGCACTGCACGCACGAGCGGATGCTCCTGTGCGATGGTCTCGTCATGGACGGCATCATCGAGTGCCCGAAGCACAACGGGCGGTTCCGCATCACGGACGGCGCGGCGGTGGGTGCACCGGTCACCATCGACCTGCGCACCTATCCGGTGCGGGTCGAGGACGGGGAGGTCCATGTCGACCTCGCCTGACCTCTCGAGCGACGTGCAGCGGATCGTCGTCGTCGGTGCCGGTGAGTGCGGCACCCATGCGGCGATGGCCCTGCGGGACAAGGGCTTCGACGGCGAGATCACCGTCATCGGCCGTGAGTCGGTGCACGCCTACGAGCGCCCGCCCCTGTCGAAGCGTGCCCTCGCCGACGAGGAGCTGGCGCTGGTCCACCCGTGGTCCCCGGAGCAGCTGGAGGAGGCCGGCATCGAGCTGCGCCTCGGGGTCGAGGTCACCGGGCTGGACCTCGACGCCGGCACCGTCACGACGAGCGAGGGGGAGGTTCCCTGGGACCGCCTGCTGCTCGCCCTCGGGTCGGATGCCCGTCGACTCGAGCTGGAGGGTGCCACCTACCTGCGCACCCACGAGGACGCCGCCGCACTGCGCTCTGTGCTCCGCCCCGAGGGACACCTGCTCGTGGTCGGGGCCGGCTTCATCGGCCTGGAGATCGCGGCCGGTGCCCGGGAGCGCGGCATGGAGGTCACGGTGGTGGAGGCCGGGCCGCGGGCGCTCGGGCGGATCGTGCCCGAGGAGGTCGCCGCGCAGGTGGTCGCCCTGCACGAGGAGCGCGGGGTCACCCTGCGCACCGACACGACCGTGACCGGGATGCATCGCGAAGGGAGCGGGTTGCGGGCGGTGCTCTCCGACGGCGGCGAGCTCCTCGCCGATGCCGTCGTCGTCGGTGTCGGGGCCACCCCGGCGACCGCGCTCGCCGAGGAGGCCGGTCTGCTCGTCGACAACGGGATCGTCGTCGACGAGGCGCTGCGCACCTCCGACCCGCGGGTCTTCGCCGCGGGGGACTGCGCGGCCTTCCCCGACGCACGCTCGGGCAACCGGGTCCGGCTGGAGTCGTGGCGCAATGCCCACGACCAGGCCCTGACCGCGGCCGCGTCCATGCTCGGTGAGGACGAGGCCCACGCGGCCGTCCCGTGGTTCTGGTCCGACCAGTACGACCAGATGCTCTCCGTGGCCGGGTTGCCCGGGACGGGCGAGCGGACCGTGCTGCGGCGCCGGGAGGACGGGGTCCTCGTGCACCTCGGCCTCGACGGCCGGGACCGGCTCGTCCACGCCGCGGCCGTCGGCCCGGGACCCAGCGTGGCCAAGGACATCCGGGTCGCGGAGAAGCTCATCGCCGCGGCCGTGCCGCTGGAGGCGGCGCAGCTGGAGGACCCGGGCGTCCCCCTTCGCTCGATCCTCAAGGCGGCCACCGCGTGAGTCCCCGCGGGGGCGACCGCCCGGTCACCCTGCGCACCGTCGCCGAGCGCGCCGGTGTCTCGAAGTCCTCCGTCTCCCGGGTGCTGCAGGGCTCGCCCAAGGTCTCCGAGGAGGCACGCGCGGCCGTCGAGGCGGCCATGGCGGAGCTGGGATACCGGCCGAACTCGGTCGCGCAGAGCCTCGGGGCGCGTCGCACGAAGACCATCGGCGTGCTCGTCAACGACCTGCGGCAGCCATGGTTCGTCGACTTCCTCGCGGGCCTGGGGGAGCGGCTCGCCGAGCACGACCTGCACCCCTTCGTCGCCGACGGACGGCTCGACCGGGACCTCGACGACCGGCTGCTCAACGCCTTCCTCGACATGCGCGTCGACGGGCTCGTACTGGCCGGGACGATGCCGGTCACGGATGCGATCCGGGATGCCGCCCAGCGGCTACCCACCGTCGTCGCCGGCATGCGCGACCTGCGGCTGCCGACGGTCGACGTCATCGCCGAGGACGACGCCGCGGGCGCGCGGCTGGCCGTGGAGCACCTCGTCGCCCTCGGGCATGAGCGGATCGCCCACATCGCCGGGCCGGCGGGCGAGGTGTTCCGCCAGCGCCGGATCGGCTACGAGGAGGCGATGCGCGCCGCAGGGCTGGTCGAGCACATCCGGGTCGTCCCGTCGGACATCACCGAGGACGACGGGTTCACCTGCGGCGCAGCGCTCTTCGCCTCCGACCCACCGACCGCCGTCTTCACCGTCAACGACCTCGTGTGTGCGGGGGCCATGGCTGCGGCGACGGACGCGGGCCTGTCCGTGCCGGGTGATGTCTCATTCGTCGGGTTCGACGACAGCAGCATCGCGCGCATGCGCTGGGTGGGGCTGACGAGCGTCGACATCCAGCCGCGCACGGTGGGGTCGGTGGCGGCGGATTTCCTGGTCGAGCGCATCACCGACCCCGAGCGCGAAGCCCGCGAGCACCTCGTGGCTCCGCGCCTGAGGGTCCGCTCGTCCTCCAGCTCGGCGCCGCGTCCGGTGGCCTCGCACCAAGTGGTGGGAGAGTGCTCTACCGGCGCCTCCGGTGAGCACGGATCCACCACCTGAGTGCCTGCCTCCTCGACCAGCCCGTTCTGCAGGAAGGACCACCCGTAGTGAGCTGCCCGAGGACAGACCGCAAAGCTCCGGGTCTGCTCGAAGGGGGAGGCGGTCGTCGTGGTCCTGACGAGGAACCCGGACCGCACTGCCGTCGCGCCTTAGTGGGAGACCTCGTCGATGCCGTTCATCGACAGCGTCTGCCGCATGGCCTCGACGACGCGGTGGGTCGTCCACTCGTCGGGGGCCGACAGAAGCGTGCCGGTTCCCCGTCTGGAAGTGATTACTCCTGGGGGAACCTGATGGATCGAGGCAACCGAGTCGTCCACCCAGATGCGGTAACCGATGGGCACCTGCCACGAGCTGGTCGGGCGTGCCAGTTTCAGCACGGCCCGATCCCGGAAGTTGCCGGCCAGCGGCTCCCACACGTCCACCACAGCCTCCACGATCGGATCGACCACTGCGGTGGTGAAGCCCCTAGGAGTGGTCTCCCGGAGCGTGACCCTAACTCGGTTGGCGGGGACGCGCCCCCCTTCGACGGTACTGCCCGCGTTGATGCCCAGATCGATGTCCAGACCGGCGATCTCCTGGCTGAGGGAGAAGGAGTACCCGTTCACGGGTGAGGGGTCCCCGTCCTCAGACCGAAACACCTTGGACTCGACCCAGTCCGCCTGCTCGTGCGCGGTCGCGGGCCAGGCCCCCCAGGCGTTGCCGTCCGGGTAGCGCCACCCGTCGACCGGACACACCGATGCAAGGCCCTGCACGGTTGCTGCCGTCTTCCGGGCAACCACGTCCGCGCCCTCGGCCCGTCCGTTCCAAAAGGTCAGCAAGTTGACGTGTGCGGCGTCAGCCAATCGATGTTCCACAGCTGTCATCCCTTCGGAATGTAGTCGACGCTGATGTTGAAGTAGCCCTCGTCGTCGAGGATCTCCTGAATGGCGTCAGCGCCCCGAGGGTCGGAGACCTTCCATTCCAGGACGGCCCCGTCGGGCAGTGCCTGCGATTGTCGCCGTGCCTCATCCACAATGCTCTCCCTCATGCCGCGCGCCCACGGCTTGTCCGGGTTCATGGCGAGTTCGGCGTACCCGTCCTTCGCGTCCAGGAAGACCTCGTGTGGCGGGTCTCCTCGCACGATGCGACCGTCGAAGGAAACGGGTTTGCCATCAGTCGGGTTCCTGACGACGTACTCCGGGATGCCCCCGTCCGGGAGGCGTCTCATCCCGGTGATCTGTTCCTGGTAGGCCATCCCCTTCTCGCCTTGGCGCACCGCTGCCCACCCGGGCCGGAAGTTGGCAGGCAACCGACCGTGTGGTTTGCCCCCGTAGGCGACCCAGTCGGGGTAGCCCTTCGGCCTCGGAAGGAAGCCGTCGAACCGTATCCAGCCTCCTTCGTCGGCCATCAGCGCGCGATATCTGGGCCAGAAGGCTGCAGGGTCGTCGAGGTACTCCTTGGCCAGCTGCTTCGCCCCGACCCCGTAGGTCGCGCCGATGGCAGGCGGCATGAACGTCAGCAACAGCTCACCGAGATCGAGGGCGAACGCGCCGGGCGAGGTGTTGGCGGCGTAGTTCTGGAGCGTGGTCTCGGGGTCTTTGATGAGGTCACCGATACCGGTGCCGTGGTCGACGATGTAGGTGCCGATGCCGGCGGCGAACAGTCCGCCGGTGAACCCGAAGGGAATCGCCAGGAGCGCCGCCGCTCCGATACCGATGAATACCTGCTGCGTCGTGCTCAGGCCGTCCCACCACCCGGCCAAGGCATCCAACTGCCCGGCCAGCCACCACCACGACCATTCGTTACCGGTGGTCAGCTCAGGACCGATCCCAGCCGCCGCGATCGGGGCGATTGCCAACCCTGCGGCAAGCAGCGCTGCCAGCGTCGCTATTCCCATCAACCGGTACCCCAGACCGGGAAACCGGCTGGGCGCGAGGCGGTCGGCGTCGACGTGGCAGACCAGCTGACGCGCCTGACGCTGCATCGACCAGAACGCGCGACCGTTCGTGATGGCCTGCGCGCGGCTCTCCCCCGGTTCACGGCTGTGCGCTGCGACCCCCTGTGCGGCGTCGAGCCACAACACCCGCGACACCTGCGCGCCCGCTGCCACGAACCTCGAGCCGAGCCCCAAGTGAGCGCGCTCGCTTCGCCGACGAGCATGCAGCCTCAGCTGCGGCAAAGCGTCCTGAAGGGCATCCAGTGTCACGTCCACGACCTTGCGTGCATCGTGCTTGGCCTGCGTGACCAACCACGCGAGTAGTCCATCGCCGCGTCCGCGCTGCTCCGTCGTTCCTACGGCAGGCCCGTCACCGAACGCCCCAGCACCCACGATCGGGAAACCATAACGGGAGTAACGACGGGCATCGACCACGACCGCCGCCACGAACAGCACGGCGAGCAAGGCAGTGCGTCCTTCGCCCCCGCCGGTGACCTGAAACGTGAACCGCACGACCCACGGAATGGTCGTGCCCTGGGAAGTCAGCCACGTGTCATCACCCCCAGCGGCGACAGCGTTGCGGCCCATGTGATCCACGACCGCGACCCAGAACATCAGCACCGGCGCGGCCACCGCGCCCGCTCGGACTGCCCACGGGACGCGGGAGGAACTGCTGGATCGCCACGCCGCGATCGCCAGCCCCACCGCGACCGCCACCAACGCCGTCAGCACATGATGACCGGCGTAACTGGCGTATTCACCGGAGAACGACCCGCCCCCGATCGGCCAGATCCCGAACTCGTCGATTCCGAAACACTCAATCCGTTGGTCCGGAGGACGATGAGCACAGAGATCAAGGATGCCGCCCTGAAGGTCAGGGTCGGTGAGGTAGATCCTGCGAAACAGCTCCTCCACCGCCGTGAACGCTGCACCCGAGGCCATCCCCAGCAGTAGCCAGTCGACGACCGCGAACCGCCGCACCCTCCTCGCAGCCAGCACCACGATCAGAGCCACCGGTAGCAGCTTCAGCGCCTCCTCGGTCAGCCCCGCGATCGCCACCGACGCCCCGACCGCCTCACTCGCGGCACCGTGGACATCCGCATCACCGCCGCCCGAGGAAGCCTCCTCATAGGTGAGGAACACCAGGTCCGACAGCCACACGCTGACCAGTCCGATCACGACCGACCACGGCACCGCGAAGGCGAACACCCGCAGGCACGTACCCCAGCTGAGTGTGCGGGTCCGGGCCGCCACCACGCAGCAGATCAGGATCCAGAGCGACCCGACATAGGCACCCATCCCCATACGCACGTTCGGGAACCAGATGACAACGACCAGTAGCCACACCAGCCCCGCGAGCAGCAACACCCACCGAAGCAGCCCGAGAGCCCGGGCGAGACCAGGATGACGCTCCCCGAACCGCTGCCACCGCCGAGCGCGCCACACACGCAGGTGCTCCCACCACTCCAACGGTTCACCGGTCACTGATCCCGGCGCATCACGCACCGCCGCGTCTGACACAGACGTCCCCCAAGAAGCGATTCCGCACGCTCGTGCATTCACATGCCGAGCCCTCGGGCACGGCGAGCGCAGACTACACATGGGTGTCCCCCGCCGCATCCGGAGGCAGGCGGACTGCCCACCGGGTGGCGACTCAGCTCAGACGAGGTGAACCGCCGTCCGGACCTCCTCAATCGACACCGGCCGGTGCTCCGCAGCGGACAGCGTCGCGGCCTCGGCGGTCCAGGCGGTACCCATGGCGTCGGCAACGGTGCACGGGTTGTCGACCGTGCCGGTGGCCACCTCGGTGAAGGTCGCCAGCTCGACGCGGAACGCGTCGGCGAGGCGGTCCATGAAGAACTCGTGCGGCGGCCCGGCGGGCCAGGTGATGCCCGGCTGGGTCGGGCGAAGGGGGAGCCCCTCGTCCAGCCCGGCGGCCACCGCGTCGCGCACCCCGTGCACCTCGAGCCGCACGTCGTACCCGCGGCCGTTGGTGCGGGTGTTGGACACGACGCCGATGGTGCCGTCGGAGAGGGTCAGCAGCACCGAGGCGCTCGAGTGGTCGCCGTGGTCGGCGTAGTACTCGGCGGGCGCGTCCGGGTCGACCGAGCCGACGGCGTGGACCTCGACGACCTCCTGGCCGGTCACCCAGCGCACCGCGTCGAAGTCGTGGACGGAGCAGTCCCGGAAGATGCCGCCGCTGACGGCGAGGTAGGCCGCGGGCGGCGGAGCCGGGTCGAGGGTCGTCGAGCGGACCGTGGTGATGCGGCCGAGCTCGCCCGAGCGCACCGCGTCGCGCGCCGCGACGAAGGCCGGGTCGAAGCGGCGCGGGTAGCCGATCTGCACGGGCACGTCGCTCCCGACGACGGCCTCCTGCACGGCGATCGACTCCGCGATGGTCCCGGCGACGGGCTTCTCGCAGAAGGTGGGGACCCCCTTCGCCACCGCCGCGCGGATCAGTGCGGCGTGGGTGTTGGTCGCTGCGGCGATGACCACGCCGTCGACCCCGGACGCGAGCAGCGCCTCGGGCGAGTCGACGGTGCGGACCGCGGACAGCCGTGCGGTGACGGCGTCGACCGCTGCGGTGACCGGGTCGGTGACGACGAGCTCGTCGACACCGTCGAGGGCGGCGAGGGTGTCGGCGTGGAAGGAGCCGATCCGGCCGAGGCCGATGAGTCCGATGCGCATGGGGATCCTTTGGTCGGGGAGGGCGAAGGGGGTGGGTGGGCTCGTGCAGGAGGTTGGACGGGCCTAGTCGGACCCGCCGATGACCTGCTGGTCCCAGTCGATGACCGAGCCGGTGACGACCCCGGAGCGGTCGGAGAGCAGGAAGACGACGGCGTCGGCGATCTCGTCGACCTGGCCGAGCTTGCCCATGGGCAGCTTCGCGTTGGCCTGCTCGACCCAGTCGTCGCCGGCGTCGTGGAAGCGCCGCTGTGTCGAGTCCTCACCCTCGGTCTGCGTCCACCCGATGTTCAGCGCGTTGACCCGGATCCGGTCGAAGCGGTGGGCGTGGGCGACGTTCTTCGTCAGCCCGGCCAGCCCGGCCTTCGCCGCGACGTACGGCGCGAGGTAGGGCTGGCCGCCGCGCGCGCTGATGCTGGAGATGTTGACGATCGTCCCGGGCGCCTCACGCCCGACCATGTCCGCGACCGCGGCCTGCATGGTGAAGAAGGGGCCGCGCAGGTTCGTCGTGATGTGCGCATCGAACAGCTCCGGCGTCGTGTCGAGGATCGACCCGCGGTCGGTGAGCCCGGCGCAGTTGACGAGGCAGTCGATGCGTCCGTGCCGCTCGATCGTCGTGGTGACGACCCCCTTCGCCGCCTCCGGGTCGGAGACGTCGCCGGTGATGCTCGAGACGCGCTCGCCGAGCTCGTCGGCCAGGGCCTGACCGGGCTCGGGGCGACGACCGGTGACGACGACGTGCGCGCCCTCGCGGACGGCGGCGCGGGCGATGCCGGCGCCGACACCGGAGGTGCCGCCGACGACGAGGACGACCTTGTCGGTGAGGAGCTGCTGCATGGGGGTCCTGTCCGTGGGGGTGTGGGAAGGGGGTCGGTCAGCTGGTGCGGCGGGCCGCGGCGTACCCGGCGAGACGCTGGGCCAGCTCCTCGGGGGAGTCGGCCTCGGCGAGGGCCTGCCGGACGATGTCGGCCTGGGTGGGCGGCGACATGCCGTCGACCGGCTGGTCGAGGTCGAGGTTGGTCGGGAAGGCGTAGCCCTCGGCGCTCGCGGCGACCGCGTGCTCGACGTCGACACCGGCAGCCTTGCGGGAGAGGAGCGCCGGGTAGATCGCGGTGACGATCCGGTGTCGGTCGGTGGCCTCCATCGACCGGCCGAAGGCCGAGGAGATCTGCAGCAGGTTCGCCATCCGGCGCACGTCGCTCGTCGTGTTCGACCCGGCCGCGTGGAAGAGGGCGGGGTTGAAGAAGACCGCGTCCCCCTTCCTCAGCGGCAGCTGCACGTGGTGCTCGGCGAAGTACTCCTGGAACTCGGCCAGCCAGTAGGCGAGGTAGCCGTGCGAGTACTTCTGCGAGTGCGGCAGGTAGAGCGTCGGCCCGGTCTCGACGGGCATGTCGCAGTGGGCGATCGCGCCCTGGAGGGTGAGCACGGGGGAGAGGTCGTGCACGTGGCGCGGGTAGCGCTCGGTGACCTCCGGGGAGGTGAAGCCGAGGTGGTAGTCGCGGTGGACGGTCTGGCCCCGGCCGCCCGGGTTGACCACGTTGACCTGGCTGGTGACCTGGTAGCCGGGACCGAGCCAGGCGCGGGCGGCGAGGGCGATGAGGTCGTCGGCGTAGTAGTCGACGAAGTCCTCGGGATGGTCGACGGCGAGCTTCTCCAGGGCGTTCCAGATCCGGTCGTTGGCCCCGGCCGCGGCGAAGTGGTCGCCGACCTCGGCGCCGGTCGCCTTCTCCGCGGCGATGATCTCCTCGTAGTCCGCCGACACCCGGTCGACGACCTCGTGCCCGAGCGCGCCGGTGATCACGAAGATCCCGGCCCCGTCAGCGAGGACCTCGGCGAGCTCGGCCTCCACCGCGATGGCCCCCGTCTCGCTCGAGATCGCCTCTCGCAGAGCGGTGGCCGCGTAGACCGGCACCTGCTGCTCGATGCGCTCGGCGTGCGTGGGGACCGCGTCGACCTGCCGCTCGAGGAGGGCGCGCAGGTCGGCGACGTGGCAGTCGGACCGGCTCAGGCGACCGGCGAAGGGGGCAGACGTCGTCGTCATGACTCCAGCCTCCCCCTTCGCCCCGGTGCGGTGAGGTCGAGAAGACCTCAAAAAAACCTCATGTCGTGGGGGAGGAGTATCAGCGGCGGCGTGTCCCTCGAGCCCCGGCATCGCGAGGGTAGAATGGAGTCCACCAGGGTAGAAAGGTGGATCCTGTGGGCCTGAACATCAAGAACGAGCGTGTTCACGCGCTTGCCCGTCAGGTGGCGCAGCGCACGGGTGCGACGCAGACGAGCGCCATCGAGGAGGCCCTTGAGCGCCGACTCCATGACTTGGATGCCCGTGATCGTGAGACGGCACGTCGACGGCGACTGATGCGCTTGATGGACGAGATCGAGGACACGACGACGGATGAGCAGCGGGCGGTCACCCGGCAGGTCATGGACGAGATGTATGACGACAACGGCCTCCCTGCATGATCGTCGACACCTCCGCGATCGTCTGTGTCCACGAGGGTGAGCCCGAGGCCCGTCGGTACCTCGAGCTGATGATGGACGCCGATGTCCTGAGGATCTCCGCCGGGACACTGCTGGAGACCTCGCTGGTCCTCGACGCCCGACAGCGCCTGCGCTCGTCCAGACGGCTGGACCGTCTCATCGCCGACCTGGACCTCGAGGTGGTTCCGGTCGACGAGGCCCAGGTCGCCGTGGCACGCACTGCCTACAGGGATTTCGGCAAGGGGTCAGGTCATCCGGCGCAGCTGAACTTCGGCGACTGCTTCGCCTATGCGCTGGCGATCACGACCGGGGACCCGCTCCTCTTCAAGGGCGGCGACTTCGGCCACACCGATGTGGTTGCGGTGGTGTGACGCCGCCGGTCACACCACTGACCAGTCCGCCATCATCATCCGGTCCTCGTGCTCGAGGTTGTGGCAGTGCAGGACGTAGCGCCCGCGGTACCCCTCGATCGGCACGAGCACCTCGGCGCGGGAGGTCGGTCCGACGTCGACGGTGTCCTTCCACGCCGGGGCGCCGTCCTGCTTGACCTGGAAGGGCACCAGGTGCGCGTGGACCGGGTGGTGCACGTCGGTCGTGAAGCGCCACCGCTCGACCGTGCCCAGCCGCGCCTCGAAGAGGTCGTGCCCGGGACGGTAGGGCTGCCCGTTGATCGACCACATCGGCAGCGATCGGTCGCTGCCGGAGTGCGATCCGTGCCCGCCGGACATCGGCTGACCGAGCGCGAGGTGGAAGTCGCGGGTGCGCACGACGCGTGAGGGGTCGATCGGCTCGATCGTCGACAACCGGTCGGGCACGCGGGAGTCGTCCCTCGCCCTGCGTGCGACGTCGAAACGCATGACCAGCCCCATGTCGTCCTCGCCGAGCCCGTTGACCAGCGTGACCTGCGAGCCGGGGGAGTGCTGCGAGAAGTCGATGACGACGTCCGCGCGCTCAGCGGGTGCGAGGGTCAGCGTGCGGCGACGGTGCGGCCGGGCGAGCAGACCTTGGTCGGTGCCGACCTGGACGATGTCACCGCCCGGATCGAGCGCCAGCTCCAGACGACGGGCGTTGCAGGCGTTGAGGATCCGCACGCGATACCGGGCGGCGTCGACGTCGGTGCGTGGCCACGGTGCGCCGTTGACGAGCATGCAGTCGCCGAGCAGGCCGCCGTGGAACCGACGGTCGAAGGTGCCCTCGCGCACCGGGTAGACCAGCTCCGCGTCCTCCCCGAAGGACCGGTCGGTGAGCACGAGCGTCAGCTCCCGGTCGTCGGTCGGCAGCCCGAGGTCCTCCTCGGCCGGGTCACGCAGCACGAAGGCCCCGGCCATCCCCGCGTAGACGTTCGGCCCGGTGAAGTCCATCGTGTGGTCGTGGTACCAGAGCGTCGCGGCACGCTGGTCGAGCGGGTACTCGTATGTGCGGGAGGTCTCCGGCTGCACGAGGTCCGTCGGGTACCCGTCGTGCTCTGCCGGGGTGACGCCGCCGTGGAGGTGGTTGACGACGGGGTGGTCGACGGCGTTGCGCACGCGCAGGCGCAGCGGTTCCCCCTTCGTCGCCTCGATGGTGGGGCCGGGGAAGGAGCCGTCGTACCCGATGATCTCGGTCATCCGCCCGGGCAGGATCTCCGTGCTGCGCCGCCGCACGGTCACGGTGGCACGGCCCTCGTGGGGCGTGAGCCGGGTGAGCGGCGGTAGCTGCGCGGCAAAGGGCGAAGGGAGCGGCACCCGGCTGCTCAGCAGTGCACCGGTCGAGCCGCCCGGCGAGGTCAGGGCCAGTCCGCAGGCCGACAGGCCCACGCCGGCGACGACCCCACCCGAGAGGGAGAACAGCTGGCGGCGGGACAGGCTCATCGCCGTGCCCCCTGTGCGCCCCGCGTCCACGACCACGCGCACAGCCAGACTGCCAGCGCCACGAGCGCGACCCCGAGCGGTACGTGGACGGCGAGCAGCCGGGTGTGGCCCATCCCGACCTGGAAGGTCGTCAGCATCAGCAGCGCGACGACACTGACACCCACCGCGACCCGGCGTGCGAGGACGGCGAGGAGCAGACCGACGAGGCCGGTGAGCATCGTCAGCGGCACGAGCAGTGCGCCGACGAGTGAGTGCATGTCGAAGGCCGCCCAGCTGCCCTGGAGGAAGGACCCGATCGAGATCGGCTGCAGCACGAAGAGGACCGCCTGGAGCAGCGCCACCGTGCGGAACGCCCAGAGGGTGAGCAGATGGGCTGCCGACGGGCGCGTCGGAGGGTGGGCGAGGACGGGTGCGGCCATGTCATCGACGCTATGGATCGCGACCGGCCGGCCACCATCATGCGGTCACCCGACCTCGGGTGGGGCTGCCCCCCCTTCGCGCCGACCAGAGAACCCGCACGACCCCGGCGCCGCGGCGACGAACTCCGAAACCGCTTGACCCTCACGCGACGTGAGGCAGCACGCTGCAGCCATGACCGAGATCGCGATGCTGCCGCAGACTGGTGCCATGGAGGCGCTCACGGTGGGACAGGTGGCCGAGACCTACGGCGTGACGGTGCGGACGTTGCACCACTACGACGAGGTCGGGCTGCTGCACCCCTCCGAGCGCACCCACGCGGGCTACCGGCTCTACACGGGTGAGGACCTGCAGCGCCTGGGCACGATCGTCGTCTACCGCCGGCTCGGCTTCGCGCTGGAGGAGATCGGCGAGCTGCTCGACGCCGACGGGGCCGAGGTGGTCGACCACCTGCGGCGGCAGCGGGACCTGGTCAGGGACCGGCTGGCACAGATGACCAGCCTGGTCGACGCGATCGAGCACGCACTGGAGGCGGAGATGAGCGACCAACCCGCGACGACGGAGGACCTCAAGGAGCTCTTCGGCGACGGGTACTCCGAGGAGTACCGGGCCGAGGCCGAGGCGCGGTGGGGCGAGACCGACAAGTGGCAGCAGTCCCACCAGCGGACGAAGGGCATGACCAAGGCCCAGTGGGCCGAGGTCAAGGCCGAGACGGAGGCACTGGAGTCGGACATCGGCGCGGCGGTCCGCGCCGGCGAGCCCGTCGACGGCGACTCGGCGGCCGCGCTCGCCGAGCGGCACCGGGCGAGCATCGAGAGGTTCTACGACTGCGACCACGAGTTCCAGGTGTGCCTGGCGCAGATGTACCTCGCGGACCCGCGCTTCACCCAGCACTACGAGGACATCGCGCCCGGCGCCGCCCAGTGGCTGCACGACGCGATCGTCGCCAACGCCGAGCGGCAGTCGTGACGGAGACCGGCGGGGAGCTGGCGCGGCGGCCCTTGGCCCTCGTTCCTCGGGCCTTGAGTCGGGCCACCACCCCAGTCCCCGCCGGTCCGGCACCCCCCGCTGGGTGAGTGAACTAGTGCCGGGCCCCAGCCGAGGCGAACCCCAGCCACGTGTGCCGGTTGTTCGCCCAGCACCAGCCGACCTTGGGGGCGTCCTTGCGCTGGCGACCGTCGCGACCCGTGCCGTTGCTGACCCACAGCGCGGGCGTGCGCGAGTCCAGCCCGCCCCGAGCCTTCGGCTTGCGCGAAGCGATCGTCATGAAGCACCGGCCGCGCTCGAGCCGCTCCGGCTCCTGCAGCAGCCAGCTGATGCCCTCGCTCACGGTGAGCGGGACGCGGCCGCGCTCACGGATGGCCGGAAGCGCCTCTGCCGGTGACCAGTTCGCCATCTCGTCACCACGCTCGACGTCGGCGATCCAGTGGAGGGGCGCCTCCGGGATCTCCTCGCCGTCGATCGGCACGAAGTCGGCCAGGTCGGTCATGTCCTCGACGACGAAGCCCGGCTTGTCGGCGTGCCGCAGCAGCGGAGCGAGATCGGCGGCGGGGACGAGCGACGGGGAGACGACGAGGACGCCGGTGCCCTCTGGTGCGGGTGGGACGAGGTCGGTGAACTCGGACTCCGAGAGCCCGGCCAGCGCGGGGACGCCGACCTCGATCAGTCGGGCAACGGGAGCAGGCAGGGGCATGAAGGTGACAACGCGGCCCGCGAAATTTTGTTCCGGGTCCAATCCGCACCGACCCCCGCCCCGAAGCCCCCTGTCCACACCCCGGCGGCGCCGCGTCGCCGACCCACAGGAGGAATGTCATGCGTACGACACGACGACTCGCCAGCACCGCCGCCATCGCCGCCCTCGTCGGGCTGCCCCTGGCCGCAGGGCCGGCCAGCGCCGACGGTCACGAGCTGACCGGTCAGCTCACCCAGCTCAACGACTCCGGCGCCTCGGGCACCGCGTGGGCGCAGGTCGACGGCGACCAGGTCCACATCAAGGTCGACACCCAGGGCCTGCTCGCGGGCTCCCCGCACGCGCAGCACATCCACATCGGCGGTCAGGGCACCTGCCCGACCGACGACATGGCCGGCGACGACGGCATCCTCTCCACCATGGAGGGCGCCCCCGCCTACGGCGGCGTCAAGGTCTCGCTGACCGAGGAGCCCGGCAAGACCGACGCCGGCGCCGCCCTGGACGTCGCCAACTTCCCCACGGGTGCGACGAACAGCTACGAGCGCACGATCACGGTCGACGACGCTCTTGCGCAGCAGATCGCCAACGGTGACGGGGTCGTCGTCGTCCACGGGATCGACGCAGACGGCTCCGGTAAGTACGACGGTGAGGCCAAGTCCTCGCTGGACGACAGCCTGCCGCTGGAGGCCACCGCCCCGGCTGCGTGCGGTGAGCTCGCGCCGGCCCAGATGGCGATGCCGCACGGTGGTGTCGAGACCGGTGGCACGAGCACCGCCGGCGTCGAGTACGCCGGCGCTCTCGCGCTCGGTGGCCTGGCCCTCGGCCTGGGCGGCGTCGGCTTCGCCGCCAACCGCCTGCGCACCACCCGCTGATCACGATGAGGAGCACGCACGCACGCACGACCCGCGGGCGCAAGTGGTTCGTCGCGCTCTGCGTCGGGCTGCTCCTCCTCGGCGGGGGCACGATCGCCTGGGCCGCCACCCAGCAGGTCGGGCCCCCGCCGGCACCGCCGTCCACCACCACGGCGAAGGGGGTGACCCCCTCTCCCACGACGTCCACCGCGCCCGACCGCGAGGCGACGTCGGAGGAGGAGCGGGAGGCGCCCCCTTCGCCCGAGGTCGCGGACGCGATGCCGGCCTCCGAGCCGGTGGCCGTGCGGCTGCCCTCGATCGACGTCAGCTCGCCGGTCCACGGACTCGGCCTCGATGCCCAGGGCCGACTCAAGGTGCCGTCCGGCGACCGGTACGACGAGGTCGCCTGGTACGACGGGTCGCCCACGCCCGGCGAGGTCGGGCCGGCAGTGCTCGAGGGGCACGTCACCGGCAGCGGGCACGACCCGTCGGTCTTCTTCGAGCTGGGCGATGTGCGCGCGGGGGACGAGGTCGAGGTCGACCGCGCCGACGGCACGACGGCGACCTTCGAGGTCACCCAGGTCAAGAAGAGCCCCAAGGACGACTTCCCCCGGATCGACGTGTACGGCGCGACCGCGGGGCCGGAGCTGCGGATCATCACCTGCGGGGGGACCTACGACGAGGACGCGCGACGCCACCTGGAGAACGTCATCGTCTTCGCGGAGCTGGTCGAGGGCTGACCTGTCACCACCGGCATCGTTCCCGGCAGGATGTCGAGCACGCCTCGTCGGCTCCGACGTCCGGGGTGACCTGGCCCCACGGCCGACCACCGACGCCTCCAGGAGGCATCTGATGAAGTTCGTCATCCTCATCCACTCCACCCCCGAGCCCTGGGGTCACCCCACCGGTGACTTCGTCGCCGAGCACAAGGCCCTGCCGCAGGAGCAGCGCGACGACATGAATGCGCACTTCGATCAGGTGCTAACCCAGCTGCAGGAGAACGGTGAGCTCGTCGGCGGTGAGGCGCTCGGCGACCCGCGCAGCTCCACGCTCTTCCGCTGGGCCGACGGCGACCCGATCGCCTCCGACGGCCCCTACGCGGAGACCAAGGAGCAGTTCGCCGGCTTCTTCCTCATCGATGTCGCCGACCGCGGGCGAGCCGAGGAGATCGCCTTCCACTTCGCCGGTCCCGGCGAGACGATCGAGCTGCGTCCGACGATGTGGCCCGGCGGCGACGACCAGTGACCGGGGGCAGCGAGGACGTCTGGCGCGAGCACAGCGCCGAGGTCCTCGCTGCCCTGCTCCGCAGGAGCGGTGACTTCGGCGACTGCGAGGACGCGCTCCAAGAGGCACTGCTCGCAGCCGCGGAGCAGTGGCCCCGGGACGGGATGCCGCACGACCCGAAGGCCTGGCTCATCCGCGTCGCCTCCCGCCGCTTGCTCGACGCGCATCGCAGCACCACCGCACGCGAGCGAAGGGAGTGGGCCGAGTCCGCTTCTGCCGCACGGCTGCTCGGGTCCCGTCCTGACCTGCCCGACGCGGTCGAGCATGACGACACGCTCCGGATGTGCATGCTCTGCGCCCACCCCGATCTCAGCGACGCCTCTCGGGTGGCGCTCACGCTGCGAGGCGTCGCCGGCCTGACGACGGCACAGATCGCGTCCTGCTTCCTCGTGCCCGAGGCGACCATGGCGCAGCGGATCAGCCGGGCCAAGGCGACGATCCGGGCCAGCGGGGCCCCCTTCGCCCCACCGACGCAGGCGGATGCGGTGACGCGGCTGCACGCGGTCCGGCACGTCGTCTACCTCGTCTTCACCGCGGGTCACACGACCGCGGCCGGCGACCGGCTCGTCGACCTCGACCTGCAGCTCGAGGCGATCAGGCTCGCGGAGCGCCTGCACCGTGCCCTCCCGCACGACCCGGAGACGACCGGGCTCCTCGCCCTGCTGCTCATCGACCACGCGCGCACGGCGGCGCGCACCGACGCGGCCGGCGACCTCGTCCCGCTCGATGAGCAGGACCGCGCGCTGTGGGACCACGCGGCCATCGCGAGGGGTGTGGCCCTGGTCGAGGCGGCGCTGGTGAAGGGGGCGGTCGGACCCTTCCAGCTCCAGGCCGCGATCGCCGCGGTCCACGGCGAGTCGACCACGGTGGCGGAGACCGACTGGTCACAGATCACCGAGCTCTACCGCCTCCTCCTACGCGTCGCACCGTCCGCCGTCGTGCGGCTCAATCTCGCGGCGGCCATCGGTATGTCCCAGGGGGCCGATGCGGGGCTCGACGAGCTGGAGGGGCTCCGGTCGGACCCTTCCCTGACCCGGGGACACCGTGTCCACGCGGTACGCGCACACCTGCTCGAGCGAGCGGGCCGGTCGGAGGAGGCGCGCGAGGCATATCTGCGGGCGGCGGGCAGGACGCAGAGCATCCCGGAGCAGCGCTACCTCAACCGACGGGCCGCGGCACTGGAGCGCTGAACACCCTTGACAACGTACAACTCTTTGGTTGTACATTGGTTTCTGTGACACCGATGGACGAGAAGAGGGCGGACGCCTTCTTCCACGCGCTCTCCGACGGCACGCGCCGCGACATCCTGCGACGCGTCCTCGCCGGTGAGCACTCGGTGACCGCGCTGGCCGAGCAGTACCCGATGAGCTTCGCGGCCGTGCAGAAGCACGTCGCGGTGCTCGAGCGCGCCGGCCTGGTCACCAAACGCCGCAGCGGACGCGAGTCCCTCGCGAGCGGCGACGTCGAGGCCGTGCGGACGGTCGCGTCGCTGCTCGCGGAGTTCGAGGACGTCTGGCGCGGCCGGGTGGCAGGGATCGATTCCCTGCTGGCCCCTGACACATCAGCCGACACCACGTCGACGGACTGATCCATAAGGAAGCACCGCCATGCCACTCACCGACGTCACCACCGACACCGACAACCGCACCCTGACGATGACCTGCGACTTCCCCGTCACCCCCGAGCGCCTCTGGCAGGTGTGGGCCGACCCGCGCCAGCTCGAGAAGTGGTGGGGGCCCGAGTCGCACCCGGCCACGGTCACCGAGCACGACCTGCGGCCCGGCGGTCTCGTGAAGTACCACATGACCGGCCCGGACGGGGAGATCTTCCCCGGCGGCTGGGAGGTCATCGCCGTCGACGCGCCCCACCGGCTGGAGGCGCGCGACTTCTTCGCCGACGCGGACGGCAACCCCGTCGACACGGCGCCACAGTCCCGGATGGTCATCGAGATCACCGCGACCGAGGGTGGCTCGCGGATGGTCAACACCTCGACCTGGGAGTCGGCCGAGGACATGCAGGCGGTTCTCGACATGGGCGTCGTCGAGGGATCGTCCTCCGCGATCGGCCAGCTCGACGCGCTGCTGGCGGCCTGAGGAGGCGTCATGTCCGAGCTCGTCGTCGATTTCATCACCACCCTGGACGGCTACGCCTCGGGCGAGGGGTGGCCGGGGTGGTGGGGGCTCGAGGGCCCCGAGTACTTCCGGTGGCTCGAGACCCAACCCGAGCGCCACCACAGCATCCTCATGGGAGCCACGACCTACCGGGTGATGTCGGGCTTCACCGAGGTGCGTGACGATCTCCGCGAGGACGAGAGCGAGTCGGTCGACGAGCTCGCTCGCGCGGACAAGATCGTCGTCTCGAACACCCTGGAGGAGCCCTTGGCCTGGGCCAACACCGAGCTCATCAGGGGCGATGCGGTCGAGGCGGTCCGCCGGCTCAAGGCGAAGGGGGGCCGCTCCCTCCGCACCATCGGCAGCCTGAGCATGTGCCGGTCGCTGCTTCGGGCAGGGCTCGTGGACCGGTTCCGCGTCGCGATCTTCCCGGTCATCACCGGTGTCACCGGCAGTGAGCGGATCTACGACGGCTATCCGGACGTCGCCCTCGAGATGACGGACAGCCGGCTGCTCGACGGGCGGATCCAGGTCGTGGAGTACGCACCCTCCGTCCTTGCGCCGGCCTGACCCAGAGTTCACCCGGCATTGGCCCGGACGGCAACCTGTGGCCGCCCGGGCTTGGTGCGCCCGATCCTCAATGGGGTGAGACAGCGAACACCACCCCACTAGAGGATCCATGTCCACGCACGTGCGCCGCCGCACCCTGCTCGGTGGCACGACGGCCGCCCTCGGCCTGGTCGTCGCGGGCAGCTCCGCCCCCTTCGCCGCACGTGCCACCGCCGCGCAGACCACGCGGATGGCGGCCGGCTACGGACGACTGCGCCGGGCCGGTGCCCTGCTCGCGCTGCCCGAGGGCTTCTCCTACACCGTGCTCGCGGAGTCCGGATCGACGTCCGCCGGCGGGTACCGGGTGGCCGGCGACCAGGACGCCATGGGCTGCTTCGCCCGGCCCGACGGCGGGTCGACCATCGTGTGCAACCACGAGGTCGGCGGTGACGCCGCCGAGGGCGTCCCGCACGTCGACGGCCTCGTCTACGACCGTGGGGCGAAGGGGGGAACCTCCACCCTCGTCGTCACCGCCGCCAACGAGGTGGTCGAGCACTACACCTCCGTGGCCGGCACCGTCGACAACTGCGCCGGCGGCATCACCCCCTGGGGCACGTGGCTCACCTGCGAGGAGACCGACGAGAAGGCCGGGACGCACGAGGACGACGGCGTCACCTACACCTTCGAGAAGGACCACGGCTACGTCTTCGAGGTGGACCCGACGAGCCAGGCCGCGAACGTCGGGCGGGCCAACATCCCGCTGAAGTTCCTCGGCCGCTTCGAGCACGAGGCCGCTGCCGTGGATCCGTCCACCGGCGAGATCTACCTGACCGAGGACGCCGACGAGCCCAACGGCCTCTTCTACCGGTGGACCCCGCCGACCGGGTACACCCAGGGCACGGGCCGGCTGCACGCGCTCGCCGCGGACGGTGCCGTCGAGGTAGGCGTCCTCGAGGCGCTCGTCGCCTTCGAGCGAAACGGCCGGCAGGTCACCGACCTCTCACTGGCGACGCGGACCAACACGACGTACGCCGTCGAGTGGACCAGGGTCCCCGACCGCGACGCCCGCGAGAAGCCGATCCGCGAGCAGCTGGGCGATGGCCTCGTCAGCCGGGCACGCAAGCTCGAGGGCCTGTGGTGGGGCGACGGTGGCACGTACCTCGTCTGTTCTTACGGTCGCACGGACGACGGCTCGATCCACGAGCACGACGGCCAGGTCTGGTTCTTCGATCCGACCAAGCAGACGATCACCCTGACGACGATCTTCGGGGTCAACCGCGACACCGAGAAGGGCGACGGCGTCGACGGTCCGGACAACATCACCGTCTCGCCCCACGGCGGGCTGATCCTCGCCGAGGACGGCGACGGCAAGTCGCACCTCATGGGGGTGACCGACCAGGGCAAGTCCTACCCGCTGGCCCTCAACCTCGTCGACGACAGCGAGTGGGCCGGGCCGTGCTTCAGCGCGGACGGCTCGACCCTCTTCGCCAACATCCAGGGCGACCCGGGGCGCACCTTCGCCATCACCGGCCCGTGGGGCCGTCCGTCGAATGCGGCCCCACGGGCCCGGGGGCGGGCCTAGCCCTCAGGCCAGGGTGAGGAAGAGCTTCTCCATCGCGGCCTTGTCGTCCTCGTTCACGCCGTCCGGCGAGGTCAGGCACTCCTGCAGGCCGGAGGAGACGATGGCGAAGCCGGCCCGGTCGAGCGCGCGGCTCGCTGCGGCGAGCTGGGTGACGACGTCCTTGCAGTCGCGACCCTCCTCGATGAGGCGGATCACCCCGCCGATCTGGCCCTGGGCGCGGCGCAGTCGGTTGATGACCGGCCCCATGTCGTCCATGTCCAAGCTGACCATTGTCCTGTGTCCTTCGTGTGTGGGTGGTTCAGCCCAGGCGGGCCGGTAGGTCCGCCAGGGCGGCGTCGAGCCGGGTGCGCGCATCCTGCGCGACGTCGGTCAACTCCTCGTTCTCGGTGACGCTCACCAGGACCTCGGGGTCGACCGTCTCGACGACGGTTCGATTGTCCCCCTCCGCCCTGACGACGACGTTGCACGGCAGGAGGAGGCCGATCGAGGCCTCGCGGGCCACCGCCTGCTCCGCCAGCTGGGGTCGGCAGGCGCCGAGGATGACGTGCGGCTCGATGTCCGCGTCGGCCTTGGCCTTCAGCGTCGCGGCCAGGTCGATCTCGGTGAGCACCCCGAATCCCTGCTCGGCGAGCGCCTCGCGCGTGGCCTCGAGCGCCTGGGTGAACGGCGCCTCGACGGTGGTGGTCAGTGCGTACTGCATGTGGTGCTCCCTTCCGCTCAGGCCCCGGTCGGGGCGTCCTGCTTCTGCTGCTCGATCTCGGACCGTACCCGGTCCATGTCCAGCTCACGCACGGCCGAGATGACCTGCTCGAGCCCGGAGGCCGGAAGGGCGCCCGGCTGCGAGAAGACGAGGATCCCGTCGCGGAAGGCCATGAGCGTGGGGATCGAGGTGATGCCGACCGCTCCGGCCAGCTCCTGCTGGGCCTCGGTGTCGACGCTGCCGAAGACGATGTCCTGGTGCTCCTCGGCCGCGGCGGCGTACACGGGCGCGAACTGACGGCACGGGCCGCACCAGCTCGCCCAGAAGTCGACGAGCACGATCCCTCCGTCGGTGATGGTGCTCTCGAAGGTGTCGATGGTCAGGGGCTGGGTGGTCATGTGTCTGATCTCCTCCCTCCGCGCGCTGCGGGGATCGTGGTGGTGCCGCAGATCGCGGTCACGGTTGACACCATACCCTAGGGGGTATTAGTTTGTCACCTGTGAATGAACAGCCCATGCAGTCGCAGGAAGGACGAGACGTGCCGACGCAGCCCACGATCGTGACCATCGAGACCCCGAGCCTGGGTGACCGCTCCTATCTGGCCCATGACGGGGAGGTCGCTGTCGTCGTCGACCCGCAGCGGGACATCGACCGCGTCCTCGAGGCCGCCGACGAGGCCGGTGTGCGCATCACCGACGTCTTCGAGACGCACATCCACAACGACTACGTCACCGGTGGCCTGGCGCTGGCCGAGCGCCTCGGTGCGCGCTACCACGTCAACGACGAGGACGAGGTCTCCTTCGACCGCCAGCCCATCCGCGACGGGGACGTCGTCGAGATCTCCCCGACCCTGCGGGTGCGCGCCATCGGCACCCCCGGGCACACCTTCACCCACCTCTCCTACGCCCTCGAGTCGATGGACGGGTCCGAGGTGACCGCCTCGGCGGTCTTCACCGGCGGCTCCCTCCTCTTCGGGGCCACCGGACGGCCGGACCTGCTGGGTCAGGAGCACACGGACGCGTTGGTCCACCACCAGTACGCCTCCGCGCACCGGCTCGCCGACGAGCTGCCGGAGCACGCAGAGGTGCTGCCCACCCACGGCTTCGGCTCCTTCTGCTCCGCCGGCTCCACGGGCGGAGCCACCGAGTCCACGATCGGTGAGGAGAAGCGGAACAACACCGCGCTGACGCAGGAGGAGGAGCAGTGGGTGGCCGACACCCTCGCCGGCCTCGATGCGTACCCCGCGTACTACGTCCACATGATGCCGGCCAATGCCGAGGGGCCCAGCGCGGCCGACCTCCGCAGTCCCGAGCGGGCGGACAAGCAGACCCTCGCCGAGCGCATCGAGGCAGGGGAGTGGGTCGTGGACCTTCGCACCCGCACCGCCTTCTCCGCCGGCCACGTCAGCGGCACGCTGAACTTCGGGCTCGACGGGCAGTTCTCGACCTACCTGGGTTGGCTCATCCCCTGGGGCGCGCCCGTCACCCTTCTCGGGGAGAGCTCGGAGCAGGTGGACGAGGCCCAGCGCGAGCTGGTGCGCATCGGTATCGACCGGATCGCGGGGGCGGCCACCGGCGGCCCCGAGGACTGGACCGACCGTCCGCTCGGGACGATCGAGCAGGCCCTCTTCGCCGATCTCTCCCAGGTGCGCCACCACCGGCAGGTGCACGTCCTCGACGTCCGACTGGCCGGCGAGTTCGCCGACAGCCACATCGAGGGCGCGCAGAACGTGCCGATCGGTGAGCTGCTCGACCGCTTCGACGAGATCCCGCAGGGAGAGATCTGGGTGCACTGCGGCAGTGGCTACCGCGCCTCCATCGCCGCCTCGGTCCTCGCCGCCCGCGGGCGCACGGTCGTCACCGTCGACGACGCGTTCGCCAACGCGCCGGACGCCCCGCTGCCGATGACCAGCTCCGCCTGACCCACCACCACAGAAGGAGACCGACATGTGCCGTCGAGCCACCTGCCGCGTCTGCGGCAAGACCACGTGGGCCGGGTGCGGCCAGCACGTCGACCAGGTGATGGCCGGGGTGCCCGCCGGCGACCGCTGCCCGGGACACAGCTCGTCCGAGAAGGGCGCCGCCCAGAGCCGCCCGCTGCTCTCCCGCCTCTTCGGACGCGGCTGAGCCCTTGACCCCGTCGGGGGCGAGCCATCCCCCCGTCTCGCCCCCGACGGCCCACCCAGGAGCATCACGTGCCCCTTGCTGTCATCCCCCTCGGCCTCGTCATCGGCCTCGCGCTCGGTACCCTCGGCGGTGGAGGGTCCATCCTCGCCGTCCCCGCCCTGGTGCACCTCCTGGGCCAGGACCCGGTTGCTGCCACGACGAGCTCGCTCGTCATCGTGGGCATCACCTCGCTCCTGTCGATGCCCGCCCATCACCGCGCGGGGCGGGTGCGCATCGGCCAGGGAGTGACCTTCGGTCTGCTCGGCACGGCCGGGTCCTTCGCCGGGTCGACGGCCGCACGAGCGGTACCGGCCGCCGTGCTCATGACCGCCTTCGCCGTCCTCATGGTCGTCGTGGCGACACTCATGCTCCGGCAGAGCCTGCGGCGGCGAGAGCGGGAGCGAGAGCGAGAGTGCCGAGGCCGGCACCAGCGAGCCGATCATCACGCTGCACCCGCTGGCCTGCGCCTGCCCGCGGCTAGTCAAGCTCGTCGTCGCCGCCACGGTCGTGGGGCTGCTCACCGGCTTCCTCGGTGTCGGCGGCGGCTTCGTCCTGGTCCCGGCGCTCGTGCTCGTCCTGGGCTTCACCATGCCGGTGGCGGTGGGGACATCCTTGCTCGTCATCGCCATCAACAGCGCCACCGCGCTCGCCGCCCGCGTGCAGCACGGCATCGGTGACCTCGACTGGCCGCTCATCGTCGGGTTCTCGGCTGCTGCCGTGGTCGGAAGCCTGGTCGGTAGCAAGGTGGCCGACCGGCTGCCGGAGCACCGGCTGTCCCAGGCCTTCGCGGTCCTCGTGCTGGTCATCGCCGGCATCACCGCCGTGCAGTACGTGCCAGACCTCGTGGCCTGACACCTCACGAACCAACGAACCACCACACCCCCATACGAAAGGGATCCACATGACCACCTCCACCACCACCCGTCCCACCACACTCGACGCCGCGCAGGTGCGCGCCTGGATGGGCGAGCCCGCAGGGCCCCGCATCATCGACGTGCGCACCCCGGCCGAGTTCGCCGGCTCCCACATCCCGGGCTCGTACAACGTGCCGCTCGGGTTGCTCGAGGAGCACCGGCGCGAGCTGGCCGACCACCTCGACGACGACGTCGTCCTCGTCTGCCGGTCCGGCGCCCGGGCCGGCCGGGCCGAGGGCGTCCTCGCGGAGACCGGGCTGGCGAACCTGCACATCCTCGACGGCGGCATGAACGCGTGGGAGAACTCCGGCGGTGACGTCGTGCAGGGTGAGCAGGGATGGGACCTGGAGCGTCAGGTCCGGCTCGTCGCCGGTTCCCTCGTCCTCACCGGCATCCTGGCCAGCACCCTGGTCCCGCAGGCCAAGTGGCTCTCCGCCGGGATCGGCGCCGGCCTGACCGGAGCCGCCCTGACCGACACCTGCGCCATGGGCATGCTCCTGTCGCGGATGCCGCACAACCGTCGCAACGACCCGAAGCCGGAGACGGTCTTCGCCCAGCTGGGCGCCGGCCGGGCCTGAGCCCCACCGCGGGTGCGCCCGCGACACTCACCCCGCCTGACGACCGCCCGCGACGCGCGGACGGTCGTCAGGCGATGGTGCTGCGCACCGTCGCGACGACGCGCTCGTCGTCGGGCGCGACCTGCGGGCTGAAGCGCGCGACCGGTGTGCCCTCGCCGTCGATGACGAACTTCTCGAAGTTCCACCGGACGTCGCCGCTCTCGCCCCCTTCGTCCTCCGTGTCGGTCAGTGCCGCGTAGACCGGGTGGCGCCCCGGGCCGTTGACCTCGACCTTCTCCGCCATGGGGAAGGTGACCCCGTAGGTCGCGGAGCAGAACTCCCCGATCTCCTCCGCGGTCCCGGGCTCCTGCCCGCCGAACTGGTTGCACGGCAGGCCCACAACGGTGAATCCCTGCGGGGAGTACTCCGCGTGCAGCGCCTCCAGGGCCGTGTACTGCGGGGTCAGGCCGCACTTGGAGGCGACGTTGACCAGGAGGGCCGGCCGGCCGCCGGTGAGGTCGCGCATCGTGCCGGGGGTGCCGTCGAGCCGGGCGATGGGGGTGTCCAGGATGCTCATGACCCGACCCTAGCCCGGCCGGACTCCGGGCCTCAGCGCACCAGACCGACGTCGTCGATCGTGCGGTGGTAGCGCATCCCGGCGACGTATCCACCGCGAAGTAGGCGAGGAAGAGGATCACGAGCAGCACGACCTGGTCGGCATCGACACCGCTACCCAGACCGGCGGCGGCACCGATGGCCGGCAGGCGACGCCACGCGCACGACCCGGCCGCCCCGCGGGGCCTCCCCCATGGTGCGCCGTCCATTCGGGCCGCCGGAGGGTGCACCCCCCGCGGACGAAGGGGGCGTGCCGCTCACGGCAGCGGCGCGCCCTTCATCAGGCGGGAGGAGTACACGTTGGTGATCCGCACGCCGTCCAACCATGCCGTGAGGCGCTCGGCCTCGCGTGCCAGCGCGGCGCGGCCGTGCGAGTCCACATCGGCGCCGGGGCACGGGACCACACCGACCGTGCCCTCCTCGTCCTGCACCCAGGCGCCCACGATGCGCCCGTCCCACCACGCCGTCGTCCCGGCGTTGCCGTTGGTGTCGAAGAGCAGGGGCACGTGATCGGGGTCGAGGTAGAAGCCGCGCTCCTTCCAGCCCATGGTCGTGGGATCGAGGGTGGGCAGCAGCGCGGCCCACGGCTCGACCTCGGCCACGGGTTCGAGGTCGTCGGGCAGAAGCCACCCGGTACGCCCGTCCTCGAGGCCGACCGCCACGGCCCGGACCGCCTCGAGGGCGGCCCGGGTCGCTCCCTTCGTTGCTCCGAGCCACCACTGGACGTCCTCGAGGGTGCCGGGACCGAAGGCGTGCAACCACTGTCGGACCAGCTCGGCGTACCCCTGCTCCGCGTGCAGCGGCACGAGGTCCTCGCCCAGCCACGCGTCCATGAGCGTCCACGACGGCTTGGACAGTCGCCAGTGGCCGGCGTTGGGCCCGCGGACGAGGAGGCCCTCGGCCCCGAGGCAGCCGAGGACCCGCGGTGCGAGGTTGAAGGTGCCGCCGTACTTCTTCCCCTCGTTGACCGTGATGGCACCGGCCAGCTCCGGGATCTCCTCGCGCAGCTGCTTCGCGCTCATCGGCTCCGCCGCGGACAGGCGCTCGACGACCGCGTCGCGCGCGGCGTCCAGCCAGGCCTCCCCGTCGGCGGCGATGCCGTGCCGCTGCGCATCGCGGGAGACCAGCCGGCGCTGCTCGGCGGCCACCCGCGCGGACGCGCTGCCCCACGCCGCCGGCAGGAGGTCCCGGGGGAAGACGAAGAGCGTGCGTCTCATCGCCAGCTGCTTGACGATGTCCCGGTCCTCGTAGAGTGCGCGATCCACGTCGACGGGCGCCACCCCCTCCGTGCGCGCCTGCACCGACAGGTGGACGGTCGCCGCCTCCGTCGCGTGCAGCACGACCATGGCGCGCGTCGCGGCCTCCGGGTCCGACACCCGGTGCCGCGGGTGGAGTGCGTGCCGGGTGGCCAGCCGAGCCCGCCGCTCGGCGTCATCGACGAGTCGAGCCGTCTCGTGCCCCATGGACGCAGCCTGCCACCCACGCCCGACACCGCTGCACGCTGGACGGGTGTTGGCAAACGCGCCGACGAATCGTCAGCGTGTACACCTCCACCGGGGGTGGACGACCCGGCGGCCAGCATGCAAACATCGCCAAATGACGATGACAACCTCTGCCGGCGATCCTGCGTCGGTGTCCGAGCGCGGGGCGGTGACTGCCGCCGCATGCCTCTTCACCGGCCTCGCCGACCGCTCACGGCTGACGATCGTGCAGCACCTGGCGCTCGGCGAGCACCGCGTGGTCGACCTGACCGAGCACCTCGGGCTGGCCCAGTCGACGGTGAGCAAGCACCTGGCGTGCCTGCTCGACTGCGGTCTGGTCGCCGTCCGCCCCCGGGGGCGCGCCTCGGTGTACTCCCTCGCCCACCCCGGCGCGACGTTGGCGCTGCTCGCGGCCGCCGAGCGGCTGCTGGCGCTCACCGGTGACGCGGTCACCCTGTGCCCGACGTACGGCACCGCCCGATGAGCGCGGGACTGCACCTCCCTTCGCCCACCACGCGGAGACGCGCCGTCCTCGGTCGCCGTGCCCAGCTCCTGGCCGGCGCCTCGGTCCTCTACAACCTCGTCGAGGCGGTCGCGGCCATCGCCGCGGGGGCGATCGCGTCCTCGATCGCCCTCGTCGGCTTCGGGTTGGACTCGCTGGTCGAGATGGCCAGCGGCCTGGTGATCCTGTGGCAGTTCCGCGCCGCGCTGCCGGAGTCGCGCGAGCGGCAGGCGCTGCGACTGATCGCGATCTCCTTCTTCGCGCTCGCGGGGTACGTCGGCTTCGAGTCCGTCCGCAGCCTGGTCAGTGCCGAGGGAGCCGACCACTCCACGATCGGCATCGTCATCGCCGCGGTGTCGTTGGTGGTCATGCCGCTGCTGTCGTGGGCCCAGCGACGCACCGGGCGGGAGCTCGGCTCCGGGTCGGTCGTCGCCGACTCCAAGCAGACGCTGCTGTGCACCTACCTCTCCGCGGTGGTCCTCGTGGGGCTGCTCGCCAACAGCCTGCTCGGCTGGTGGTGGGCCGATCCGCTCGCCGCCCTCGTCGTCGCCGGCGTGGCCCTGCGAGAGGGCCTCGAGGCGTGGCGCGGGGACGCCTGCCACTGCGGCTGACCGACCCGAGATGGGCGGGTGGAGGTGTACCCGCCGATGTTTCGTCGGCGCGTTCACCTCCACCCACGCTCAGGGCCTCAGTGCGCCTTGAAGCCCCGCAGCCGCAGGCTGTTGCTCACGACGAAGACCGAGGAGAAGGCCATCGCGGCACCGGCGATCATCGGGTTGAGCATGCCGGCCATCGCGAGCGGGATCGCGGCGACGTTGTAGGCGAAGGCCCAGAAGAGGTTGCCCTTGATCGTGCCCAGGGTGCGCCGCGCGAGGCGGATCGCGTCGACCGCGACCCGCAGGTCGCCGCGCACCAGGGTCAGGTCACTGGCCTCGATCGCCACGTCCGTCCCGGTCCCCATCGCCAGACCGAGGTCCGCGGTCGCCAGGGCTGCGGCGTCGTTGACGCCGTCACCGACCATGGCGACGACCTTGCCCTCGCCCTGCAGCCGCTCGACGACGGCGACCTTGTCGGCGGGCATGACGTCGGCGAAGACGTCCACCGGCGCGATCCCGACCTCGGTCGCCACCGCGCGGGCGACGACCTCGTTGTCACCGGTGAGCAGGATCGGCCGCAGCCCCAGGTCGCGCAGCTCGGCGATCGCCTGCGTCGACGTCTTCTTGATGGCGTCGGCGACGACGACGATGCCGCGGGCACGGCCACCCCAGGCGACCTGCACGACGGTGCCGCCCTCCTGCTGCCGGGCCGTCGTGGTGGCATCGAGCTCGGTGCAGCGCATCTGGCCGGCGTCGGTGAGCAGGGACGGTCGGCCCACGACCACCGTCTGGCCGTCGACGACGCCCCGGACGCCGAGCCCCTCGACGTTGGCGAAGCCGTCGACCTGCGGCAGCTCGCCGCCGCGCTCCCGGGCGCCGGCCGCGACGGCGCGGGCGATCGGGTGCTCGGACGCGGCCTCGAGGGCTCCGGCGTACCGCAGCACCGCTGCCTCGTCCTCGCCCTCGGCCGCGACGACCTCGCGCAGCGTCATCTGCCCGGTCGTGACGGTCCCCGTCTTGTCCAGGACGATCGTGTCGACCGTGCGGGTGGACTCCAGGACCTCGGGGCCCTTGATGAGGATGCCCAGCTGCGCGCCGCGACCGGTGCCGACCATGAGCGCGGTCGGGGTGGCCAGACCGAGTGCGCAGGGGCAGGCGATGATCAGCACGGCGACCGCGGCGGTGAAGGCCATCGACAGGCCGGCGCCAACGACGATCCAGAAGGCCAGCGTGGCGAGGGCGAGCACGAGGACGATCGGCACGAAGATCCCGGAGATGCGGTCGGCCAGGCGCTGGGCCTCGGCCTTGCCGTTCTGCGCGTCCTCGACCATCCGGGCCATCTGGGCCAGCTGCGTGTCGCCGCCGACACGGGTCGCGCGCACGACGAGACGACCGCCGGCGTTGACGGTCGCGCCGACGACCTCGTCACCGGGGGCGACCTCGACGGGCACGGACTCGCCGGTGAGCATCGAGGTGTCGACGGCGGAGGTGCCGTGCTCGATGACGCCGTCGGTCGCGACCTTCTCGCCCGGGCGGACGACGAACCGCATCCCGACCGCCAGCCGGTCGACCGGGATCGTGCGCTCGGTGGTGCCGTCCGCGTCGAGGACGGTGACCTCCTTGGCGCCCATCTCGAGCAGCGCGCGCAGGGCGGCGCCCGCCTGGCGCTTGGACCGCTTCTCGAAGTAGCGCCCGGCGAGGATGAAGGTGGTCACGCCCGCAGCGGCCTCGAGGTAGATGTTGCCCGAGCCGTCGCCGCGCTCCACGGTCAGCGTGAAGGGGTGGGTCATGCCGGGCATGCCGGCGGTCCCGAAGAACAGCGCGTACAGCGACCACGCCAGGGCGGCGAGCGTGCCCATCGACACGAGCGTGTCCATGGTCGTCGTGCCGTGCCGGAGGTTGGTCCAGGCCGCCCGGTGGAAGGGCAGCGCGCCCCAGACCACGACCGGGGCGGCCAGGGTGAGCGACAGCCACTGCCAGTTCGTGAACTGCAGCGGCGGGACCATCGCCATCGCGATGACCGGGATCGTCAGGACCGCCGAGATGATCAGCCGCTGGCGCAGCCGGTCGGTCTCGTCGGGGACGTCCGGGCTCTCCCCCTTCGTGTCCTCATCCGTGCGGGGGAGGGCTGCGCCGTAGCCGGCCTGCTCGACGGTCTCGAGGAGCAGGTCGGGGGCGATGCCACCGGCGTAGGTGACCTTCGCCTTCTCCGTCGCGTAGTTGACCGAGGCGGTGACTCCGTCGAGCTTGTTCAGCTTGCGCTCGATCCGGTTGGCGCAGGAGGCGCAGGTCATCCCGGTGATGTCGAGCTCGACCTCGGCCTGCTCGGGCCGGAGGGGTGCATCTGCTGCGGTACTCATCTGCTCACTCCTGGGCTGGTGACGGTGCCCGGTCGCGAAGTCGTCGGGCTACCCGAACTGTCTCCACGCTATACCCCCTAGGGGTACATGGCAAGGCGGGGTGGTGCGGGTGCGCCCGTCCGTCCGCGGCCGCCGGCCCCGCAGCGCCGGCCTGCTTCCCGAGGACTCATCAGCAGAGCTGGCGGGGTCGTGGCCACGTGCGCGTTGCTGGACCTGATGGTTCGTGCGGAGAAGACTGGCGGCATGCGCACCTACAGCAACCCCGCCGCGCGCACGTGGTCGTCGGGGGCGACGGTCACCAGCGTCCGCGACTTCCACCGCACGCTCCCGGGGTACGCGCCGACGCCCCTCGTCGACCTGCCCCGCGCCGCTCGGGAGCTCGGGGTCGCCCGGGTTGTCGTCAAGGACGAGTCGGCACGCCTGGGGCTGCCGGCCTTCAAGATGCTCGGGGCGTCGTGGGCCTGCCACCAGGTCATCGAGGGCCACCCCGGAGCCGAGCTGGTCAGCGCGACGGACGGCAACCACGGCCGGGCGATCGCGCGCATGGCGACCCACCTCGGGACGAGCGCCACCGTGTTCATCCCCGGTGGGATGCGCGAGCGCGCCGCGGCCCGGATCGAGTCCGAGGGGGCGACGCTCGTGCGCGTCGACGGCCACTACGACGACGCCGTGCGTGCCGCGGCGGAGCACGCCGCGGCCGACGCCTCCCGCGAGCTCGTCCAGGACACCGCGTGGGAGGGGTACGAGCAGGTCCCGACGTGGACCGTCCAGGGTTACGAGACCCTCTCCGAGGAGCTCGACGAGCAGCTCGGCGTCCAGCCGGACCTCGTCGTCGTCCCGTCCGGCGTCGGATCCCTCGCCCAGGCCGTCATCGCCCACTACCGGCAGGCCGGCGCCGAGGGGCGCACCCGGATCCTCGTCGTCGACCCGGACACCGCCGCCCGCACCGTCGAGAGCCTGGCCGCAGGGGAGTCGGTCACCGTCGGTACCGGCGAGAGCGTCATGGCGGGCCTCAACTGCCCCACGCTGTCCAGCCTCGCGTGGCCCGTCCTGCGCGAGGGCTGCGACGCCGCGGTCACCGTCACCGACGAGGAGGCGCTGCAGGCCTCCGACGACCTGCTGGCGCAGGGCGTCTCCTCCGGGCCGAGTGGTGCCGCCACCTACGCGGGGGTGCGTGCCGCCCTTCGCGATGCCGACTTGTGGCGCGACCTCGACCTGCCCGACGACGCGACGGTTGTCCTGCTGAGCACGGAGGGCCGCCAGGACGACGAGTGAGCTCGCCGCCCGGCGGCCGGTGGGGCGGAGCCGGCTCAGGCCAGCTGGTAGCCGGCCTCCTCGACGGCGGAGCGCACGGCCGACTCGTCGACCGGCTCGGCGCTGGTGATGGTCACGGCGCCCGACTCGAGCTCGACGGCGACGTCCTCGACGCCCGGGATCTCCTGGACCTCCTCGGTGACGGAGGAGACGCAGTGGCCGCAGGTCATGCCGGTCACGGTGTAGGTGCTGGTAGCGCTCATGGGGGTGTCCTCTCGCTGTGATTGCTCGCTGCCCACCAAACATTACCCCCCTAGGGTATGAGCGACAACAGCGACCGCCGCAGCCCGCGCCGTCCGGGGGCTCGTGGATAGTCTCGGGGCATGCCGTTCGCCCTCCTCGCCCTCGTGGTCGTCACCGTCGTCCACCTCGGCGCACAGGTGGCCGCGCCCGACGGCGTGCTGGCCGACCTCACCCAGATCGTGCTCATGCCGGCCCTGCTGTGGGTGCTGCTCGCGGGCACGCCCAACCCGAAGTCGCTCCTCGTGCGCCTCGTCGGTCTGGCGCTCGTCCTGTCCTGGCTGGGGGACACGCTGCCCCGCTTCACCGAGGACGGGAGCGACCTCGGCTTCGGCCTGATGCTCGGCGCGTTCTTCCTGGCACAGCTGGCCTACGTGGCCGCCTTCCTCCCCTTCGCCTCCCGGTCGATCATCCGGCGCAGGCCCGCCCTGCTGGCCCCCTACGTCATCGTGCTCGGGGTGGTCGTCGCGGTGAGCGCGCAGGGCGCCGGCGCGCTCTTCCCCGCCGTGCTGCTCTACGGGCTGGTCATCGTCGGGATGGCGGTGCTGGCCACCGGCATCGACGCCGTCGCGACGATCGGCGCGGTGCTCTTCCTCGTCTCCGACGGCCTCATCGCCCTCAGCGCCTTCGCCGCCCTCGAGCTGCCGCTGCACGGCGTCTGGGTGATGCTCACGTACGTGCTCGGGCAGACCCTGATCACCCTCGCGGTCTCCCACCGGGACCGGTCACTGGCGGCGCGGCGGGCCTGAGTGCGCAGCCACCGGATCGCCGACGTCGCCGAGCAGGCGGGCCTGTCCCCGGCGACCGTCGACCGCGTGCTCAACGACCGGCCCGGCGCCAGCCCCCGCGCGGTCCGGGCCGTCGAGCAGGCGATCGCCGAGCTCGATCGCCAGGCGGGCGCCCTGCGCCTCGGCGCCCGCTCCCTCGTGCTGGACGTCGTGATGCAGGCGCCGAACCGCTTCTCCGGGGAGGTCCGCGACGCGCTCGAGTCGCAGCTGACCGGGCTGCGACCCGCGGCGGTGCGGGCCCGGTTCCACCTGCGGGAGTCGGGGACGGTCGAGGACGTCGTCGGCACGCTCGAGGGCATCGGGAGGCGGGGGAGCACCAGCCACGGGGTGCTGCTGAAGGTCCCCGACGACCACCGGGTGGCCGCGGCCATCGACGACCTCGCCGCGCGCGGCATCCCGGCGGTCACCCTCGTCACCGATGTGCACGGCTCGCGCCGGATCGCCTACGCCGGCCCGGACCACGAGTCGGCCGGGCGGACCGCCGCCCACCTCCTCCACCGCTGGAGCGGCCGGGAGAGCGGCACCGTGCTGGCCACGCTGAGCCGCGCGTCGTTCGTCGGCGAGCGCACCCGGGCGGAGGCCTTCGTCGAGCAGCTCGGCGAGGACGCGCCCGGCCTCGCCGTGCGTCGGGTCAGCGACGCGGACGGACTCGATGCCGCCACGGCGGACGTGGTCACCGCGGAGCTCGGCTCCGGCGACGACCTCGTCGGGGTCTACTCCGTCGGTGGCGCCAACCGGGCGATCCTCGCTGCGCTGCGGGCGAAGGGGGTGGCCCCCTCGGTCTTCGTCGGCCACGACCTCGACGCGGACAACCTCGAGCTGCTCCGCACCGGGGAGATCGACCTCGTCCTGCACCACGACCTGCGCGAGGACGCCCGCTCGGCGATCCGCGCGGTGCTGCAGCACCACCGCCTCGCACCGGGCGCGCCCACGTCCCTCGCCTCGGGGGTGCAGGTGGTCACGCGGCACAACATCCCGGCCCGGATGGCGCCGCGGGACGGGTGACCGGGGCAACGATCAGGTGGTCACTTCGTGCGTCTCGACGCGGACCGTGCCGCACCAGGTGACCACTTGATGCGATCAGACCGCGGCGACGTCCTCCGCCGGCGCCGGCTCGTCGACCTCGTCCTCGGCCGCAGGGGTCGAGACGGTGAGGCAGGTGACGACGGTGATCGCCGCGAGACCGGTGAGCAGCGCGAAGGCGCTCTGGGCCCCCCGCGCGAGGTCGGCGGCCGAGGGGTCCGAGCCGGCGACCAGGGCCAGCACGGCGATGCTCGTCGCGGTCCCGGCTGCGCCGAAGACCTGCTGCGAGGAGCCGAGCAGCGCCGACCCGTGCGCGTAGAGGTGCTTCGGGAGGGCGCCGAGCCCGGCGGTGAAGAGCGGCGTGAAGAGCAGCGCCAGCGAGAGCGACAGCAGCACGTGCAGGACCAGGAGGGTCCACGGGCCGGCGCTCGGGACGAGCAGCGCGAGCAGACCCAGCGAGAGGGTCAGGCCGATGCTGCCGGGGACGACGAGCGGGCGCGCGCCGAGCCGGTCGTAGAGGCGCCCGATCGTCGGGCCCAGCAGGCCCATCGCCAGCCCGCCGGGGATGAGCAGCAGGCCCGCCTCGAGGGTGGTCATGTCCAGCCCGTCCTGCAGGTGGATGGGCAGCAGGATGAGTGAGCTGATCAGCGCGGCGAAGCCGATGCACATCGTGACGAAGGCGCCGGTGAAGCTGCGGAAGCGCAGCGTGCGCAGGTCCATCAGCGGGTCGCCCGAGCGCACGAGTGAGCGCTGGCGCCAGGCGAAGGCGGCCACGGCGAGCGTCGCGAGGGCGACCGCCACGAGCGGGTCGACGACCGGCTCGGGGGCGGGGCCCCCTTCGCCCGGGGTCCCTCCGCCGATGCTGGAGAGGCCGTAGACCAGCCCACCGAAGCCGATGGCGGAGAGCACGACGCTGGGCAGGTCGAGGCGGCTGTGCTCGCGCTCGCCGACGTCCGGGAGGTGCCGCAGGCCGACCCACAGCGCGACCAGGGCGATCGGCAGGACGGTGAGGAAGATCAGTCGCCACGACCCGATGCGCAGCAGCAGCCCGGAGACGGCCGGGCCCATGGCGGGGGCGACCGCGATGACGAGCGAGAGGTTGCCCATCGTGCGGCCGCGGTCGGCGACGGGCACGAGGTTCATCAGTGTGGTCATCAGCAGCGGGATCATCACCGCGGTGCCGGTCGCCTGCACGACCCGGGCGGCCACGAGGACCTCGAACGCCGGAGCGAACGCCGCGGCCGTCGTGCCGATGGAGAACAACCCCATCGCCAGGGCGAAGGTGCGCCGGACGGCCAGCCGCTGCATGATCCAGCCGGTCATCGGGATGACCACGGCCATGGTGAGCATGAAGGCGGTCGTCAGCCACTGCGCGGACGTCGCAGGCACCGCGAAATCGTCCATCAGGCGCGGGATCGCGTTGTTCATGATCGTCTCGTTGAGGATCACGACGAAGGTGGCGACCGTGAGCACGCGCAGCACCAGGGCCGTCTGTGCAGGCGTGGTGACGGGGTGCGCCTGCGGCGCGGTCGTGGGCATGGGGTCCATGGTCCGGCAAAACGTGTGCACCACACAAATGCTTTGTGGCGAAGGGGGTGCCCCGCACCGTGTCGAGGAGGAGACTGGTGGGCATGTGCCGAAACATCCGCCAGCTGCACAACTTCGAGCCCCCCGCGACGAGTGACGAGGTCCGGGCCGCCGCCCTGCAGTACGTGCGCAAGGTCAGTGGATCCTCGAAGCCGAGCCAGGCCAACCAGGCCGCCTTCGACGAGGCGGTCGAGGAGGTCGCAGCCGCCACCCAGCACCTGCTCGACCACCTCGTGACGAGTGCCGCGCCCAAGGACCGTGAGGTCGAGGCGGCCAAGGCGAGGGAGCGCTCCCGGCAGCGGTACGAGCGCGCCGGATGATACGCCCGAATCCCCGCTGGTGACCGCCCGGTAGCCGGGTGTCCGCGAGGTGACCGCTGGGCGACGGAGGGGTTGCGCAATCGCGGGAAGTGTGACTCGGGCCGCATCGGCGCTTGTGGATGAGTTCGGGAGAAAAGAATCTCGCTCCACACTCGGTGGACGGCGTTTGCGCAGGTCAGACGGGGTGTCGCGGAGGACTCCACGAGGAGATCCACAGAGTTCTCCACCGGGTGTGCACAGTCCGATGGCGCGTCGTCCACACGCCGCCCACAGGTTGTCCACAGGATCATTTGGCGTTGTCGGTGCCGGCTGCGAGGCTGCTTCGACGTCCCTCTCCTGATGGGGCGCGGGACTCCTTCGCGGGGGTCGCGGGGAAGTTGACGAAGGGGACCGCACAGTGACGACGAGCGAGTTGGAATCGAGCGTCTACGGTGACGCCGCCTACTCCTCCTCGCCTCCCCCGGACCGGCTCCCCCCGCAGGACGTCGGTGCCGAGCAGTCGGTGCTCGGCGGGATGCTGCTGAGCAAGGACGCCATCGGTGACGTCAACGAGGCCGTCCGCAGCAAGGACTTCTACCGACCGGCCCACGAGCTGATCTTCGACGCGATCGTCGACCTGTACTCCCGTGGCGAGCCGGCCGACGCGATCACCGTCGCCGACGAGCTGAGCAAGCGCGGCGACCTGCAGCGCGCGGGCGGGCAGGCCTACCTGCACGACCTCATCCAGTCGGTCCCGACGGCGGCCAACGCGGGGTACTACGCGCAGATCGTCGCCGAGCGGGCCGTGCTGCGTCGGCTCGTCGAGGCCGGGACCAAGATCGTCCAGATGGGCTATGCCCAGGGCGGCGGCGACGTCGAGGACATCGTCAACCAGGCCCAGGCCGAGGTCTACACGGTCGCGGAGAAGCGCGGCGGCGAGGACTACGCCCCGCTGTGGGACACCCTCAACGACACGATGACCGAGATCGAGGTCGCCGCCGGTCGCACCGACGAGATGACCGGTGTGCCGACGGGATTCCACGACCTCGACGAGCTGACCCACGGCCTGCACCCGGGGCAGATGGTGGTCATCGCGGCGAGGCCGGCTGTGGGTAAGGCACTCGCGCTCGATACCCCGCTGCCCACCCCCACCGGCTGGACCACGATGGGCGAGGTCGCCGTGGGTGATGAGCTCATCGACGCGCAGGGGCAGCCGACGAGGGTGGTCGCCGCGACCGAGGTGATGACCGGCCGCCCGTGCTACGAGGTCGAGTTCTCGGACGGGTCCGTGATCGTGGCGGACGCGCAGCACCAGTGGCGCACGACCGAGACGGTGCGGACGACCGAGCAGCTCGCGGCGACCTTCGGGGAGATCGAGCACGCGGTTGCCTTCGCCGAGCCCATGGATCTGCCGTCGCGGGACCTGCCGTTGGATCCCTACGTCATGGGCGCGTGGCTCGGTCACGGCTCGGGGGATGTCTTCGCAGAGTCCGACCCCGAGGTGATCGCGCGCCTTGAGGGCCTGTATTCACCTCTTTCCGACGCTTTGGCGCTACCTCATGTGGTGGGACGAGGTGACAGCGAGCACCTCATCCCGGTGGAGTACCTGCGCGCCGATGCCGCTCAGCGTCGAGCGCTGCTGGCCGGTCTGCTCGATGTGGCTGGGAGCGTCGACGAGGCCGGTCGGGTGCGGTTCGAAGCGACGTCCGCCGAGCTGCTCGACGATGTGCGGGAACTCGTGGCCGGCCTCGGCTTCCAGATCACGCCGGTGGTTGAGGCGCGACGGCCGTCCGCGGCCGAGCCTCGAAACCACACCCTCCACTTCCAGGCGGACGCCGACGTCTTCCGCCTGGAGCACAAGGCGATCCGCCACAAGGAGCTGCGGACGCAGCTCGGTGCGCATGCGGTGGTGGCAGTCCGGCCCATCGCATCGGTGCCGGTGCGGTGTGTGGAGGTCGACAACAGCCAGCACCTGTATCTGGCCGGTCGGTCGATGATCCCGACACACAACTCGACGCTGGGTGTGGACATCGCCCGCGCGGCGGCGATCCACCACGGCATGGCGACCGCGATCTTCTCCCTGGAGATGAGCCGCAGCGAGATCACGATGCGCGTGCTCGCGGCGGAGGCGAGCATCCAGCTGCAGCACCTGCGCCGGGGCAAGATGAGTGACCCGGACTGGCGCAAGCTCTCCCGCGTCGTCGGCCGGATCAGCGACAGCCCGCTCTACATCGACGACTCGCCCAACCTCGCGCTGATGGAGATCCGGGCGAAGGCGCGACGGCTGAAGCAGCAGCACAACCTCAAGCTCATCGTCATCGACTACCTGCAGCTGATGACCTCGGGCAAGAAGGTCGAGTCCCGCCAGCAGGAGGTCTCGGAGTTCTCCCGTGCGCTCAAGCTCCTGGCCAAGGAGCTCGAGGTCCCCGTGATCGCGATCAGCCAGCTGAACCGTGGACCGGAGCAGCGCACCGACAAGCGTCCCGCGATGAGTGACCTGCGTGAGTCCGGCTCCATCGAGCAGGACGCGGACCTCGTGATCCTGCTCCACCGTGATCGCGATCCCGACTCCGAGCGTGAGGGCGAGGCCGACATCATCGTGGCCAAGCACCGCAACGGCCCGACGGCCGACATCGTGCTCGGCTTCCAGGGGCACTACGCGCGGTTCTCGAACATGGCGAAGGACTCGGGCGGCTTCTAGTGTCGAGATGCAGCGAAGATTAGAGCAAAGGCGTTTGTATCTAAGATAAACCGGACGTTATGCGTGAGCCGTGCTTGATAACCAATGCTTATGCAAGCTGACCGTGTTAAGGGTCTCAGCGGGAATGGTGTCGGCTAGGGCGCTTCACTTGGCGGGGCGTTGGGTGAGTGGCCGAGAGGGCGACTTGTAGCCACAGGCCGCTTTCGCGCCACTGGCGGAGTTCGTCCCAGGCGCGCATCAGCCCAAGTGGGTCCGCCGAGTTGGACACTGCACGCCAGGGTGGCGCGGGATCGGTGAACGCCGACCATCGGACCTTGTCCTGCGCTCGAAGCTTGGCGACCAGCTGTAGACGGCGTGCGTCGCCATGACTCCAGGACAGGTTCGTCCCATCCAGGCAGACCTGCCCGAACCGCGCCAGGGGGAGAATGTGCCGGCGTCCGGCTCGCAAGGGGAGGGACACCAGGTTTTGGGCGGGCAGCGGGCCCTTTACGAGGAGCCTGAACAGTTGGTCGGGCTTGAGTGATCGGCAGGTCGGGGCGGACTCCGACCGGTATGCGACCAAGAGAGTCTCAGCGCGTAACCGGGGGGTTCGGTATGCCCACGCGCAGGCGGGGCAAAGCTTCGACCTGCTGGGGTCAGCCCAGGAGTCCCACGCCGTGAACTTGTTGCTGACGACGTCGCGGACCTTGACCACTCCCGAGGCGGCAGCACATCGCGCGCAGTTCCGCCCCGGCGGGAGGCTGTGTTGCTGGTGATTGGCCAGCCAGGCAGCGTGGACAGGGTCCATGTCGGGTGGTCGCTCCTTGCCTCGTCTACTCGGTCATCCGTGGATAGGCCGAGAGGAGCCACTCCACTCGTGACAGTTCCGATTTGAGGCGGCGTTCTTGGCGGTAGCTCACGCCGGCAGCGATCTGGTCGGACAGGTTGCCGGACTGGTCCAACAGCCTGCGGTGACTGGCGACCGTCCGCTGCCGGCATCGATCGCTGCAGAAGCGGGGTGGTCGTCCCCGTCCCTCGTGCCACGTCAGGAGTTCTGAGCACTCAGGGTTGTCGCATCGACGTTGCAGGTCGGTATCCAAGGGGACGCACCCTTTCCGGTTGAACAGTGCGAACGTGGATGTGACGCCGGGAGGTGCTGGGTCCCATCTTTCGCTGCGGTCCTGCGCGGTACACACACAGTATCACCGGAAATCGTGCAGTGGACAATGCACAATTACCGTTGCAAGCCGTCCCTGACGGTCGAGCATTGCCACGCACTACGGTAGTGCGTAGATCAAGGCTCGGTGGGTAGTGGTTGGGGGGAAGGTTGGGGTGCGCTGCCGTGGACGAACGCTAAATGTGCGCCATGACGTTGTCGGCAGGGGAAAGTTGCTCTAGTCTGAGCGGCGGACCGTCTCCTCAGACGGAACGCGTTGAGGGCGCACCCGTTGCACCGGGTACGCCCTCGGGACGAGTCCTGATGCAATTTGCGATAGCGAAGGACTCGTCGTGCCCGATTCTATCTGTGGTGACGCTGAGGATCATCCCCGTAGCGCCGTGTGGTCGTTCGATCTGGGCGGCGGGGTTGTCCCTTGGGTTGGCTTCGGGCCGCCCGATGCGAGGGTGCTGCGCAGCGTGCGGAGGATCCGCAGCCGGAGCGGTGCGGGCCATGTCCCCACGCTGGCGTACTCGACCACGACCGGTGCTCATCTCCAACTGGAATCGGGCTTGGAGCATGACCTGGTCCGTGATCTCGACCGCGATCCGAACGTCGCGTGGCTGGTTGCTCAGCCCGCGCGGATCCGAGGGGTCGGCCGCCACTCGAATGCCAGCGGACTGGTGCCGGATCTGCTGAGCGTCTCTGCTGTGGGCCAGGTGACCGTGTGGGCGGTGCGACCCGAGTATCGACAAGACGAGAAGTTCGTGGCGCAGACGAAGCAGACGGAAGCCGCCTGCGCTGAGTTCGGATGGGCTCACCAGGTTTTCGCAGGCATGCACCCCACCCGTCGCAGCAACCTGATGTGGCTGGATGGCTTCCGTCGGGCGATGCCGTGGTACTCCGAGGCCTTGGCTCACCTATCTGCGAATGGGCGTCGCGCAGTAACCCTCGAGGACGTTCTGGAGACCGACAACGGCCACGGACACGTTTTGTCCGCGGTATGGCACGCGATTCGTCTCGGGGCAATCGACTGCGATCTGAACGCCGCCTTCACTCAGGAAACGGTCTTGCGGTTCGTGGAGGAAGGTGCGTCATGAGCGGCTCCGCGCGAGTTGAGCTGTCGGTCGGGGCGCGTGTTCTCCAGTCGACGGGGCCGGCGATCGTCATCGCGATAGAGCGTCATGGAGTTTGCCTGCGTGATGTTCATGGTGATGACTCACACGTGGTGTGGAAGGACCTTGCAGTCAAGGCGATCGCCGACGCCAAGGTGCAGGCGACCCATGCGTCGCTAGAGCCATGGTGGAGCAGTCTCGACGACGCCGCCCGCGCTGAGGCACTGGTTCGCCACGAAGTCATCCTCGAGGTGCTGACTGGGTATCGGATGGGATTCCCCGAGCTTGCCCAACCTGGTGAACCTCATGTGCCTTTCGGCGAGGGATTCGGGGCGTCCATGCGGGAGCGGGTGCAAGCGATGGCACGACAGTTGTCCCTCGAACGCGAACAAGATCGTGACCTCGGACGGCGCGTACTCAGTGGATCCATCCGAGATTCCACAGTGTCCGAGGCCACCATCTGGAACTGGCTGAACTCCTGGAAGCGTGAAGGCCTGCGCGGCTTGGTCGACGGAAGGCGGTCTCGCGGCAAGAAGGGCTTCGAGGCGATCGACCCGCTGCTGGTGCGGATCGTTGATGAGGAGCTCGCTCGATTCGACGGGTCGGCCAGCAAGGTCAATCTCAAGGAGCTTGAGCGTCGGGTGCACGTGCGCCTGAAGCAGGAGGGCATAACAGATCTTCGTCTGCCGCAACGGCTCACGCAGCAGTACCTTTCCTCGCGATACGCGGCACTCGGGTCCACGGCTCGTCAGCACAAGAGCGCGAAGATGCGTCGCCAACGAGGTCATGCCAGCTATCCAGACACTCACCCCGGGCACCTGGCGGTGGATGTCACGCGGGCTGATGGCCTGGTGTGGGACGAGTTCCATGGTCGTCCGTACTCGGTGGAGATCATCACGATCATCTCGGTGCCCACCCGCGTGATTGTTGCCTGCCGCGTCGTGCCCCGCTCGGCCAACGCGATTGAAGTAGGCATGGCGCTCTATGACGCGATGCGACCGTTCTCGATGGTCGTCGACGGAACCACGGTCGATGACTTCCGCTGGTGCGGGATTCCTGCATCGCTGGACTTCACGCCACATCCGCTAGTGGCCCACCGCCCGCGTCTGAAGATTGACCGATCGATGCAGGGGGAACACATCAAGCCGGGCTTGATCCCGAAGTCGATCCGAGCGGACAACGGGTCGATCTTCGTCGGCACTCATCTGCGAGCCGTGCTCGCTGATCTGGGTGTGGATCTGCTGACGTCGCGCGTGGGACACCCCACGGACAACGCGCACGTGGAGCGCTGGCACGAGACCCTCCAGCGGGCCTACCAGCAGGTGCCCGGCTCCAAGGGCCGCAACGTCCAAGAACGCGGACGCTTTGTCGGTCACGAAGCCTTCGAACCGTTGCTGACCGCTCGGGAGCTCCAGCAGCACCTACACCGATTCATTGCCCTGGACTACCACCGCAGCCCCCACGACGGGATTCATCTACCCGCCCTGGAGGGCGGCCGGTTCACGCCTTTGGAGCGGTTCGACATGCTCTCCGAGGCAACCGGCCGCATCCTCGTCCCCCAGCATCCCGACCTGATCTACCAGTTCCTGCCGATCCGGTGGCTCACGCCGGGCAATGCGGGAGTGGCCTACCGCGGTCTGACCTATGACGGGCCGATCATGGACGAGCTGTACGGCCTGGCCCCGCGAACATTCCGGTCCCGTGACGACAAGGTGCCCTTCTTCTACGACCCACACGATCGCAGCCGGCTGTGGCACCGCTCGCGCCACGATGGGCGCGTCCATGAAATGCAGTGGCGGCAAGCCCACCTGGTCAACGCTCCCTTGACCGACACCGTCGTCGCGAGGGCACGTCAACTCATCAGGGAACGAGGTGGCAACAACGCCATCACCAAGCGCGGCACCATGCTCGAGATCGTCGATGCCCTCACCGAGCTGACCACCCCGCCAAACGCCGATGAGTGGCGTGCCCAGCTGGCCAGCGCTCGACTGCGGCACGAACAAGCCCTCTTCGACCACGCCGAGGCCGACGCGGCTCGCGACGTCATCGACGGACGGGCAGAACCGACGAAGACTCCATCGGAACCAGGTCCAGGGCAGGTGCTCTCCTTCCCCCAGGGTGAGCCACGAGCGCCGCATGACTTCGACTGGGATGCGCCCTGGCCGGACTACCGCGGCACGAGCTAGCCGTGGATTCACACCTGTGGCACCGCCAAGTCAACGACGGGAAGCGCGCCCCGTCTCCCCAGGCGTGGACCGCCCATCGTCTGGACTCCGCCCCAAGCCACGAACGGGAACAGTACGCCTCGGCGGTTCGCCGCTTTCTACGTAGCCACCCCCTGCACTCAGCCAAACACCGTCACCTGGCCACTCAGCTGGACCGAGCCCTGGCTGAGGTCGAGGACGAACCACCCGGGGCGCGCACGATCATCAGCGTCAGTGCCCCCTTCGCGGTCGGCAAGAGCACCCTGATCAAGCAATGGGGCGCCGACCTTTATCGCGACTGGGTGCCCGACTCGACGTCGGACGTCCTTCCGGAGTGGTCCGACGGTGCCGGCACCAGATTCGACCTCGTCCCGATCGTCTACGTGACCCTCATGGCTCGCAGCAAGGCCAAGGACGTGCATGGGGCAATCCTGACCTTCTTGGGCTACCCCTCCCGCGGCACCACCAGCGAGATCACCCTGCGGACCACCACGGCACTGCGCAACCATCGCGTGCGCTTGCTCATCGTCGATGACGCCCACATGTTGCACACCAAGAGCGTCACTGGCCGGGAGACCCTTGATGCGCTGAAGCAGATCAACACCGAACTCGGGGAGCTCGGCGGCACCCTCGTCCTGGTTGGAGCCAACCTGACCAATGGGCCGGCCCTGCGTGACCCTCAGATCCGCGGAAGACTGTTCGAGCACCACCTGTCCGCCTACGACGTGGCCACCGTCGGCGATGCCGGACGCTGGCAGGAGATGCTGGCCTCGGCAGAAACGACCATGCGTCCCTACTTGCCTGACCAAGACAGCCTGCCCGCCGAGCTAGCAGGCCCGATCTTCAAGCGGACTCAGGGCTTCATCGGCGACGTGAGCACACTGCTGGCTGGAGCCACGTACAACGCTCTCACCGCAGGCCGAACCCGTCTGGAGCGCGAAGACCTGGCGCACGTCCAACTGAGCTCGCGAGCCCATGACGGCGAAACCGCCCTCACCACGACGCGGAGCTCGCCCGGGGCCCCTGCTCAGAGCGCCAGGAGGCAGGTGTCATGACCACTCGGCTTCCTGTCCGACCACGCCTACAGGACCATGAAGATTTGGAGGCATACCTGAAACGGTGCGCAGTCGCCAACGAATTAACTTCGACCGCGCTGACGGGTCACGCCCAACTCACCCGCATCTGTGAGGACCCGCCTGCGGCGATGATCACCAGCCTGGCCCAGCAGACCGGGACTCGGCCCGACCGGCTGCGTCGAGCAACCCTGACTGGCGCCTTCCCCGCGGCATCCCTGGACCGGGCGCGTACTGGCAGACGGTGGTCTGGCCAGCCGGCAATATGCCGCACGTGCGACGTCTCTACCGTCGACGCGCGGCTCAACATCGTTGTCCTCTGCCCCCGATGCGGCGCGCTGCTGGCGGATAGGCAGGACCCAGACCCCCTCCCTCCGCCAAGTGCGCTCATGGACGTGCAGGCTGAGGTTCTTGAGACTCTGGATCAGGCAGATCAGTCCCAGCACGCTCGGGAGCGACTGACCCGCCTCGAGGCACTCATGCGAGCCCAGGAGCCAGCCTTGTGGACCGACTGGCCGTCGCTCTTGGAGGGGGAGACCACTGAGTGGCGATCCCGCGCGGTCCGATTCGCGCGGTGGGCCATCACGCCCGGAGTGATCACCGCGCGCCCACCCTCGGTGACAGCGGCCCTCCTCGCCCTGACCTGGCCCTACTCGAGTGACACCGCGACGACCCGGGATCGGATCGACACCTTCGCCGTGATGAGCGAGACCTGGCGACCCGAAACAGACTCCCTCCCTCCGTGGCACACCCCGGATGACGCCGAGCACGGACTCCTCGAGCTCCTCGACGCCACCGGAATGGACTTCGAGCACATACCCACCACCGTTCGTCTGCGCGAGGACCCCGTTGTCCTTCCGCCCTACCTGCAGACTCTGAGGACCGCTGAAGCGCTCGTGCTGGCGACCCTCGCTGCTGGGCAGCGGCCCAGTAGGCGCAGCCTCCGGGCCGTGGCTGCGCAGCAGCATCACTCGGTGAGCGACCGAACATTGCGCGTCGCCGTCCTGCTGTTGTCCAACACGACAGCCCTGCGCTACATGGCTGCTCACGCCACGCTCCTTCATCGAGGGCCTCTCAGAGACCTTCACCGAGTGCGGGGCGACCTACGCCATCTGACGGCCGTGCCCGTTCGTGTCACTCGGCGTCTTCCCCCACTCGAGACCGGCTCCGTGAGCATCCGAGAACTCGCGGCAGCCTGGGTGTGGCTCGACGCGACCCTCGGGCGCCCCGCAGGCGGCCCGCATCCCCACATGTCGCAGAAACTCATGCGCTCCTTCGACCGCGCCCTCAACCCCGAGGGCCGACTGGTCCTGCGTGAGTGGTGGCAGCAGCGCCTCGAGGAGATACCTGCGGCCACCACCACACAGCGAAGGGAGCAGCGGCGTGAGCGCGGCGCCGGGTGACTTCGCAGTTGGTAGGCGCCTCCCCAGCCGACCGGCGCTGCCGGCCGGTCAGGCTCTGGACAGCTACCTCGAGCACCTGGCCGAGGCGAACCACCTTCGCCCCGCAGACCTGTCGCGTCTGATCACCGCCACAACCGACACCGTCCGCTTCCTGATGCTCACCCCCTCAGCGCGCACGTTGACTGCCCTGAGCGCGGTGACCGGTCTGCCGCGCGAGCAGCTACGCGCCGCAACCCTGGCCCAGTACGACGGCACGGTGCTCGACCTGACCGGACTCGAACACCATCGACCTGCCAGCTACCGAGCCCTGTCCGCGAAGGGATGGCTCCCGGGCAACGGCACCCAGATCTGCCCACGCTGCCTACGCATGAACGCCACCTGGCAGCTCCGGTGGCGGCTACCGACCATGACCGTGTGCACCCGTCACGGGGTCTACCTAGTCAGCACGTGCCCCGTCTGCACGAAACCCTTCCGAGCCACTCGGCACGGCTTCCTCCGACCCAGCGGCCACGGACCCATCTGTGGCAACGCCCTTGGTGCCCGCGGGCAGCACTGCCCCACGGACCTTGCCGAGCTCTATGCGCCGCGAGCTGACCCTGGCTGTCTCGAACGCCAAACCCGATATGACGTCGCCCTCGCCGAGGGTCGGGCAACCGTCCTCGGTGAGACGACCAGCGCCAAGGACTACCACCACGCCCTTCGGAGCCTGACCACCCTCCTACTGCACATCGCCAGTGCCGCCGACAACCCACGTGACCTGCCGTACTGGGCGCGGCACCTCAACCGCGACCAGCGCAGGGGCACCTCGTCACGGGCACCGCGGTGGGGCATCGCCCCGCCATCCGAACCCAGGCTTCGTTCACGAGCCCTGACCGCCGCAGACCGAGTCCTCGCCGCACCATCCACCGAGAGGGCAGCGGCCGAACTCGCCTTCTGGACAGACCACATCCCACGCACGCGAGACGGCGTCCTCGGCTGGGCCGCAGATCACACCCTCCCCGACCCGACCACCACCCGCCTGATCATGGCGGTGCAGGCCCCACGCCGCCGCCTCTCGCGCGCCTTGGACGAGATAAACCCCCTGACCCCGAAGGTGATGAACATCCCACAAGTCATCCCGGAGGACCTTTATCTCCAGCACCTGTCCGGACTTTTCACCTCCCGCCCGGAGACTGTGCGCACCTTTGCGGCACTGTGCCTAGCGCGCACTCACCCGAACGTGACCACCTGGGCCGAGGCCGCGTCGGGGCTTGGTCTGTCCGAAGAAGTGGGCACCCAGACCGCGGAAGCCTGCGCCACCGGCCAGACGGCAGACACGACGCGGGTTCTCCAAGCTCTGCGCGCCTTGGGGAGGCAGATGCCGGTGACGGACTACCGCGCGTTCGAACAAGTCGTGCGGCATCTGGGTAGGGCCGGCGACTGGTTTGTCCGCTGGGTCGAGGTTTTCCGACCCGGAACCGCCTGCACGAGCAAGGCGTACACCATTACCTGGCTCTGGACCCACGTAGCCGAAGGCCATTTGGGGACCAGCCCCGCATGGGTTACTCCTCCTACCGCTAATCGCAGGGCGTCGTACCGCCGCTTCGCGGCATCGCTCAGCGAGGATCAACAGCGTTCCCTACGCGAGGTGCTGGCCAGCTAGCCGCAAAGTGAGCACGGAAAGTTATGGGGAGTTCGGCGAACCAGTGGCTCAGCTCCTCATTGTGTGCGGCACGATGAGGGCATCGATTGTCGTCTGTCGCGGGGGAGTCTGTGAGCACGCTCGGAAGTTTCATCTGGTCGATTGCTGACCAGCTGCGGGGGCCGTACCGGCCCAACCAGTACGGCAACGTGATCCTCCCGCTGACGATCCTGCGGCGCCTGGACTGCCTCCTCGAGCCTGATCGCGAGACTGTGCGTGAGCTGGCGGCGAAGTACGACAACCCCAACCGGCTCAAGGTCGAGGTCAAGAAGGCCACCGGCCGGACGTTCTACAACACCTCGAACTACTCCTTCGGCAACCTGCTCAAGGACGCCGACGGCCTGGCGGACAACCTCAACGACTACATCGACCGGTTCTCCCCGGACGTCGATGTCTTCGAGTACTTCGACTTCAAGAAGGAGATCGTCGCCCTCGAGAAGGCCGAACTCTTGCGTGAGGTCGTCAAGTCCTTCGGGGCGATCGACCTCCACCCGAGCAGGGTCTCCAACTCGGACATGGGAGACGCCTTCGAGTACATCATCCGCAAGTTCAACGAGGCCGCGAACGAGACCTCCGGAGACCACTACACGCCCCGCGACGCGATCAAGCTCCTCGTAGACCTCCTCTTCGCCGAGGAGGACGCCGGCCTGACCGAGGCCGGCATCGTCCGCACCCTCTACGACCCCACGGCCGGCACGGGTGGCATGCTCTCGCTCGCACAGGAGCACCTACTCGAGCAGAACCCCGATGCGCGCCTGAGTCTCTTCGGGCAGGAGTACAACCCGCAGTCTTACGCGATCTGCAAGTCGGACATGCTCGCGAAGGGCAACGACCCGAGCAACATCGCCTTCGGCAACACCCTGACCGACGACGCCTTCCCGAACCGTCAGTTCGACTTTTGCATGTCCAACCCGCCCTACGGCGTGGACTGGAAGCAGTACGCCAAGGCGGTCAAGGACGAGCGAGAGCAGGCCGGCCCCTTCGGCCGCTTCGCCCCGGGACTGCCAGCAACCTCCGACGGGCAGATGCTCTTCCTGCTCCACCTCGCGCACAAGATGCGCGACCCGCAGGACGGCGGTGGCCGGGTCGGGATCGTCATGAACGGCTCCCCGCTCTTCAACGGTGGCGCCGGCTCCGGGCCCTCCGAGATCCGTCGGTACCTGTTGGAGAACGACCTCGTCGAGGCGATCGTCGCCCTGCCGACGAACATGTTCTTCAACACCGGCATCGCGACCTACATCTGGATACTCGACAACTCCAAGCACCCCGACCGCAAGGGCACGGTCCAGCTCATCGACGGCACCTCGGCGTGGACCAAGATGCGCAAGAGCCTCGGGTCGAAGAACCGCGAGATCAGCGATGACGACCGGGCTAAGGTCGTCGCGCTCTACGACGAGTTCAAGGATGCGGACAGCGAGCAGTCCAAGGTGCTCAGCAACGAGGACTTCGGGTACTGGACGATCACCGTCGAGCGTCCTTTGTTGGATGACGAAGGGGAGCCCGTCACCGACCGCAAGGGCAAGCCGAAGGCGGACAGCAAGAAGCGCGACACCGAGAGCGTCCCCTTCACCTACGGTCTCGACCCCGACGATGACCGCTCGCTGAGGAGCGACGAAGGAGCGTCTCGAAGCGAAGTCATCCAGGCCTACTTCGACGCCGAGGTTGCACCTCACGTACCCGAGGCCTGGATCGACCACGCCAAGACGAAGGTCGGCTACGAGATCCCCTTCACCCGCCACTTCTACACGTACACCCCGCCACGACCTCTCGCCGAGATCGACGCCGATCTGGAGAAGCAGGTCGCCAAGATCCTCGACCTTCTGCGGGAGGTCGAAGGTGACTGATCCACGTTCGTCAGGCGTGCCCCTAAAGAGGTTCATCAAGTCCGTGCAGAGCGGGACCAGCGTCAACGGCGCACCTTGGCCTGCCCCTAGGGGCGAAGTTGGGGTGCTTAAGACGAGTGCTGTCTATGGCGGGACATTCGACCCAAATCAGAATAAGGAGGTCGAGGCGGCCGAGGTGGATCTGGTCTCGTGTCCAGTTCGCGAGGGTGCGTTGATCGTCAGCAGGATGAACACGAAGCAGCACTTGGGGGTGGCGGCTGCCGTACGGCGTGACTTCCCGAACCTCTACTTGCCTGATCGCCTCTGGTCCATCACATTCAACGGTGCAGATCACCGCTACATCGACTGGTGGACGAAGACCGAGCAATATCGTTCACAGGTGGAGGCAGCGAGCGTTGGTACAAGCTCATCGATGCAGAACATTAGCCAGGGGGACTTTCGTGAGATCCGTATCGATATGCCAGATCTCAGTGCCCAGCGTGCAATCGCTGACTACCTCGACCGCGAGACTGCTCGCATCGACACGCTCATCGAGGAACAGCAGCGCCTGATCGAGATGCTCCGCGAGCGAAGGGCTGCTCTGATCTCCCATTCGGTACTCGGCCACGCGTCAGAGCGGACCCAACTTCGAAGGCTGGTCGATGTCATCGACTGCGCCCACGTAACGGCGGAGTTCGTCGATGGCGACGAACGCTTCCCCGTGGCAAGCATTCGCGAGTGTCAGGGCGCGGCCGTCGACTTGTCGTCATGCTCGTATACGACACCGGAGTTCTTCGAACACTTGCGAAGCGGAAGCCGAGGGCCGCGAGCCGGTGACCTTCTCTTCATCCGTAATGTCTCCGTCGGGCTTGTCTCCATCGTCACTCCAGATCTCCCAAGGTTCGCGATCGGCCAGGAGACGGTCCTGCTCCGGCGAAATTCGTCTGTGGACCCCGTGTACCTGAGGTATGCATTGCTTGGGGCGGAAGTGCAACACGCAATTGAGAGCGCAATGATCGGCAGCACATTCCGAAGGATCAACGTGTCGGCCATCCGCGCCTTGCCGGTCGCCGCGCCACCCGTCGATGAGCAGCGCCGTATCGCGGCCTACTTGGATGAGGAGACAGGGAAGATCGACAGCCTCATTTCCGAGACTGAGAAGTTCATCGAGCTTTCTCGTGAGCGGCGGGCAGCGTTGATCACGGCTGCGGTGACGGGGCAGATCGACGTGCGAGAGGTGGCGTGATGGCTGACCACAACGAGGTGGTCTTCGAGTCCGAGATCTGTGCGTACCTCGAGGCCCAGGGCTGGCTGTATGCGAAGAACGACAAGGATTATGACCGGGAGCGGGCGCTGTTCCCGGAGGACCTCTTCGCGTGGCTGGAGGAGACGCAGCCGGCTCCCTTCGCCAAGGCGTTGAAGGCTGCGGGCTCGGAGGCGAAGTTCCTCGACGTGCTGACCACGGCGCTGGACAAGCCGCTCGAGCACGGTGGCGGGATGCTCAACATCCTGCGCAACGGAGTGCACTTCATCGGTGGTGGCCGGTTGAAGATGGCCCAGTTCCGTCCCGAGACGTCCCTGAACCAGACGACGGTCGAGCAGTACGCCGCGATGCGGGTTCGGGTGATGCGTCAGGTGCACTTCTCGACCGCGGACCAGCGCAGCATCGACCTAGTCTTCTTCGTCAACGGTCTGCCGGTGGCGACTGTGGAGCTGAAGACCGACTTCACGCAGTCGCTCGACGAGGCGGTCAACCAGTACAAGAAGGACCGCCACCCGATCACCAACGGACGGGTCGAGCCGCTGCTGTCCTTCGGTCGCCGGGCGTTGGTGCACTTCGCGGTCTCCAACGACCTGGCCGCGATGACCACGCGGCTGGAGGGCGAGAAGACGCACTTCCTCCCCTTCAACACGGGCAACGAAGGTGGAGCCGGCAACCCGCCGGCCGCGGACGGCAAGTCTTCGACGGCATATCTGTGGGAGCGGGTGTGGGAGAAGCGCGCCTGGCTGAACATCATCGGCCGACTGATGATCGTCGAGACCAAGGAGGAATGGGACGTGGCGACGGGGACCTCCCTTCGCCGCACGTCGATGCTCTTCCCCCGCTTCCACCAGTGGGAGGCCGTCACCAACATCGCCGCCGCCATCGCGGAGGAAGGGGTGGGGCAGCGGTACCTCATCGAGCACTCCGCGGGGTCGGGCAAGACGAACACGATCGCGTGGACCGCTCACCGGCTGGCGCGGATGCACATCGACGACGTAAAGGTCTTCGACTCGGTGATCGTCGTCGTCGACCGCACGGTGCTCGACGGTCAGCTGCAGGACGCGATCCGGCAGATCGACGGTGGCGGGAAGATCGTGGCGACGATCAGCCCGGAGGACGTGCGCAAGGCCGGGGCGACGTCGAAGTCGAGCCTGCTGGCCCAGGCGTTGAGGAACGGTGAGCTGATCATTGCGGTGACGGTGCAGACCTTCCCGTACGCGCTGGATGAGATCCGCAAGGACTCGGCGCTGAAGGGCAAGAAGTTCGCCGTCATCGCCGACGAGGCGCACTCTTCGCAGTCCGGGCAGGTCTCGGCCAAGCTCAAGGCGGTGCTCACCGCGGAGGAGGTCAAGGACATCGAGGAGGGTGGGCAGGTCGACGTCGAGTCGGTCCTGGCCGCGGAGATGGGGGAGAGGGCGGAGTCGCCGAACATCTCCTATCTGGCCTTCACCGCGACGCCGAAGAACAAGACGCTGGAGCTGTTTGGCCGCACGGGAGTCGACGGTAAGCGGGTGGAGTTTCACCTGTACTCGATGAAGCAGGCCATCGAGGAGGGGTACATCCTCGACGTGCTCAAGGGGTACCAGTCCTACGACACCGCGCTGAAGATCGCCGGCAAGGCCAACACGACCGGCGAAGGGGAGGTCGAGGAAGGGACTGCGCGTAAGGGGCTGATGCGGTGGGTGCAGCTGCACCCGACGAATATCAGCCAGAAGGTGCAGATCATCGTCGAGCACTTCCACGCCAACGTCGCGCACCTGCTCGAGGGCAAGGCCAAGGCGATGGTCGTGACGGACTCGCGAAGGTCGGCGGTGAAGTACAAGAAGGCGATCGATGCCTTCATCGCCAAGCGTGCCGCGGAGGATGCCTCGTACAACTACCGCACGCTTGTCGCCTTCTCCGGTGGGGTGACGATGGACGAGAACGAGGTGTGGACCGTCGAGTGGGGGCCGGCGCCGACCAAGGACGACGAGTTCACCGAGGCCAACATGAACCCCGGCGCGGGTAGTGATCTTGCGGCAGCGTTCAAGGGCGACACGTACAAGATCATGACGGTCGCCAACAAGTTCCAAACCGGCTTCGACCAGCCGCTGCTGTCGGCGATGTACGTCGACAAGCGCCTGTCCGGGGTGACCGCGGTGCAGACCTTGTCGCGACTGAACCGCACGCACCGTACGGCCAGTGGGGAGCAGAAGCGCAAGACCTTCGTCATCGACTTCGTCAACAAGCCCGAGGACATCCGCTCCTCGTTCGAGCCCTACTTCAAGGGCGCGGCCCTCGAGACCGAGACCGACCCGTACGTCGTGGTGCATCTGGCGAACAAGCTGGCGCACGCGGGGATCTTCACCGAGGACGAGGTCCGCAAGACCGCCGAGCTGTGGGTGACGCGCAAGGGCAACAGCGCGCTGTCCGCTGCGGTGGCACCGGCCAAGACCGCATTCCAGAAGCGCTACGAGAAGGCCCTCGAAACCGACGACAAGGTGGTGCTCAACGAGCTCGACCTCTTCCGCAAGGACGTCTCCACGTACGTGCGTCTCTACGACTTCATGAGCCAGATCATCGACTACGGCGACCCGTACATGGAGATGCTCTCGATCTACCTGCGGCTGCTGGAGCGGGTCATCAAGGACGAGTCCTGGTCTGCTGAGGTGGACCTGTCCGACGTGGTGCTGGTCGGAGTGAAGCACAACAAGGCCACTGCGGCCGACATCTCCCTGACCGGCGATGGCGAGCTCAAGGGCATCGGCGCTGCCGGAACTGGCGCGAAGAAGGACCCGAAGTACGTCGCGCTCCAGGTGGTCATCGACAAGATGAACGACCTCTTCGGGGCAGAGTCCTTCGCCGAATCGCAGATCCGTGAGTTCGTCAACGGGCTCGTCGAGCGCCTGATGGCGGACCCCGACCTGGTGAACCAGACGAAGGTGAACTCGAAGAAGCAGTTCATGGAGTCGCAGGACTTCCAAGCCGCCGTCACGGAGGCGGTCGTGGAGAACCAAGATGCCCACAACACCATGGCCGACTACTTCTTCAGCGACGGGCCCGGGGCTCACGGCGTGGTTGTGGCGCTGGCTGATGCCTTTTACGAGACCGCGAAAAGCGACACCAGTAGCGGTTCAAACCAGGTCAGCAATTGAGGCCCCCTCACTCTGCCAGCGCCAGTGCTGCGAAACTGATGGATTCGTGGGTTGGGCATATTGACGATCTGGACGAACCAGAGGAGGGCGCCTATCGCGGCTTCATCAAGTTGCGGCTCGTGCACGGGCGTGACCGCTCCTTGCTTCTGCCCGACCAGGTTGTCGTGCAAGGCTCGGGAACCTTCTGGCTGCAGCCGCAGTCGTTCTACGCGCCGATTCTGTTGCTCGACGAGCCTGGTTATACCCAACTCCACCTTGCCGTAGCCAACCGTTGGGGCAGGGATGTGGTCATCCGCGTCGACGTCCAAGGTGATAGCCATGTCGCCTCGCTGACCGACCGATCCCAGATCTACCGGTGCACCATCCACGGACCGCGAAACCTCGACCGGCTCAAGGCCGGCCGGGCTCGCGTTCGCACGGATGGCGGCTTCAACCTTCGGCTGTACCACCACACCAGCAAGAGCAGTAGGTCGCTCATCTTAGAGAGCCAGGAAGTCTGGGGTTCCGCCTGGAACTTTCAAGGCACGAGAGAGTTGGCTAACTGCAGATTCGCCTACTTCACTAGCCTTGATCGGATCGAGAAGGACGCCGACCTTCAACGCATAGCCATGTCGGGAACTGGTCGACTTGGCCTCCGCCTCGACCAGTCATCGGACGGAGCGCCGCCTGACCTAGTGCTGGAGGTCTACCGGGAGCGCACCGAGAATCGAAAGGGACGGATCCCACTTTGGGTTCCGGCCGAGCATGTCTCCCCCTCACACATTTACGAGCATCACGGTGTCGGCGTGGAGTACGAGGTCGCCCATCCTTGGATCCATCGGGTGGGCCTTGAACCTGGCGCAACGTACGCCTTCGTCGGCGACAAGGCGGTCCTGGACCAGAACGGCCTGAAGCGGTTCGACTACTTCGTGATCGGAGATTGCAGGACCAAGGCTGGACTCGCTGCGCCCTATGACGAAGACGTGACAGACGAGACCTTTCAGATTCAAGATCTAGGCGAAGCCACCATCTTTCAGTTCTGGCGAGAGCACTGCAACCAGAACCACATGCACGGAGACATTGAGACCCAGGAGTTCCTGGACTAGGCCGTCTCGCTAACGGGGTACGTCGTGTCGTCACGATCCGGGCCGATGGCAATAAGGTTCGGCCTGCGGAACGGCTCAGTGGCGCGGTGCGGGCTCACGACGATGATCGGCACCGCCTCGGCAGCGTGGCTTGGCGACAACACGCGAACTCGAGAGCATCGCCGTGCGGCATGACCGCACACGCGCGTGTTCTTGGACGGCGCTACGAGCAACGAATGAGACACCTCGGGTGCCTGACCAGGCGGTGCGTCGCGTTTGTCGCTTCCACGCTCTTGCTGTTGACGCGAGGACCCGCCGACGGACCGACGGCGCCCCCGTCGAGCAGCGCTTAGGTGAAGCCGTACGAGAGGCCGAGCGGCGAGACAGCGTCCGCGGGCAGATCGTCGGCCCGGGCGTCGGGAGCGAGCGACGGGAGAGGACCCAGTTTCGCGGCGAGCACCTGGTGGAGTGCTATCTCATCAATAACGGCGTGGTTGTCGCGCCCGACAACATCACGGTCCCGATTACCGCCAACTGATTCTCTGCGGGACGGCCCCATGCCAGCCGACGCGGCAACGCGAGGAGGTTGCCGTGAGACGAGACTTGGATACTTTGCACAACGCTGCCTCGGTACGCAGCAAGAACGTCATGTTGTGAGTGACCGAGAATCCGTAGCCCTCAGCTATTTTGACTGACGGTTGGCCGAGTCCCACGGTCCCGGGCCGGGCCGTTGGCATCCTCGCACCCGACCGGAAATGGTCTGCCACTGAGTTAGATCTCTGGGAGTCGGCGGCTAGCGGACCTGAGGCTAGATTCTCTGGATCGCCTGTCGCCATGACCCGATAAGTTTGGGAATGACGAGTGGCTTTTACCATGCACAGAATGCAGGCAAGGTCTGCTGGCAGCCAAAAATTACGGCATCACTCGTGGCGGATAGATCGTCGGGTAGGGAAGACTGGTGCGCCCAAGGCTTGGAAGGAGCGACGGTGTCGCCACGGATCGAGGAACTGAGCGTCAAGAACCTGCGTTCGATAGGGGGCGAGAGTGTGACGATTCGCTTCCCTGAGACCGGCGCCTTGGTGCTGTTGGGCGAGAATAACGCCGGCAAGAGCAATATCACCCGCGCCCTGGACTTACTTTTTGGGGACTACTGGCCAGGGACGCGACGGTTGGAGGAGCACGATTTTCACGGGCGTGATAGTGATGGCATCGCGGTCGAGGTCGGCGCCGCAGTGTCTGGCATTGCGTGCCCGTATTGCTCCGGAGGCGAGGTTGAGTACTTCAGTTGGGTCTACGACACCCAAAACACCGGGCAGGACGGCAACCCTGTCCAATACCGCTTCAGGTGCAAGAACACCTACTGCACAAAGTCTTGGCCGAACAGCGCCATGAGGTCGGTGCTCTCGGCCGCCGTCCTCGACGCCGACCGGCGGCTGGCCTACCAGTTCAGCTACGCGAGCAAGTACACAATGCTCTCTAAGCTCATGCACCGGTTCCACGAGCGGCTGCTCTACGACCCAGAGCGGAAGATACAGCTTGCCAGGATCTTCGATGGCCTGCTTGAAGAGTTCAGCTCAGTTCCGGAGTTCGCCAAGTTTAAGGACTTGCTTGCGGAGACGGCTGAAGAGTTTGGCCAGAACCTGCCCTACAGGCTAGATGTCGACTTTAGCGCCTATGACCCAAGCAACTTCTTTCGTTCACTCCGAATCCACCCCACCCTCGATGGAGAGGTGAGGAGTTTCGACGAGCTCGGGACCGGTCAATCGCAGATTCTCGCGTTGGCGTTCGCCTACGCCTACGCGGTGGCCTATGGGCAATCGGAGGGCACGGTGCTTGTGATCGATGAGCCGGAGGCTAATCTGCATCCGCTGGCGCAGCAGTGGCTGGCGACGAGGCTGAACCGCCTGGCGGCACCCGGGCTCCAGGTGGTGGTGACGACCCACTCGCCGCACTTCGTCGACCTGGCCAGGCCGGAAAATCTGGTGATGGTAAGCAAGGACGGGAGCGGCGCGACCCAGGTGGTGCAGAGGTCCGTTGACGAGCTGGCGGCAGTCTTGGTCAGGCGGGGTGCGGACCCGGACAAGACGCTGCCTGAGACGGTTGGGCCGTTTTACGCGGCCGGCGCGACGACGGAGATCGTCAGCGGCCTCTTCGCGAGGCGCTGCGTCCTTGTCGAGGGGAGGACGGAGTCCTTGGCGTTGCCCGAGTTGCTCAGGGCCCGCGGTCTCGACGTCCTCAGGGAGGGTGTTGCTGTGGTCTCGGTTGAGGGCATCGGCAACATTGCCAAGTGGCACCGTCTTTACACCGCCCTCGGCATTGAGTGCTTCTGCATGTTCGACACCGACTCCGACAAGGGCAGCGACGCGCAACTGCTCGCCAAGCGGCTGGATATTGCTACGGCGCTAGATTCGGAGGGAGACCCCGCGGAGGCCGCGACGGTTCTGGGCGATCCTCTCTATGTTGGCCAAGGATATGCCACCCTCGACCCGAACTTCGAGGGTGGCATGAAGGCGCTGTTCGGCGACGCGTGGACACGGCTACACGACGAGGCTGTCGCCTCCGTCGGCGAGTCGAAACCGCTTCGCGCGAGGTACGCTGCGCACCGCTTGGCCGACTTCGACTTCACGGGCAGCCCCGGCGAACGAATTGACGCGCTCGTCCGAGCAATCCGCGGCGAGGGATTGGTCGACGGTCCCGACGGGGACGGGCAGAACGACTCCTTGCCGGACAGCATCCTTAGCAAAACGTACGTTTCCGACTGGCGGGCACCGGACGACCCCCCGTTCTGACCCTCACGTGATGCCCGCGACCTTAGGGCAAGCCGCCAGACCTTAGAGCTCGCGCGGATAGGACGGCGTATGGATCAGGGGCACCGGGCAGGACGAGAGTCCCACCGGTAGCGCTTCCAGGACTGCCGGACCAGGCGGCGGATGATGATGATCGCGCTGGCCAGCGCCACCCAGGCGTTCTGCACGCACCCTTGCCGGTCGGTCACCCTCGCCAGCGCCGAGAACCCTCTGTTGTGCCATGAGTTGGTCCGCTCGACGACCCATCGACGAGTGTGGTTGATAGGCAGAAATACCCCCTTGGGAGTGATGTTCGGGGTGCAGCCCAGCTCGGAGAGAAGATCCCGGGTCCGAGCCGAGTCATAGCCCGCATCCAGGTGAACCGTCATGACCTCAGGAAGCCTGAATCCGAACACGGCGAGGGTCTCTAGCGTCGGACGCAGGAGCGGAGAGTCGTTCCTGTTGGCCCCGGCCAGCACCCATCCGATCGGAATCCCGCCGCCGTCCACGAGCACCGATCTCTTGAGACCCGATTTGCCGCGGTCGACAGGGCTGCGGCCGGTGTTCTCTCCTCCGCACGGTGCCTTGACGATGCATCCGTCGACCACGAGGTTGTCCAGGTCGAGGCCGACAGCCTGGTCGTAGGCTTCCAGCGCCAGGTGGTGGAGCCGCTCGAACACGCCGGCACGGATCCACTCGTCCCGGCGGGCTCGCATCGTGGTCGCCGAGCAGGTCTCATCGGCGTGCTGCTGGTAGGTACCTCCCAGGACGAGGCGGGCCAGAAGCTTGTCAAAGACGACCCGGTCTGGGATGCGCGGGCGGTGACACCCCAAAGGGTGGTTGATGTTGCGTTCGGGCAGCAGGGCTCGGAACTGTTCCCACAGAGGGTCGGCGATGAAGCCGGGCAGGACGGGCACGTGGTCTTGTGATCGTCGTCGTCGAGAAGAAGGGCGGGGCCGCCGCGCCGTACCCGTCCGGGCGCGGTGCGGCGGCCCCGGTCCTGCTACCCGACCTGCGGCTGCCCCGCCGCGGTGGACGGCGAGCGGGAGATGACCACGGCACCGACGACCAGCCCGATAACGGCGAGCACCGCAGCGACCACGAACGGGTCCCCGGAGTGCAGGGCCGGTGCGAACCCGAGGCCGACGTAGACGGCCACCCCGGCTGCTCCGCCGAGCTGGTCAGATGCTCGCTGGACGCCGGAGGCGATCCCGGCGTCCTCCTCGGTGGTGCCGCTGACTGCGATGTACTGCAGACCCACGAGCCCGAAGCCCATGCCCGCTGCGATCAGTAGCATCGCCGGGAGCAGCCACACCGCTCCACCACCCAGGACGGCCACGAGCGCGACCACGCCCATCGCGCCGGCAGCCGCTGCCAGGCCGACCAGCACGCAGGCGCGTGCGCCCCAGTGTCCCAGCAGCCGAGGCACGAGCACCGAGGCCACGATCAGCGCCACGGCCAGGGGCAGCATCGTCAGGCCTGCCCCCAGAGGCCCGATACCGAGCCTGTCCTGCAGGTAGAACGTGAACAGCAGGAACGAGGTCGACAACGCACCGCTGAGCAGCATCGTCGTCAGGTTCGCCCGCAGCCGGGCCCGATCGGCGAAGAAGGTCAGCGGGACCAGCGGGTTCGGCGACCTCGACTCGACCCGCACGAACCCGGCAGCAGCCAGCACCGCGCACACCAGCGCGACCCCGCTGACCCACAGGCCGGTGGCAGGCTCGCCCGCCTCGACCGCGGCGTAGACGAACAGCAGCGGGCACGCGGTCAGCAGGAGCGAACCGGGAAGGTCCAAGCGGCACCGTCCCCCGGACGCGGGCCGGTCGGCCGGTACCAGGAGCAGCGCGGCCACGATCACGACCAGGATGAAGGGCACCGAGACCAGGAAGACCCAGCGCCAGCCCAGGTGGGCGGTGATGATCCCTGACAGGGCGAACCCGAGAACCAGGCCGCAGCTGGCCACGGCCGCCCACACGCTCAGGGCCCGTGAGCGGCGCGGCCCCTCGGGGAAGAGCAGCACGATGGTCGCCATCGCCGCGGGCAGCGCGACAGCCTCGCCCGCGCCCTGGAGCAGGCGGGCCGCGACCAGGACCGGAAAGGACGGGGCCAGGCCAGCCAGCAGGGAGGCCGCGCCGAAGACGCTCGTGCCGACCAGGAGGGTGCGGCGGCGGCCGAGAAGGTCACCGAGCCGACCGCCGAGCATCAGCAGCCCTCCGCCGGTGATGGTGTAGCCGACCACGACCCAGGTCAGGGAGTGTCCCCCGACGCCGAGGTCCGCGCCGATCGAGGGCAGCGCGATGTTGACCACGGTCACGTCGACCGCGATGAAGAACTGCAGCATCGACATCGCGCACAGCACGAGCCATGCCCGCACAGGGGCGGGACCGATCCCGCATGAAGTGGTGGAAGTGCCTGAAAGCATCAATTGCTCCGTCGCTCTGAAGAGTTTCCGAGCAGCACGAAGGGCCGCTCCGGTCTGATCACGAAGCGGCTGGACGTTCCAGGTGAGGTGTTGCTGTGTGCCGGACGTCCCGCCGCTAGCGGGACGTCCTGGTCACTGCCGCGCAAGCGGCCGAGCTCGAAGCGCCTGACATGCTACAGATGCTAGCAGCGGGGAATATTCGCCCCCGGACCTGTCCCTCCTATCCGCGCGAGCTCTTAGCCGGGTACGTTGCGTGACGCCCTCGTTGAGGCGAGATTTGTGCAGAGTAGGCCGCGTGTCGTGCGCAGTCTGCGCTGCATCTCGACATCTAGTTGTCGAGATGCAGCGAAGATTGCACAGACGGTCTTCGTATGCAGCAAAAACGTCCTGTTATGGGTCGCGCTATTTTGGTAACGACGAGTTATCTGGTCTGTCGATGCCGCCGGCTGACGATCCCGCACTGCTGAGTTGGGAGACGACCCGTAAACCCTGTGTCACATAGCGCCCGGTCACCGAACAGATCAGCGGACGGGCTTGTGGGACGCCCGGCGGATGGGAGCCGGCTCTTGTGCAGGTCAGCGGCGGGCGTGTCCGGGTGAGGGTTCCTCCTACGGGAACCGGGCGGATGAGGGGTCTTGATGAATTCTGGCAGCAGCGCTCTGATGTTTGCGTTCCGCGAAGAGCTTCGACTGGAACGTCCTCATACACTTGATTCTGCTGAGTGACGGTCGGTCGACCTCCCCACGGGCGGTCACGAAAGTTCCCCAGGGATGGCCATGGGTCTCCCCACATTCGTCGTATCCTGCACGGGACCTTAGGCACCGGGAGAGGAAGCGCGAGCGTATGCGAAAGGTCGAGTGGAGCGCCGAGGTGGAGCAGGTCGACTGGGTCCGAGAACGACTCGCCCCGTTCGAGTCGGGTGAAGTGACTTCGGTCGTGCCGGTCGGCTTTGGGGCATACGCGCGAGTCCTGCATCCAGCCCACGACTCCCAGGAACGCCCGATCCGCTGGTTCGAGGTCGCAGCCCACAACGGGATCGAGCTACCTCGCGATGCTCACTTCCCCGAGATTGCGCTGCAGCCCCCGGGCGACCGAAGCCAGGCGTGGAACGTCGTCGCACCCCAGGAAGGCACACTCTGCCTCGCACACGCCACCGCGCTCGTTGACATCCTGCGCCAGCACACCACCTCCCCGGACAGATGCTGGTTTTGCCTGTGGGACGGCTACGGGTGGGAGACGAGCGCCTTGTACTCGATACCGTCGGCCATCTTCGGCGACGAGCCGCAGCCCGGGGCCGAGCCCGGCCTGTATGTAGGTCCCGACACTCAGGTCAGCGTCCCTGAGCCGCATGGTGCTCCCAAGGACCCGATTCCGCGCCAGGTGCGGGACGGGCCTCGGGCGGAGTTACCAGGGCGTGGGTATTTCCTCTACAAGGGAGTGCTTGACGCAGCACTGGCCTTCCTTGAGCCAGAGCAGCAGACGCCCAATCTGTGGTGGCCAGCGGACCGTGTCTGGTGTCTGGCCAGTGAGCTGGATCTCGGGTGGACCTATATCGGCGGTTCACCGGACCTGATCGACCACATCGTCGGGGACAGCCGGATCGAGGCGGTTCGCGCCGAGCCGGCGGACAGTCACCATCTGCGCCTCCCACCGTGGCTGGTGACTGCGGTCGACGCGGCGGTCTCCCAAGTCATGCAGGGACACCAAGGGCGTGTGCAGACCCAGCTCGGCACGGTGACGGCCACCGCGCGGCGCCCGCGGCGTTTGCGTCGAGGTGACCTGTGGACCACCAGCGTGCGTGCCGACGGGTCTTCCGACGGCAGCGGGTGGACCAGCCTCGCCGACCGTTATGAGGACGCGCTTCGCGAAGACATTCGCCACCAGCTGGCCTGGGCGGTCATCGACCTCCTCGGATAAACAGGCAGCGCCTCCCTCATACCCATGCGCGACGTACCGCAGCGGAAACCCATAGGGACACACCCCGACAACCTCCACCTTGCTCACCCACTAAAAGAGAAACCATCTAAGAGCATGAGCAACCAAAGACCACTCTATTGAAAGCCTCGTTTCGATCAGTCACCTTCGGACCCACCGCGGGCCAACCTCGTCAATGTTCGCACTCCGTATATCGCGCCCACGAGAACGAGAGCGGTCACTGCCCAGATCGCCCCTACCCAAAGCGTCCACCCATTGAACAGATCCGGCGAGTCCTCCACCAGACCGTACGATTCAGCAGCTTCTCCACCAGCAAAGAAGCACAGAATAAGAAGGAAAGGCAATAGAAGACCTACCAAAGGCTGCGGAAGGTGCACAACCAAGAGCAAACTGGTCACCGTCAGCGCCAACATAAGGCTTAGGAAAGTCGAAAGCCAAGCGCCCACATCCGAGGGGGACGTGAGCAGCATCAGAGATAAATAAGGCAGGGTCACCGCCGTAGCCCAGGTTAATATCTTCACCTTCACTCCGGGATGACTGTGGTGCATTCCGGGCTACTTAGAACTGGATTGAAGTCCAAGAGAAACGTCTGCGTTGTTGAAGCCTGTGTTAGCCAACCCAATCGTTGGTGTAGCTACCGCTTCCGGCCCGGACCTTGCCAGTCCACTTGCCCGTCGTCCAGAGGACCTTTCCCGGCCAAGAGCCCGTCTTGGTTCCGCTGCCGTAGAACCCGTTGTGGCTGTATGGGGGGGGGTTGGCCTGGACGCACAGGTCGCGCGAGCCGCAAGGGGAACGCATGGAGATGCGATTGATGCCGTTCGTCTTGGCGACTCTCATCACTGTGGTGAGATCTCCGCTGGCAACCTCTTGGGTGATCGTCTTTGGAGTGGAGGACTCAATGAAGTCCTCGAGCTGAGCGCCTGTATCCACCGGAGCGTTGGTGCGAACGCCGTCGATGACCTTGATCTCGCCGTCGTCGGGGGCAGGGCTCGGAGTGGAAGACGAAGCGGGGCTGGCGGCTGCTACCGAAAGAAATGCTGCGGCACCGAAGGCTGTGAGTCGGACGCCGTGTTTCAAGGAATCTCCCCCTACTTAGTTGCTCAGCCCCTTGCTGAGCGGGCAATGAGAACGCTAATGGCCATCGCTCCTCGTCGCGACTTTTCGCGCGTCTGTGGCGGGTCGCACGACGGCCCTGAGCAGCGCTCGGGTCTAAGCGGCGTCCCACTGACCACGAGCCACGCGACGAGGGGGACCTAGGCGGATGGCAGTCAATGTTCGAAGTTGACTGCACGAGTGCCCGAAGTCCTCTGCACAGGAGCCGGGCGGCCGTATGAGGATCCTCTTGCGGGACGGTCCGATGCAGCGGACGCGACAACGCGACGGGCTGACCGTAGGGCTTTGACTCGGGTACTTTGCACGACGCCCGTCGCAAGGCGGTATGTGTGCAAAGTAGGCCGCGTGTCGTGTGCAGTCTTCGCTGCATCTCGACATCTAGCAGCGCTCCCGCCGAGCGGACGTGACCTACCACGCGGGGTGGACCGTGGGTGCTTAGCATGGGGCGCACGGCCAACCGCGGTTTCACCTCCGACCCGCTCGCCATCGGCCGCCTCCACCCCCTCACGAGAGATCTGACCCACGTGATTCGTTCCATCCGTAGTCGCACGGTGCTGACCGCAACCGCTGCCGTGGCCGTCTGCTTCTCAATCGCCTCCTGCACCCCACCCAACGAGAGAAGTTCCGGTGGGGGCGGAGTTTCCGGCTCGCTCTCCGGCGCCGGATCGTCCGCACAGGCCGCCGCCGTCGACGCCTGGAAGCAGGGCTTCCTCGGGGCCAACCCGGACGCCACGGTCAACTACGATCCGATCGGCTCGGGCGGTGGCCGCGAGCAGTTCGCCTCCGGCGCCGTGCCGTGGGCGGGCTCGGACGCCTACCTCGCCGACGAGGAGCTCGCGGCTGCGCAGGAGCGGTGCGGCGGCAAGGGCAACCTCATCGAGATCCCCGCCTACATCTCGCCGATCGCCCTGCCGTACAACATCCCGGGCGTAGACGACCTGCAGCTCTCTCCCGAGGCCATGGCCAAGATCTTCAACCAGAAGATCACGACCTGGGACCATGAGGCGATTGCCAAGGAGAACCCGGACGTCGACCTACCGTCGACGCCGATCACGGTGGTCAACCGCTCCGACGAGTCGGGCACCACCGAGAACTTCGTCGACTACCTCTCCGTGGCTGCGGGCGACGCCTGGCCGCACGAGGTCTCTGGCAACTGGCCGGTCTCCGGCGGCACCGCCGCCAAGGGCAACACCGGTGTCGTCCAGTCCATCGAGGCCGCCGACGGCTCCATCGGCTACGCGGACGTCTCCCAGATCGGCGACCTCGACGCCGCGAAGGTCCAGGTCGGCGAGGGCTGGGTCGAGCCCAGCCCCGAGGCCGCCGCCAAGATCCTCGATGCCTCGACCCAGGTCGACGGGCGTGGCCAGTTCGACTACGCCACCGAGATCGAGCGCGAGACCACGGAGGCGGGCACCTACCCGATCGTCCTGGCCTCCTACGAGCTGGCCTGCACCCAGTACGAGGACGCTGAGACCGCCACGCTCGTGCAGGCGTGGCTGTCGTACGTCGTCAGCGACGAGGGTCAGCAGGCCTCCGCCGAGACGGCCGGTTCGGCCCCGATCAGCGACGACACGCGGACGAAGGCCAACGCTGCCATCGAGGCGATCTCTGCACAGTGAGGAACCAACGCCACTGATCCCGATTGCCCTGTCAGTCAGCGGTGGAGTTGGCGGTGGGCAGCGGCGGCGATCACACCTTGCCTCGCAGGATCCGTCTGAAGTAGGTCACCGGAAGCGCGTACCGGTCCACGGCCCATGTCAGCCGCCGTGGCTTGACGAGGTCGAGCGCCGGGACGGACGGCGCGGATCTCCCGTCGCGATCGATCTCGACGAGGGAGAGCGTGTGCCGGGCGACGGTGATCGGCATGACGGTGTAGCCGTCGTAGTGCTCGAAGTCCTCGGCACGGCTCGCGAGGATGTTCGCCGCAAGCACCCCCACCTGCTTGCGCAGGGCACCTCCCGAGGGCCTGATGCCCAGGCCGGCAACATCACCCAGTGACCAGATCGCGTGGTGGCGGCGGTGGCGCATGGTCGCGTGGTCGACGTCGACCAGGCCGGCCCCGCCCCCGTCGGCCAGCCCGGCTTCCGCGATCCAGTCGGGGGCGCGATAGGTGGGCACGACGTGCGCGTAGGCGAGGTCATCGAGGACCGCCTCCCCCTGGCGAGTCGTCACGGTCACGGCTCGCGCGCCCGCTGCGGTCACGCGCGCATCGCGCACCACGTGCACGCCGTATGCCGTGAGCGCCTCCTCGAGGTGCGGGTCCGCCGTGGGCACGCCCACGGGTGTGGGCCCGGGAAGCACGAGGTGGACCTCGAGATCCTGCAGCACGCCCTGCCGTCGCCAGTGGTCGCACGCCATGAACAGCGGCTTGAGGGCGGTCGCCGCACAGGGGGCCGGCTCGGGAGGCACCGAGAACACCACGCGGCCGCTGGTCAGGTCCCGCAGCGCGGGCCACACCCTCGGGGCGCTCTCTACGAGGAAGCTTGACCCGGCCCAGCCCGCGCCATACGCCTCGCGCAGCCCCGGGGTGGCGTCCCAGTCCTCCTCGAGTCCGGTGGCGATGACCAATGTCCTGCAGCCGATCGTCTGGCGGCCCTGCGTCGTCACGCTCGGTCCGTCGGGGTCGCAGGAGACGACCCGGTCCTGGATCCACGTGGCCCCACCGGGCATCACCGTGGCGGCGGGCCGCTCCAGGTCACGCATCCTCGCCTCACCGCTGGCGACGTAGTTGAGCATCGGCCGGTATCGGTGTACGGGCTCCGACTCGACGATCGCGACATCCCGGGCGCCGTCGCGCACCACCTTGGCGGCGAGGGAGAGCCCCGCGTTGCCGCCCCCGATGACCACCACGTCGTGATGGCTCATGTGGTCCTCCATCGGTTCTGGTCAGATCGCCATGCGCGTCGCGCACCAACGACCCACTGGCCAGCGGGATCAGCGCATGCGCTTGCGGCGCAGACCACGCAGAACCGACTTGGCGCCCCGCTCGATCTCGCGGTTGGCACCGACACCCCCACCGACTCCTGCGCCACGTCGACGTCGGCCGGCGGGTGCCCCGCCGGCCGACCGACGCGCCATGCCGGTGACCCTGCTGACGATTCCTCTGAGCATGTCCATCTCTCCCAAGTTGGTTCCTCCGAGTGCCGGAAGACCCTCGTGTCATAGACATTCCCGGTGTGGTGGTGCCCAAACGTCACCCGAGAGGACTCACCGATGGGGCGAGGTCTCGCTCCCGGGGCAGGCATGACCGAGGACAGCGGCGGTGCCCCGTCGCCGACATGGCGGGCCAAGGCATCACGGGTCCTTGTCACGGCCGGTGCCGTCAGGCAACGTGAGGAGAGTGCCCGGATCCACCCGGGTACACGACGAGAGGAACGCCTGTGGAACCCATCGACCCGGTATACGGCACAACGGTCCTCCTCCTCATCGCGGCGGCCTCCGTTGCCGTCCTGCTCTTCCTGATCATCAAGGTCAAGCTCCACGCCTTCGTCTCGCTGGTCCTCGTGAGCGTGCTGACGGCTCTGGCCGTCGGCTTCGACCTCGCAGAGATACCCGACGTCCTGATGTACGGCTTCGCCGACACCCTTGCCTCGGTCGCCCTGCTCGTCGCCTTCGGCGTCATGCTCGGACGTCTGCTCGAGGTCACCGGCGGCGCCCAGGTCCTGGCCGACACACTCATCGGCCGCTTCGGCGAGAAACGCGCCCCCCTGGCCCTCGGTGTGGCCTCGCTGATCTTCGGCTTCCCGATCTTCTTCGACGCCGGTCTGGTCGTCTTCCTGCCGATCATCCTCACCGTGGCGCGACGCTTCGGCGGCTCGCTCCTCTACTACGCACTGCCGGCCGCGGGGGCCTTCGCCGCCATGCACGCCATGGTCCCGCCGCACCCCGGACCCGTGGCGGCAGCCCAGCAGATCGGTGGCGACATCGGCGTCACCCTCCTCGTCGGCATCCCGATCGCGGTTGTGGCCTGGTACGTGGGCGTCATGGTGGTCTCTCGCGTCCTCGGCCGTCGCGTCTACGTCGACCCGGCCGGAGTGGCCTTCGGCGAGGTGCGCGACGAACCGCTCGACCTGGATGCGAACGGTGAGGACGGCCCCCGTGTCGGACGTACTCCTCCGTCGTTCGGCACGGTCATCGGCCTGCTGCTGATCCCCCTGGTACTGATCTCCTTCGACACGGTGCTCGCGACGCTGGCGGCGGCAGGAGTCGTCAGCGAGGACGCCGCGTGGGCCAACTTCCTCAGCCTCCTGGGTCAGACGCCGATCGCGCTGCTGATCACCGTCCTCGTCGCGATCGCCATACTGGGTCGTCCCAACATGTCCATGGGCAAGGTCAGCACGCTCCTGGACGCCTCATTGGGACCGATCTGCTCGATCATCCTCATCACCGGCGCCGGCGGCATGTTCGGTGGCGTGCTGGAGCTGAGCGGGATCGGTTCCGCGCTGAGCAGCTCCCTGTCGGACCTGGGCATCTCGCTCATCCTGCAGGCCTTCGTCGTCTCCACGCTCCTGCGCGTGGCGCAGGGGTCGGCCACGGTCGCCCTGACGACGACCGCCGGTCTGATCGCGGCGCCGGTCGAGGCCGCCGGGCTGGGAGACGTCCAGCTGACCCTGCTCGTCATCGCCATCGCGGCCGGCGCGACGGTCCTGTCGCACGTCAACGACTCCGGCTTCTGGCTCGTGAGCAAGTTCTTCGGCATGGACGTGTCCACGACCCTGAAGACGTGGACGGTCATGGAGACGACCTTGGGCGTCGCCGCGTTCCTCATCGCCGGAGCGCTCTGGGTGGTCGTCTGACGAAGGGCTCCGACGGGCCGGCGGCCGCACGTGCATGGGACCCACACCCACCGGGTAGGCCCGGGGGCAGACCACGATCACCCGAGAGGAAGGTCAGGCATGACCCAGTACACCGATGAAGAGATGAGCGCTGCGCGCGAAGCCGCCCAGGCCGCGGTGGAGACCGCGACCTCGTGGGACTACAGCGCGGGCCGCACGAAGGTCGCCGACAAGCTCCGTGAAGGGCTGGACGCGGCCGGGGTGACGGTGGACGAGAGCGAGTTCGACCGCCTCGTCAAGGAGATCGACGCGGTCGCGGAGGACGAGAGCGCCGGGCCGCCGACGGTCCGCTCCGCCACACCCGCCTGATCGGCGGGGAATCTCGACCCGACGGGCCGGCTGTGACCGGGCCGTGTCCGTCGGGTCGGTCGCTCAGCCCGGCCGCACGATCCTTGGTCCCACGGTGCGTGCCCCGAGGTCGTCCACCCGCGCCCTGAGCCCGCGATCCGCGGTGACGACCACCACGCCCGCACGCCGGCCGGCGAGCTGCTCGACGACCTCCACGATCGCGTCGTCCCCGCTGCCGGGCGCGTCGACCACACGCACCGTTTCGGTCGACTCGACGCCGCGGGCTCGTCCCTCGACCACGAGCACCACCTCCGGCGCCTCGGTCAGGTGCAGGCTCTGCCGCAGACCCTCCGGCGCGATGGAGTCGCGCAGCCGTCGCGTGGCTCCGGCCCGGTCGCGCCACCAGCCGTCCGGGACGCTGCCGACGCAGTTGGCTGCGTCCACCACCACCGTGACGCCTGCCGGATCGCTCATCCACCCCACTCTGCCACCTCCAGCGAGTCACCGGAGGGAACCTGCGGGAGCGACGGGTCCCGGACCCTCGCTCGCACCTGTCCGGGCAGTGGGCCGCGAACTGGCCCATGACCTCGGTCGATGGTGGAATGCCTGACATGAGCGAGCCAATCGAGGTGGACGTCTTCGCCGACCCCGGGGTGCCCTCCCGCCTGGTCGAGCGGTTCCTGGACTGGGTGGCGCAGGACGACCGCTACTCCTTCCAGCACATCAGACAGCAGATCCCGCTGCGCGATGACGGCACCCTCGACCTGGAGTCGGTGCGCAACTGGTCGCACGAGCACGGCGTGGATGCGACGGTGATCGTCACCGAGATCCCCCGCACGGCCGGCCATCGGCCCAAGATGACGGCCATTCACCCGGCCGATTCGCTGGTGATCATCTCGCTGCCCGCGCTGGGCTGGTTCAACCTCACGAAACGCCTGAGGCGGGTCATCCTCCAGTCCCTGGACGTGGCCGTTCGGAGCGACGCGACCGAGGGCGAGCTTCCAGACATCGACTGCGGCGTGGTCCACACCCAAGGGTCCGGGCAGGAGAAGTCCTACTACGTCGCGTCGCCCTGGTGGTGGTCGGGACGAGCTCGTCTCGTGCTCGGCATGGTGCGCACGAACGAGCCCCTGGCCACCGCTCCCAAGCTCTCGGGAGCCTTCGCCGCAGCCAGCGCCACGGGTGCGTTCGGCGTCTTCTTCTCCTCCATCTGGAAGATGGCCGACGCGTTGCCCACCTGGCGGCTGGGACTCATCTCGCTCATGACGATCGTGGTGATGGTGGGGTGGCTGACCGTGGGCAACGGCTTGTGGGAGCGCCGGCACAGCGCCAACTCGCTGAGGGAGGCGAACATGTACAACGCCTCCACGCTGGTGACCCTGGCGGCGTCCGTCTCCCTCCTGTACCTCGCGCTCTTCCTGGGGATCTTCACCGCGGCCGTCGTCGTCATCGACTCCGACTTCATGACGAAGACCATCGGCACGCAGAGCTCGGTGCGCAACTACCTCAACATCGCGTGGTTGAGCGCCTCCATGGGGACCGTCGCCGGGGCCCTCGGATCGAGCTTCGACAGCGACGTCGACCTGCGGGAGCTCACCCACGGTCGTCGCCAGATGATGCGGTACTGGGAGAGGTCCGACGACTGAGCCCGTGTGCGCGTGGTAGTCGGGAGTCGCGCAGGGGGACGCCGCGGGCACGGTGCCGTGCGGCGACGTGCCCGGCTACTCCGTCGACGCGCGCCGGAAGCCCTCGGGCATGGTCTGCCACGTGCTCGGGTCCGCGATCGGGAAGCGTCGCCCCGTCACCTCACCCGGCGTGATGCGGATGAACCGGCCCTTGTCGCCGGCCTGCCAGGGCGAGAGGGGGAGGTCGACGGTGTCCATCACGTCATCGATCTCGGCGATGGTGCGTGCCCTGCCCTTGATCACCACGCTCCAGACGCGGCCGGTCTCGGGGTCGTAGCCGTCTGACTCGAGGGCGACGGAGGTGCCGGACAGCGCGCCCTGGACCTTGCTCCCTTCGCCCGTGCGGAAGACCGCGGTGCCGTGGTCGACCACGTAGTTGATCGGGAAGATCTCCGGGTGGTCGCCCACGATCACGGCCAGGCGGCCGACCGTGGCCGTACGCAGCAGGGACCAGCACTCGTCGACCGAGAGGTGCTCGACGTCATTGGTCGCGGTCATGGGTATCGCCCCTCTCTCCAGGTGTCTAGAGGCTATCCCTGCCAGCGCCCGCGCGACAGGGGGGCATGTCGTCGTGTTGACACGATACCCCGGGGGGTATTAAATTCGTCCACATGGAACAGAGGTCATCGACAACGCCGGCGACGTCGGCCTGATCCTGACCTCGTTCCCCGGACACCTTTCCCCCAACCCAAGGAGCTCCCCGTGTGCCGTCAAGCGACCTGCCGCCAGTGCGGCAAGACCACCTGGGCCGGCTGTGGCCAGCACGTCGACCAGGTGATGAAGGAGTTCCCGGCAGCCAGCGTTGCTCCGGCCACTCCACCCCGGCGAAGGGCGATGCCGCCTCCAGCGGTCCGCTCACCCGCCTCTTCGGGCGCGGCTGACCGCCGGCCCCGCAGACAACCCCGATCCACCGGAAGGACCCCCTTGACCACCGACACGACCACCCGACCCGCCACCCTCGACACCGCCCAGGTGCGCGAGTGGATGGCCGGACCCACGGCCCCCCGACTCATCGACGTGCGCACCCCCGGCGAGTTCGCCGACGTGCACATCCCCGGCTCCTACAACGTGCCGCTGGACCTCCTCGAGGAGCACCGCCGTGAGCTCGCCGAGCACCTCGACGACGACGTCGTCCTGGTCTGCCGCTCCGGTGGCCGCGCCTGCCGGGCCGAGGGCGCGCTCGCCTCGGCCGGCCTGCCCAACCTGCACGTCCTCGACGGTGGCATCACCTCGTGGGAGAACGCCGGCGGAGACGTCGTCCGCGGTGACGGCACCTGGGGCCTCGAGCGACAGGTGCGTCTCGTCGCCGGCTCGATCGTCCTCGCCGGAATCGTCGCGAGCACTCTCGTTCCGCAGGCCAAGTGGATCTCCGCCGGGATCGGCGCCGGCCTCACCGGCGCGGCCCTGACCGACACCTGTGCCATGGGGATGCTGCTGTCCAAGCTCCCCCACAACCGCCGCGACACCCCTGACCCCGAGACGGTCTTCGCGCAGCTGCGCGGCGCCCGCAACTGACCCTCCCGAACCGAAGGAGCACCCCGATGATCCTCACGCAGTACTACCTGAGCTGCCTCTCGCACGGCTCGTACCTCATCGCCGACGAGGGCAGCCGCAAGGCCGTCGTCGTCGACCCACGCCGCGACATCAGCGACTACCTCGCCGACGCCAAGGAGCACGACCTCGACATCGTGGGCGTCATCAACACCCACGTGCACGCCGACTTCGTCGCCGGCCACCTGGAGCTCGCCGCCGCGACCGGCGCCTGGATCGGGTACGGCCCCACCGCGGCCGAGCGCGCCGAGTTCGACGTGCGCACCCTGACCGGTGGCGACCGCATCGAGCTGGGCGACGAGGTCGTCCTCGAGATCCTCGAGACCCCGGGCCACACCTGGGAGTCGATCAGCGTGCTCGTGCTCGAGCAGGGCAGCCCCCACGCGGTGCTGACCGGTGACTCGCTCTTCATCGGCGGAGTCGGCCGTCCCGACCTGGTCGTCTCCGACGGGTCCACCCCGCAGTCGCTGGCCGAGGCCATGTACCGCACGCTGCACAGCGTGCTGCTCCCCCTGCCGGATGACACGCGCGTGATGCCGGCCCACGGTGCCGGCTCCTCGTGCGGCCGTGGTCTCTCCGACGAGCTCGAGTCGAACATCGGCGCCCAGCGTGCCACCAACCCCTTCGCCGCGCAGATGCCGGTGGATGACTTCGTCGGGATGGTCACCACGGGCCAGCCCTCCGCGCCGGCCTACTTCCAGGTCGACGCCGCGCTCAACCTGCGCCAGCGGGAGCTCCTCGACCCGGACGAGCCCGTCGTGCCCTTCACCCCGACCGAGGTGCGCGCCGCCATCGAGGGTGGGGCCGTCGTCGTCGACACCCGCTCGCCGGAGGAGTTCGCCGTCGAGCACTTCGCGGGCTCGGTCAACATCGGCCTCGACGGTCGTTTCGCCGAGACCGCCGGGATGGTCCTGGACCACGAGGCGGAGATCCTTGTCCTCGCCGAGCCCGGTCGCCAGGGCGAGGCCGCCCTGCGTCTGGGGCGCATCGGCTTCGACGGCGTGGTCGGCTACGTGGACGGTTCCACTGCCGCCTTCGCCGAGATGCCCGACCTGGTGACCTCCGTGGAGCGGGTCGAGGTGGACGCGATGGATGACCTCGCCGACGAGACCGTCGTGCTCGACGTGCGCAACGCCGGCGAGCGCGAGGACGGGCAGCTCATCCCCGAGGCCGTGCACATCCCGCTGGCCGAGCTGGCGCGCCGCCACGACGAGCTGCCGAGCGACCGGCCGGTGCTGGTGCACTGCGCCGGTGGGTGGCGTTCATCGGTCGCCGCAAGCCTCCTGCGCTCGCAGGGGCACACGGACGTGACCGACCTGGTTGGTGGCTACGCCGCCTGGGCGGAGAAGGCCCCGGCCCGCGTCTGACGACCACGCCCCGCGCGCCGGCCGACGATCTCAGCGGTCGGCGCGTGGGTGTGCGCGGGTGTCGATGTCCGCGCTCTCCTGATCCAGGGCGGCCAGGCTCCAGCGCACCAGACGCGTCCCCATCGCGCCGGCCGTGCCCGCGCCCGTCGGCGCCGGCAGGTCGAGCTCGTCGCGTGCCCATCCGGGCAGCAGGTCCACGGCGCCGAGCGCGAGGAGCCGGTAGACGGGCCGGGCCGCTCGAGGCAGGGGCGGCTCGCGCAGGAGGAAGTCGGCAGCGTCCCGGGCTGCGGGTGTCGCCCGCAGCTCGGGACGCGCCGCGTCCAGCGCCGCGTCGAGCGCGGCGACGCTCATCGGGAGATCCGTGGCGCCGAGCGCGGCCGCCGGGACCGCGCTCTGCGCCACGTACGTGTCCGCTTCCTCCGGGGTGAGTGGGTCCGCGCCGTGCCGCTGGTGCGCGGCGAGGAAGGACCACGCCTCGGCGATGTGGACCCACCGCAGCAGGTGGGGGTCGTTGGCGCGGTAGGGGTGACCCTCGTCGTCCTTGCCGCGGACGCGCTCGTGCACGCTGCGCACCGCGGCGATCGCCTCCTCCGCGTGCTCGACGGTGCCGAACGTCGTCGTCGCGAGGTAGTGGCTGGTGCGCTGCAACCGCCCCCAGGGATCGCCGCGGTACCCGCTGTGCCCGGCGACACCGGCCATCGCCGAGGGGTGCAGCGACTGCAGGAGCAGCGCGGTGATCCCGGCGGCGAACATGGACGCGTCGCCGTGCACGCGCCAGATCGGGTCGGCGGGGGAGAACCACCGCGGCCCCGGGGTGTCCCAGATCCGTGCGTGGGCGGCTTCCGCCTCCGGGCCGGCCACCCTGGCGCGAACTGCCTCGCCCGCCCGGCGGCGAAGGCCGGACGCGGCCGACCCGGTGGTCGTCAGCAGCCGCCTGCGCACCGCATCCGTGGTCGCGAAGCTTCTCCGGATCGCCATCTCGCCGCCCTCCCGTGGCCACGGCATTCGCCGACCAGCCACACCCTCACGCTACGCTCCGGCGGCAGGCACGGTCCCGGTGACAGGATGGACCGATGACTGGCCCCCGCGCCGACCTCGAGGAGGAGCGTCGCACGACGCTCGAGCGACTCACGGCTCTCACCCGGGACTTCACCGCCCTCGTCGAGGCGAGTGAGGGGAGCAACGCCGACGACGAGCACGACCCGGAGGGCGCCACGATCGCCTTCGAGCGCTCGCAGGTCGAGGCCCTCGCCCGGCAGGCGCGACGGCACCTCGAGGAGATCGATGCCGCCCTCGAGCGGCTCGATGGAGGTGCCTATGGCGCGTGCGAGCAGTGCGGCCGCCCCATCGCGAGTGCGCGGCTGGAGGCACGGCCCACGGCGCGGGAGTGCATCGACTGCGCATGAGCCACCGGGGTCTGGCCCAAACATTTTTCACGAGATACGGTGCAGAAAATATCAACTGAGAGAAGGATGACCATGACGATCGCAGACCGTTCCGTCACGACCACCTGGGAGGGCTCGCTGGACACCGGGACCGGCACCCTCCACGGCTCCAGCAGCGGTGCCCTGGACGACCAGGTGGTCACGTGGGGCTCGCGCACCGAGGCACCTGGTGGGAAGAGCAGCCCTGAGGAGCTCGTCGCGGCAGCCCACTCCTCGTGCTTCTCGATGGCCCTCGCCCTGGCCCTGGACGAGAACGGGACCCCCCCGAGACGCCTCGAGGTGACCTCCACCGTCTCCCTGGACGAGGTCGACGAGAAGCCGACGGTCACCACCTCGAGGATCGCCGCCACGGCCGTCGTCGACGGGATCGACGAGGAGACCTTCAGCACGGTCGTCGAGGCAGCCGCGGCGCTCTGCCCGATATCGCGGCTCCTCACGGGTGCGGAGATCACGGTGGACGCCTCGCTCGCGAGCGGGTGAGTCCCGGGGGGGCCACCCCCCTTCGCCCCGCGTCGTCCTCGGGCCGGACGCCGCCTCGGCCGGCACCGGGGATGTCCCATCATGGGGTGGTGATGTCCTCGGCGGTGTGGAAGGTCCTCGGGGCCAGCCTGCTGACCACCGTGGGCTCGTTGCCCGTCTTCCTGCTCGCGACCCAGTCGGTGCCACTGCGACGTGAGCTGGGGTTCGGGGAGCAGCGGTTCGGGATCGCGGTCGCCGCCTTCTTCACGGCTGCCTCCCTCGTGGCGATCGTCGGCGGGGGAGTCGCCGACCGGGTCGGCCCGAGGGTGTCGACGATGGTCGCCGGCGTGCTCTCCACCCTCGGAGGAGTCGGGGTCGCCCTGCTCGCCCATGGATGGCTGAGCCTCGTCGTCTGCATGGTCGTGCTCGGCTCCGCCAACGCGGCACACCAGCTGACGGCGAACCTGGCGATGTCCCGCAGCATCCCGGCGCACCGCCGTGGCATCGGCTTCGGGGTCAAGCAGTCCGCGGTCCCGGTGGCCATCGTCCTGGCCGGTCTGGCCGTGCCGACGATGACGTCCAGCCTCGGATGGCGCTCGACGTTCTGGGTGCTCGGCGGCGTCGGGGCGATCGTCCTCCTCGCTGGCCTGCTCGCTCCCGGGCCGACCCGCTCGACGGCGAGACCGGTACGGCGAGCCGGTCTGGACGCGCCGCCGGTCGGGGCGCTGCTGGTGGTGACGGCCGCGATCGCGCTGGGGAGCGCGGCCGCCAACTCGATGGGGTCCTTCATCGCCTCGTGGGGCTTCGAGGTCGGGCTCACGCCCTCGCAGGCCGGCGGGCTGATGGCCGCGGGCAGTGCGCTCAACGTGATCGGCCGCCTCCTGACGGGAGCCCTCGCCGATCGCCGGCACGGGCGCAACCTGCCCGTGGTCGCCGCCCAGATGGCGATCGGTGGCGTCGCGTTGCTCGCCGTCTCGCTCCCGGGCGTCGCCAGCTACGTCCTCGCGAGCCTCGTGGCGTTCGCCATCGGCTGGTCCTGGCCCGGGCTGTTCCTCTTCGCCGTCGTCAGGGTCGGCCGGGAGGCGCCGGCCAAGGCCTCCGGGTACGTCCAGGCGGGCGCCTTCTTCGGCGGGGCGACCGGGCCGCTGCTCTTCGGGATGGCCGTGGACGCCTTCGGGTACGAGACGTCGTGGCGCATCGCGGCGCTCGTCTTCTTCCTGGCGGCGACGCTCGTGCTGCTGTCCCGGCGGATGTTCCTCACCGACCTGGCCGCCCGCCCACCGCGGGTGCAGCTGGGCTACGGCGGTGGGCGCGGCCGGCCGCGCTGGACGACCGAAGGCCCCTAGCGGCGCCCGCGCGTGGCTAGGGTGGATGGCAGGCCACGGGAGGCGCCCATGACGATCCGACGCATGGACAACGTGGGCATCGTCGTCGAGGACCTCGATGCCGCCGTCGAGTTCTTCGCCGAGCTCGGTATGCAGGTGGAGGGACGGGCCGAGATCGCCGGTGCGTGGGCCGATCGGACCGTCGGACTGGACGGCGTCCGGTGTGCCATCGCCATGATGAGGACGCCGGACGGTCACTCCCGTCTGGAGCTGGCCAAGTACCTCACACCGGCGGCGGTGCCCTCCCAGCCGTCACGGCCACCGCACAACACGATCGGCATGCACCGCGTGATGTTCGCGGTCGACGACATCCGCGACACGGTCGAGCGGCTGCGGTCGCACGGCGGTGAGGTGGTCGACGAGGTGGCGCAGTACGAGGACGCGTACCAGTTGTGCTACGTGCGGGGCCCGGACGGGATCCTCGTCGGCCTGGCGCAGGAGATCGGCTGACGCAGTCGGGCAACTGTCGAGAGTGACGGCCCCGAAGGACATCCTCCGGGGCCGTCATCGTCAGGTGTGCGTCACCACTTGTGCATCGTGCCGTGCTCGATGTTGTAGTACATGCCGATGTGCGTGTAGAAGTTCATCGCGCCGAAGAGCAGGAACACCACGCCGCCGATGAGCCACGCCCAGATCGCCCAGCGCAGCAACTGCGGACGGTTGGTGAGCAGCGCCACGACGAAGAGGATCGCGCCGACCGCGACGATGCCCCAGAGGCCACCGAGGAAGAGTGCCTCGAGGATGGGTAGGTGGCCGAAGCGACCGCTGATCGGCTCCTCCGGCGGCGCCGCGCCCAGCTGGAAGCGGACGAAGGTGAACGCGAGGACCGCCATGCCGAGACCGAGTGCGCCGACGAAGAGGCTCACCGGCTTGAGCGCGCGCAGCATCCTGGCATTGTTCGCGGGCACGTCAACCACGTCGCCGGTGAGGATCTCGCGGTGTCGCCACAGGTAGATCGCGGCGAAGAGGAGCAGGGCGCCGAAGGCTGCGGCGGGCTGACCGAAGGCGATGTTCGCGTACTCGAAGCCGTCCGCACCGAAGGGCCAGGTCACGGTGGTGTGCACACCGGTGACGAAGAGCAGCAGGCCGGTGAGGCCGAAGAAGGCCGCCCAACCCTCGCTCTCGATCGGTTCGTTGCGGATCAACTGCCTGAGGAACCAGGCAAAGCCCAGCAGGCCCGTGCCTGCCGTGAGCGCGACGATCTCGTTGTAGACCACCATCGGCTTCTCCTTCATGTGCGGGGTCGGACCGGGGTAAAAGTTGAAAGTACAACTACTCGGTCCAACGCCGCGCCGGCGGTTCTATTCCCGGCCGGATTCCCCCTTCGTCTCGGTCAATCCCAGGGGATCTCGACGGGCCGCCCGTCGCCCCCGCCGCAGTTGAGGACGGCGGAGGCGTCGCCGAAGACGTGCGTCAGGGTGACGCGCTCGCCGACCGCACAGGTGTCGCGCAGCTCGGCGGCCTGACCGGCCAGGCAGGACTTGCGTCGGATCGTCAGGAGGGGGCTGCCCTCGGCCACGCCCAGACGTGCGGCGACCTCGGGGGTCGCTGCGACCGAGCGGGTGTACTCGACACCGGCGTCGAACTCCACGCCGCAGCGGGACCGCAGCTGTGCGTAGACGGAGGTCTCAGACAGGTCGGCCTCCAGCAGGGGCGCAGCGAGGGAGGCGATGATCCACAGCCGGTCCAGGGCGAAGGGGGTGTCGTCGCCGTACCGCACCCGCGTCACGTGCACGAAGGGGGTCTGCGGGTCGAGCCCGAGGGCGCCGGCGACCGTCGCGCTGGTGGTCAGCTCCTGGGTCAGGACCTCGGAGCGCTCCTTGCTCCCGTGGGCGGTGATCGCGTCGCGCAGGCTGTACATCGGGCCGATCCCCGTGGCGCGATTGGCATTGATGACATAGGACTGCCGGCCCCGGGCGTGCCCGACGACGCCCTGATCACGGAGCGGCCCCAGCGCCCGCCGGATGGTGCCGCGGCTGGCCTCGTATTCGGTGGCCAACGCCAACTCCCCGGGGAAGCCGTCGGCGAACTCTCCCTCCTGCACCCTGTGCAGCAGGTCGTCACTGATCTGCCGCCATCGCGGAAGCGTTCGCACACCCACCTCGTCAAATGTATATACATTGCGTAGCATCGTGGTCATGACCTCGATGAATCGACGAACCCTCACCGTAGTCGTCGTCGCGGCGATCGTCATCGTCCTGGCTGCCGGTGTGTACTTCTCCGACCGGGGCGACGGCGGGTCGGGCGCGGCGGACGCAGGGACCTCCGCTACCTCCGGGACGGACTCGGCGGGGGAGGGCGCTGACCCGCGCGAGGTCGAGAAGGAGGTGGGCCTGGCCCGTCGCGACGCCGACGACGTGACCGCAATGGGTGACAAGGATGCCGATCTCGTGCTCATCGAGTACTCGGACTACCGGTGCCCGTTCTGCGGGGCCTTCGCGCGGGACACCCTGCCGAAGCTGAAGGAGGAGTACATCGACACCGGCAAGGTCCGCTACGAGTGGCGCGACTTCCCGGTCTTCGGTGAGGAGTCGGTCGAGGGTGCCATGGCCGCTCGCGCTGCCGGTGAGCAGGGGCTCTACTGGAAGTACAACGAGGCGATGTACGCCGATGCGCCCGAGCGCGGCCACCTGAAGATCAACCGCGACAAGGTCATGGCGTGGGCCGAGGAAGTCGGCGTGCCGGACATGGACCAGTTCGAGAAGGACCTGGACGACCCGGACCTGCGCGCGAAGGTCGAGGCGGACACCCAGGAGGCGCGCCAGGTGGGCGCGACGGGCACCCCGGCCTTCGTCCTCGGCGACCAGCTCATTGCCGGGGCCCAGCCGGTCGACTCCTTCCGCCAGCTCCTCGACGAGGAGCTGGCGGCCGTGGAGCAGAACTGATGGACATCGGCTACACGGGCGCCTTCCTCGGAGGGATCCTCACCCTCCTGAGCCCGTGCTCGGTGATGCTGCTGCCGGCGTTCTTCGCCTACGCGTTCACCTCGCCCAGTGCGCTCATCGGCCGTACGGCCGTCTTCTACCTCGGGCTGAGCGGCACGCTCGTACCTCTCGGGGTCTTCTCCGGGACCCTCGGCTCCCTGCTGACCACCCACCGCTCGACCCTGGTCGCCGTGGCTGCCGGCGTGGTCATCGTCCTCGGCCTCTGGCAGCTGTCCGGACTTCCCGTCCCGGGGCTGTCCCGGACGCAGGGCACGAGCGCTGATGCGACGTCGACTGCCTCGGTCTTCGCGCTCGGCGCCGTCTACGCGGTCGCCGGGGTCTGCGCCGGCCCGATCCTGGGGTCGGTCCTCATGGTGGCGGCGCTCGGCGGGAGCGCGGTGTACGGCGGCTCGGTGCTGGCCCTCTACGCGCTGGGCATGACCGTGCCGCTCTTCGTGCTGGCGGCTGTGTGGAAGCGTCTGGGCACCCGCGGTCGCGCCCTCATCGCACCCAGGGAGGTCACGATCGGTCCGTGGCGCAACACGTGGACGATGGTGGTCTCCGGGCTGCTGTCCGTCGCCATCGGCGCGCTCCTGATCCTCACCGACGGCACCGCGTCCCTCTCCGGTGTCTTCACCATCGGCACGCAGTACACGGCCGAGTCGACGCTGGCCACCTGGAGCCAGGGCGCCTCGGATGTCTGGTTCGTCGTCGTCGCGGCGCTCGTGCTCGCCGGCGTCCTCGGCTGGCGGGGTCTGGCTCGGCGCCGTCCCTCGTCCGCGACGCGTGAACTCAGCGAGGAGAAGGTCTGATGGTGGACACGGTCTCCCCTCCGAGGGCGGAGCCCTCCGTCCTCGACGAGATGCGCGCGTGGCCGGCCCGCCGCTGGGGGTCCGCTGCCGGCATCGCCGCGCTCACCGTGGTGGGGACGGCGATCCCGACCGCCATGATCCCCACGCCCGTCTTCAGCCGGGACGTCCCGACGACGGTGTGGGCCTGGCCGGTCCTCGTGGTCACCTCGATCCTGGCCGGACTGGTCGCCGCGACGTACGTCGCGCGCCGGGACACCGACGAAGGGGGTGAGCGGGGTTCGCGACTGGGGATGGTCGGCGCCTTCACGACCTTCTTCGCCGTCGGGTGCCCGGTGTGCAACAAGCTGGTCCTCATCGCGCTCGGCTACTCGGGCGCCCTGACCTACTTCGCGCCGGCGCAGCCCTTTCTCGCTGCCCTGGCCATCGCACTGCTGGCGTGGGCGCTCGTCGTGCGCGTCCGTCGCGAACGCTCCTGCCCGGTGCGCCCCTGACCGAGGAGCCTGAGCCGTCCGCCGCCCGCACCGGTGCGGCGAACCTTCGTGAGGAGGAGTGAGCTCCACGCCCGGTGGTTGAGGTGTGAGCTCGGGCCGCGAGCGGGCCCCGTGTCCCGGTGGGTTGAGGTGTGCATAGCGAGTCCCGACAGTGGTGGTTGAGGTGTGAGTTCGCGTAGCGAGCGAGCCTCGAAACCATGCCCGGGCTGGGTTGTCGGTGGTCGCTGGCAGGGTGTCTTCATGGCGATGACAGCGCGGTGGGACGAGGGTTACGGGACTGCTCCCGGCCTGCGTGACGCGTTGCGCTCGTTGCTGCAGGGTGCTGGTGGTGGTGGGGAGTTGTGGCGTCTGGGGGACGCGGAGGTCGCGGATGCGTTGGCGGTGGTCGGGCAGGCACGTGCCCTGCTGGAGATCGCCGAGGTGGACCTGGTCCGTGAAGGCCTGCAGCGGGGGTTGCCGGGTGAGTCGTCGTGGTCGCCGGCGGACTGGGTCACCCGGTCGGAGGGGCAGCGCGCACCGGACCCGAGTGTGCGGCACACCGCGTCGGTGGTGCGGGTGGCCAGGGCCGGGACCGCGTTGGCGGGGCGCTACGCCACCCGCGCCAGCGAGGCCGTGGGCGCGATGCGGGAGGCGTTCGAGGAGGGTGACCTGCCGTTGGGCAAGGCCGACCAGCTCGCGCGGTTCCACGCGCAGGTCGCTCCGGTCGCGGACGAGGAGATGCTTGAGGAGGACCTGGGCGCCCTGGTCGCGGCCGCGAAGGACGATGTGGTCGCCACCGGTCCGGAGGGGCGGCGTCGGGAGCGGGTGCGGGGGCTGGGCGAGAAGGAGCTGGCGGTGGCGATCACCCGCACGGGTCGGTTGCTGAAGCCGGAGAAGGAGAGCGAGGACGATGACCGTCGCGCCAAGCGCGGCCGCTCGTTGACCAAGAGCCAGGGCCCGGCCGGCATGTCGCTGTACCGGGTGGTGCTCGATCCCGAGGGCGCCGCGGTCGTCGACGCGGCCCTGGCCGCGCTGTCGGGGCCGGTCAAGGGCCCCGACGGTGAGGCGGATGAGCGGCCCGCGACCCAGCGGCGGGCGGACGCGCTGGTGGAGATCATCCGCCGTGGGGTCGCCTCCCCGGGCGCGGAGCCGAAGTGCGAGAAGGCGCAGGTGGTGGTCACCATCGGCCTGGACGACCTGCACCAGGGCACCCACGGCGCGGGGGTGACCGCGACCGGGCAGGTGCTGGCCCCGTCGGTGGTGCGCAAGCTGGCCTGCGACGCGGGGATCGTCCCGGTCGTGCTCGGCGGCGACAGCGAGATCCTGGACCTGGGCCGCTCGGCGCGCTGGTTCACCCCCGGGCAGAAACGCGCCCTGTGGCTACGTGACGGCGGCTGCACGTATCCCGGGTGCACCATGCCCCCGCAGTGGTGCGACGCGCACCACGTGGCCTGGTGGTCCCGCGGCGGGGCCAGCGACATCGGCAACGCCGCCCTGCTGTGCGAGCGCCACCACACCAGGGTCCACACCCGAGACCTGCGAGCGAGCATCACCCCCACCGGCGTGACCTGGCACCTGTAGCGACCCCGCCCCACAGCCCTTCCCCAAGGAAGGGCTCGAAGGCATGCCCACGGGCGCCCCGATCCCAGGCTCCGAGGTGCTCCCGCCCCTCCAAGGGCGCCGGGGTGCTGCCGGCCCACGGCGAGCAGCTCCACGACTACGGGTCCGGGCCCGCAGGCGCTCAACCCAGCCCCGAGATGATTCACCCCACGGTCAGCGGATGGTCCCCGCTGGGGCGCCTACGCGGCGATGAGCACGAGCGGGGCGTCGACGTCTGCCACGACGGTCCGACCAGCTGCGCCCCGCGTCGGGCCGAAGTCCATCTCAGCTAGGGCCTCGTCGTGGACGGAGCCGGGGTTGGTCCCATGTGGCGCGCTGCTCGCAGCCGCTCCGGCGAAGCTGGAGATCATCCCCGCGGCGAGGCTGCCGACCATCGCCAGGGCGAGGATGATGGCGAGGATGCGGCGGGTCTGATCGGACATGCCACGACCATACGCAATGCCGGCGCAGCCCGAGACAGCGAAGGGGGAGGCGCCCCGGGTGAGCGCGTGAGCGCTCGTGGCGAGCCGGTCACCACCCCGGTGGCGTCTGCGCAGCCAACGCGGACGCCTTCGCTGCCCCGCGCGGACGCCTTCGCTGCCCCCCATGCTCCGCTGGCCCGCGCCGCTCGGGCGGCGAGCGACGCGGCGGCCGATCGCGAGGGAGGCTACCCCGGGCTGCCGGCGCGGGTGGCGGCACGGTGATCGCTCCGTCCGCTGCGCCACCAGGAGCACAGCACGAGCAGGGCACCGACGACCCCGCCGACCAGGAGGACGCTCCCGGCGGCCACCGAGGCGACCCGGTCCGCGAGATCGACGGAGAAGCCGGGGCGGAGCAGGTGCGAGGTCAGCGACTCGGTGATGGCCCCGACCGGCACGACGAGGCGGCAGGCGAGTCCCCACAGGTCACGCCGGTGGGCCGCGGCGCCCACGAGCCCGAGCGGCGCGCAGAGCAGGACCGCCGCGACGAACCAGTACCAGTTGTCGGCCCAGCTCGCCCACGGCATCGTGCCGGTGAGTGACCCGACGGCGTAGTGGACTACGAGCGCGACCTCGCTGACGACCACGCCGGCGAGGACCGCGTGGGTCGGGCGTCGCACGATCCACCCGGCGAGGACGGGCAGGCCCGCCCAGACCGTGCCGCTGTTGACGACCCGGCTGACGAAGGTCCGTACCCCCCACCACACCCGGTCCCCACCGGCCATCTGCGCCTCGGTCGTGAGGTTGCTCAGCCACGCGACGATCCCCACGCCCGCACCGACGGCCAGGGCGACGAGCCAGCGGCGGGTACCGGTGTCCACGGCCGCAGCCTACGTATCGCGAGGCGCGATACCCGACGGCTGAGGCGACGCCCGTGTCCCGACACCGGGACACGGGCGCGCACAACACCGCTGGGCGCGATGGCGGATCAGTCGGTGACGGTGAACTCGATCGTCTCCGTGCTGACCGTCCCGTCGCGGTCGGTGCTCGTCACCGTCGCGGTGTGCTCACCGGCGGCGAGGTCGGCCGGGAGCGCCGATCGCCAGATGTGCATGCTGCTCTCGGCGACGCTGCCGCCGTGGACCAGCTGCTCCTGGACGGCGACCGGGTCGGACCACAGGGCGCCGATCTTCCGGGCCTCGCCGGTCATCGACTGGGTGCGCTGCGCCCCCTTCGCCTCCCCGCCGTCGATCGCGACGGTGACCTCGGTCCCGGTCGAGCCGGCGAAGACGTTGGCGGTGAGGTAGGTGGTCTCGGCGAGGTCCGCAGCGGAGACCACCGTGGGGTCCTCGAAGGCCGGGGCGCTGCCGCCGTTGTCCCGGTTGGCCTCGAACCACTCGCGGTAGCGCGGCGAGTTCACCCCGACGGCCATCTGGACCGAGTCGTCCTCACCGGTGACGGTGAAGCGGTCGGTGAGCGCCTCCGGACGTGACTCGAGCGTCAGCACCCCGGGGCGGGCGCCGTCGCGCTGGAGCGCGGTCGGGATGCCCTGGTCGGTGATCCGCCCGGAGTACCAGTCACCGGAGATCGCGCCGGCGGTGATGTGGTCGAAGGGCAGCTCCTCGACACCCATCACCTCGGCCCACCCCTGCGTGGAGTCACCCTCCCGCATGAACTCCGTCGTGTGGCTGTGGCCACCGAAGGCGACCGCCTCGTGGCCGGAGACGATCTCGTGGATCTGGTTGATCTCCGCGACCTGGTGCTGGGTGAGGGTCTGGTCGTTGAAGTTCAGCAGCGGGATGTGCGCGGCGAGGACGACGGTCTTGTCCTTCGGGACCTGCGCGACGTCCTGGCGCAGCCACTCCAGCTGCTCCTCGCCGAGCCCGCCGGAGTAGCGCTCCCCGGCGCGGTACTGCACCGAGTCCAGCGCCACGATGTGCAGGTCGCCGACATCGTAGGAGTAGTAGTCCGGGCCGAACTGCGAGCGGTAGGTGTCGAAGCGGTGCTCGCTGTCCGCGGCGTCGTAGTCGAGGTCGTGGTTGCCGGGCAGGAGGCGGGCGGGGCCGTTGATCATGCTCGTCAGCTCACGGGTCCGCGGGTACAGCGACAGGTCGTCACCGACGATGTCCCCGAGGAAGAGGGCGCCGCAGCTCGCGTAGTCGGTGCGCTGAGCGAGGTCGGTGAAGGCTCCCGCGCGGGCGTACTCGACCTCGGTCTGGTTGTAGGTCTGGATGTCGCCGCCCATGATGCAGTTCTGCTGCGACTTCTTGGTGGCGGTGGAGCGGGCGAGGGGGAAGTTCACCGCGTCGGGGGTCGGTCCGGTGGGCTCGATGCCGCCGTACCTCAGCTCCGGGGAGCCCTCGGGCAGGTGGGCGTAGGAGAACTGCGCGATGTTGTGCTCGTCGACGGGGACCTCGTAGCCGGCGGGCTGGGTGACGAAGACGTTGGTGTTGTCGTCGACGGGCAGCTCGTAACCGCCCTTGGCGTCGGTCGTGACGACCTGCCGGCCGTTGGAGACCTGCACTCCCGGGATGCCGCGCTCACCGCGGTCCTGGCTGGAGTTGCGGTTGCGGTCGTCGAAGACGACACCGTCGAGGACGTTCTGGTCCTCGTCGGTGCCGTCGACGACCTCGACCTCACCGCGGTAGGCCGTCTCGGCCCAGCTGCTCCCGCCCTCCTGCGAAGGGAGCGAGGGCGCGGCTGTCGCAGTGGGTGCCGCCAAGGTGGCAGTGAGGCAGAGAGCGAGGGTTCCGGTGGTGACAGGTGCGAGGGCACGTGTCCTGAACAGGGGCATGGTGATGTCCTTCGTGTGTGGGCACGGGCCGCGGTCTGCGGCCGCGACCCACGGTCACGAAGGTGTGTGAACCGGCCCTGACCCGCGGATGGACGTCTGCGACGTCGCGACCCTCATCCGGAGGAACAGTCGGCAAGGAGTTGGTCAGTACGCCCGCGGGGAGTGTTCACCAACCTCCCCACGAGGTGTCGGTGCGCCGGAACGGCGGCGAGGCCGTCACTTCCGGCCGGGCTGCAGCAGCACCTTGGAGTACCCCTCTTCGCGGTTGTCGAACTTCTCGTAGGCGTCCGGCGCATCCGTGAGGGGCAGCTCGTGGGACACGACGAAGCTCGGCTCGGCCCGACCGGCGACGATCAGGTCACGGAGGAAGTGTGCGTACTGCTTGGCGTCGGCCTGACCGGTGCCCATGGTCTGGCCCTTCTCGAAGTAGCGCCCGACCTTGAACAGCAGCTCCCCCTTCGCGGCGTGCTCGTTGGGTGCGCCCGGGTCGGAGGGCAGGTACAGCCCCACGACCCCGATCGACCCGGTCGAGCGGACCGTCTCGACCAGCTGGTTGAGCACGATCGCGGGCTGCTCCTCGCCCCCTTCGGCCGTGGCCTGGTACCCGACCGCGTCGATGCCCCGGTCGACACCCGGGGCGTGCAGCTCATCGGCGATCTGCTGCGCCGGGTCGCCCTTGGTGAAGTCGATCGGCTGCGCGCCGATCCGGGCCGCCAGATCGAGGCGGTCCGCCAGCTTGTCAACGGTGAAGACCCGGCTGGCGCCCCGCAGCAGGGCCGAGTACGTCGCCATCAGCCCGACGGGCCCGGCGCCGTAGACGGCGACCGTGTCCCCCGGACGCACGCCGGCCAGCTCGGTGGCGTGGTACCCGGTGGGGAAGATGTCGGCGAGCAGGGCGAAGTCCTGCTCGTGTTCGGAGCCCTCGGGTAGGGGGACGCAGTTGTAGTCGGCGAAGGGGACCCGCAGGTACTCGGCCTGGCCGCCCGGGTAGGGCCCCATGCCCACGTAGCCGTAGGCGCCTCCCGCACCGGGAGGGTTCACGGTCAGGCAGAAGGCGCTCTTGCCGGCCCGGCAGTTGTCGCAGAACCCGCAGGCGACATTGAACGGCATCACCACACGGTCGCCCTTGCGGACCGAGACGACGCCCGGGCCGACCTCCTCGACGATCCCCATGTTCTCGTGGCCGAAGGTGATGCCCGGCTCGGCGTCGGTCCGGCCCTCGTACATGTGCAGGTCGGACCCGCAGATGGCGGTGGTGGTGATCCGCACCAGTGCGTCGGTCGGGTCCTCGATGCGTGCGTCCTCCACGTCCTGGACCGCCACGTCGTACGGCCCCTGGTAGACCACGGCCTTCATCGTCGACTCCTCTCGTTGTGATGCAGGTCATGGCCCTACCCGGGTTGGGCGGGGACATGCCCGTCGGAGTCGACGGAGTCAGGCGCCCACCTGCAGGGCGACGGCACCGGCGGCGACGACCAGCACGGCCAGCCGCTCGATCGCGGTCAGCCGCTCACGCAGGACGAGCCCACCGATGAGGGCTGCCCACACCACGCTCGTCTCGCGCAGTCCGGCGACCAGAGCCAGGGGTGCCCGGCTCTGGGCCCACACCGTCGTGCCGTAGGCGATCACCGCGAGCAACCCGCCGAGCAGGCCGATCGGTGCGTGTGTGCGCATCCGCCCCCAGAAGGAGCGACCTGCCTGCCATCGGCACACCAACAGCAGGACCGGGCCCTGCAGAGCGAACATCCAGCCGATGTACGCCCCGGTGTTCCCCGCCATCCGTACGCCCACCCCGTCGCTGAGGCTGTAGGCGGCGATGACCAGTCCCGTGCACACGGCGAGGACCAGGCCGGTGTCGGCCCGGGGGAGCCCGCGAGCGCCGGCGAGGAGCACGATGCCGGCCACGAGCACCCCCAGACCGAGCCACGAGAGCAGGCTCAGGCGCTCCCCGAGGAGTCCCACCGCGATCATCGTGACCACCACCGGCGAGGTGCCGCGCGCGATGGGGTAGAGCCGCGAGAGGTCACCGTGGGCATAGGTGTGGGTCAGCAGGACGAGGTAGGCCGCCTGCAGCAGCGCGGAGGCCACGAGGTAGGGCCACGACTCGGCCGCGGGCACACCGAAGAAGCTCACGAGCACCAGCCCGACGACCCCGTTGGCCGTGCCGATGAGCGCCGACGAGACCCACCGGTCGCCGACCGACTTGGCCATGGCGTTCCACGCCGCGTGCAGGACGGCAGTGGCGAGCACGAGCAGCAGGACGCCCTGGACGCCGAGGGGCACGGTCATCGGCGGTGCACCCGCCGCCGGGTTCCCCGCCTGACGGGGGCGGCCCCCTTCCGCTGCTCAGTCGGAGACCTGTGGAACCCGCCGACCACGGGTACCACCGTCACGGCAGGCAGACCGCCCCCTGCGAGGCGGAGCCTACGAGGGCGGCGTACTTGGCGAGGATGCCGGTGCTCGTCATGGGCGGCTTGACCCAGTCGGCGCGGCGGACGGCGAGCTCGGCCTCGTCGACCTCGAGGTCGAGGCGCCTGGCGGTCAGGTCGAGGGAGATGGTGTCGCCGTCCCGGACCAGGCCGATCGGGCCGGCGTCCATCGTCTCGGGGGCGACGTGGGCGATGCAGTTGCCGGTCGTGCCGCCGGAGAAGCGACCGTCCGTGACGAGCAGGGTCGAGGCGCCCAGACCCGCACCCTTGATCGCGCCGGTGATCGCGAGCATCTCGCGCATGCCGGGTCCGCCCTGCGGCCCCTCCTGCCGGATGACGACGACGCACCCGGGCTCGATGGTCCCCTCGGCGAGGGCGTCCAGCGCGTCGCGCTCGCCCTCGAAGACCCGGGCCGGGCCCCGGAAGGTGTCGTAGGAGAAGCCGGCCGCCTTGGCGATGGCGCCATCCGGGGCGAAGCTGCCGCGGAGCACGGCCAGCCCGCCGGTCGCGCGGTAGGGCGTGGCGGCCGTGTGCAGGACCGACCCGTCGGGCAGTGGCGGGTCGAGGTGCGCGAGGTTCTGCGCCACGGTGCGACCGGTGACCGTCATCGCGTCGCCGTGCAGCAGGCCGGCGTCGAGCAGCACCCGCATGACGACGGGGATGCCGCCGACGTGGTCGACATCGCGCATCACGTGCTTCCCGAAGGGCTTGACGTCGGCGAGCACCGGTGTGCGCCCGGCGATCTCGTCGAAGTGGTCCAGGGTCAACGGCACCCCGGCCTCGTTGGCGATCGCGAGCAGGTGCAGCACGGCATTCGTCGAGCCGCCGAGCGACATGAGCACGGTGATGGCGTTCTCGAAGGCCTCGATCGTGAGGATGTCGCGGACGGTGATCCCGTCGCGGAGCATCCGCACCGCGGCCGCCCCGGACTCGCGCGCGATGACGGTGCGGCGCTTGTCGGCCGAGGGCGGTGAGGCGCTGCCCGGCAGCGAGAGCCCGAGGGCCTCGCCCATGCTCGCCATCGTGTTCGCCGTGTACATCCCGGCGCACGCGCCCTCACCCGGGCAGAAGGAACGCTCGACCGTCTCGACGTCCTCGCGCGCCATCGTCCCGGCCTGGCAGGCACCGACGGCCTCGAAGGCGTCGATGATCGTGATCTCCCGGTCGGACCCGTCGAGCATGTGGGCCAGGCCCGGCAGGGCGGTGCCGGCGTAGACGAAGGTCGAGGCCAGCCCCAGCCGGGCGGCCGCCATCATCATCCCGGGCAGCGACTTGTCGCAGCCGGCCAGGAGCACCGACCCGTCGAGGCGCTCGGCCTGCATCACCGTCTCGACGGAGTCGGCGATGACCTCGCGGGAGACGAGCGAGTAGTGCATCCCGACGTGGCCCATCGAGATCCCGTCGGAGACCGAGATCGTGCCGAACTCCATCGGCACGCCCATCTCCTCGCGCACCCCGTCCTTGGCCGCGGCGGCCAGCCGCTGGAGGGACAGGTTGCAGGGGGTGATCTCGTTCCAGCTGGAGCCGATCCCGATCTGCGGCTTGTCGAAGTCCTCGTCGGACATGCCGACCGCGCGCAGCATCCCGCGCGCCGCGGTCTTCTCCAGGCCGTCGGTGACCTCGCGGGATCGCGGCTTCATCCGGTCGCGAAGGGAGGTGCTCGGCTCGGTCTGCGGGTGTGGCATCAGGAGACTGCTTTCTCGCGGCCCTCACGCGGAGGACGGGTACCGGCTGCGGGTGCAGCCGGTACCCGTCACGTTCCGCCAGCCCGCGCGGGCTGTCAACAGCGGCGGGGCCGCCCGGTCGAAGGGGGCGTCGACCGTCAGGCGAAGGCCTTCGCCGCGGAGTCGACGAAGGGGTCGAGGTCGCCGGGGTTGCGGCTGGTGACGAGCGTGAAGTTCCCGGCGGTGCAGGTGACCGACTCCTCGTCGACCCAGGTGCCGCCCGCGTTGCGGATGTCCGTCTGCAGCGAGGGGAAGGAGGTCAGGGTCCGGCCCTCGACGACTCCGGCCTCGACCAGCGCCCACGGGCCGTGGCAGATCGAGGCGATCGGCGTGCCGGCCTCGGCGATGGCCTTGACGAAGGCGACGGCGTCAGAGTCCATCCGCAACCGGTCGGCATTGGTGGTGCCTCCCGGCAGCACCAGGGCGTCGTAGTCGCCGGCCTTCACGTCGGCGATGCTGACGTCGGCTTGGAAGGTGTCTCCCTTCTCGACGTCGTTGTTGAAGGCCTGGACCTCGCCCTTCTCCGGAGCGATGAGGGTCATCTGGGCGCCGGCGTCGCCGAGCGCCTGCCACGGGGTGGTGAGCTCGGCCTGCTCCACGCCGGAGTTGGCGAGCAGCACAGCGATCCTCTTGCCGGTCAGGTCGTTCATCACATTCTCTCCTTGCTGTGTCGTTGCTTCAGAGTGCTTGCGCGGTGAGCGGGATCCGCCCACCGGCGAGCACCATCTCCACCTGTCGGTCGGACAGGCGGTGGTGCACGGCGACCTCCCGGTCGCCGATCGTCGCGGTGAGCCCACGCCCGGCGCGCAGGGCCTCGTGGACTCCCTCGAGCACGACGACGTCGTCGACGGAGATCCCGTCGTGGTCGGACGGGTCGTCGAACTCCAACGGGAGGACGCCGAAGTTGGCGAGGTTCTGCCAGTGAATGCGGGCGAAGGACTTGGCGATCACGGCCACCAGCCCGAGGTAGCGCGGTGCGATCACCGCGTGCTCCCGGGAGGACCCCTGTCCGTAGTTCTCGCCGGCGACGACGACGTGGCCCTCGCCCCCCTTCGCCCGCTCCGGGTAGGTCTCGTCGACGCGGACGAAGGAGAACTCGGCGATCCTGGGGATGTTGCTGCGGAAGGGGAGCACCTGCGACCCGGCCGGCATGATCTCGTCGGTGGAGACGTCGTCGCCCATGACGAGCAGCGTGGGCACCTCCACGTGGTCCGCGATCGGCGCGAACTCGGGCAGCGAGGAGATGTTCGGTCCCTTGACGAGCTCGACCTGCTCCGCCTCCTCCTGCGGCAGTGGCGCCAGCAGCATGTCGTCGATCGTGCTGTAGCGCTCGGGCATCGTCGGACGCGGGTAGGAGATGCCGTGGCTGTCCGCGAGCGTGCGCGGGTCGGTGATCCGGCCGGTGAGCGCCGCGGCCGCCGCGGTCTCGGGGGAGCACAGCCAGACGGCGTCCTCCTCCGTGCCCGAGCGCCCGGGGAAGTTGCGCGGCATCGTGCGCAACGAGTTGCGGCCGCTGGCCGGGGCCTGCCCCATGCCGATGCAGCCCATGCACCCCGACTGGTGGATGCGCGCCCCGGACGAGACGAGCGAGGTCAGCCAGCCGCCGGTGATGAGGTCGGCGAGGACCTCCCGGGAGGTCGGGTTGATGTCGACGGACACCCCGGCGGCGCCCTGCCGCCCCTGGAGGATCTCGGCGACCACGGCGAAGTCGCGCAGGCCCGGGTTCGCGGAGGATCCGACGACGACCTGGGTGACGTCCTCGTCCTCGACCTCGGCCACCGGCACGACGTTGCCGGGGGAGGACGGCTTGGCGATCAGCGGCTCCAGTGCGGAGAGGTCGATGTGCTCGGTCTGGTCGTAGGTGGCGTCCTCGTCGGCCACCAGCCGGGTGAAGTCGTCCCCGCGCCCGACCGCCTCGAGGTACTCGCGCACGGCGTCGTCGGCGGGGAAGACGCTGGCCGTCGCCCCGAGCTCGGCGCCCATGTTGGCGATGACGTGCCGGTCCATCGCCGTGAGCTGGTCCAGCCCCGGCCCGTGGTACTCGATGATCCGGTTCAGTCCGCCCTTGACGCCGTGCCGGCGCAGCATCTCCAGGATGACGTCCTTCGCGGAGACCCAGTCCGGCAGCTCACCGGTCAGCTCGACGCCCCACACCTCGGGCATGGACACGTAGAGCGGCTGCCCGGCCATCGCCATCGCGACCTCGAGCCCGCCCACACCGATCGCGAGCATCCCCAGCGCGCCCGCGGCGCAGGTGTGGGAGTCCGACCCGATGAGCGTCACGCCGGGGCGACCGAAGTGCGCCTGGTGCACCGGGTGCGAGACGCCGTTGCCCGCCTTGGAGTACCAGAGCCCGAATCGCTGCGCGGCGGACTGCAGGAACAGGTGGTCGTCGGGGTTCTTCTCGTCGGTCTGCAGCAGGTTGTGGTCGACGTACTGCACGGACAGCTCGGTGCGGACGCGGTCGAGGTCCATCGCCTCCAGCTCGAGCATCACCATCGTGCCGGTTGCGTCCTGGGTGAGCGTCTGGTCGACGGTCAGGCCGATCTCCGACCCCGGTTCCATCGAGCCCTCGACGAGGTGGTCGGCGATCAACTTCTGTGCGACGGTGCGCGGCATGCGTCTGCCCTCCCTCGGGTTTCTCCCCAGGGGCCTACCCGGATCCGCCCGGTCCATGCAGGACGCGCCGTTTCAACCACCGGCGTCGCGGGTACGGGCCGAGTCACCACGAGTGCCCGGCTGAGGAGGCGGATGCATGGTCATGCGGATGCCCCGGCAGGCGGGGTCACGGCTGTTCCTGGCCGCAGCCCTGCTCCCGGGGGCCGCATTCGTCTGGCTCCTCGTGCGGACTCCTGCCGTGCTGGCAGGGCGGACGGGCAGTGTGTCGGTGCCGTGGGCGCCCGCACTCGGCCTGCAGGTCGACCTGCGACTCGACGCCCTCGGGCTGCTGCTCGCCCTCCTCGTCACCGGTGTCGGGGCCCTCACCCTGGCCTACGCCCGCTGGTACTTCGCCGAGCGTGCCGACCGACTCGGGCGCACCTGTGCCGTGCTGCTGCTCTTCGTCGCGGCGATGGTGGGCATCGCCGTGGCCGACAACCTCCTGGTGCTCTACGTCGCCTGGGAGGTGACGACCGTCTGCTCCTTCCTCCTCATCGCCGACGGTGGCCACACGGCAGGGGCCCGGCGCGCCGCGCTCCACGCGCTGCTGACGACGACGGGCGCCGGCTTCGCCATGCTCCTCGGGTTCCTCCTGCTGGGCCGGGAGGCGGGGACCTACCGGATCTCCGGGCTGGCGGCGGCGGAACCCGCCGGTGGCGTGGTCACCGGTGCAGTGGTGCTGATCCTCGTGGGCGCCTTCGCCAAGTCCGCGCAGGTGCCCTTCCACCCGTGGCTGCCGGCGGCGATGGTCGCCCCGACGCCCGTGACGGCGTACCTGCACGCCGCCGCCATGGTCAAGGCCGGCGTCTTCCTCGTGGCCCGCCTGACGCCGGTACTCGCCGAGACCGTGCCGTGGCAGCCGCTCGTCGTCGTCATCGGGCTGGCGACGATGATCCTCGGGGGGTGGCGGGCGCTGGCCCAGACCGACCTGAAGTCACTGCTCGCCTTCGGCACGATCGCCCAGCTGGGCTTCCTCATGGTCCTCCTCGGGGCCGGTACCCGGACCGCGGCCATCGCCGGCGGCACCATGCTCATCGCACACGCTCTGTTCAAGGCCTGCCTCTTCCTCGTCGTCGGGATCATCGACCACTCCGCGGGGACCCGGGAGATCGGGGAGCTGTCCGGCGTGGGTCGCCGCTCGCCCGTCCTCCTGGGGTCCGCCGCCCTGGCCTGCGCGTCCATGGTGGGGTTGCCCCCCTTCGTCGGCTACCTCGGCAAGGAGGCGGCCCTGGAGGCCTTCCACACCCACGCCTGGGGTGGCCCCGGGGCCCTCGCGGGCCTCGTCCTCGGGTCGGTCCTCACGGTCGCCTACACCGGGCGGTTCCTCCACGGGGCCTTTGCCGGGCCGGCCCGGCCGCGCGGGGAGTGGCGCGCACCGACGGCGGGATTCCTCGCCGCGCCGGTCGTGCTCGCCCTCACCGGGGTGGTGCTCGGCCTGCAGCCCACGCGTCTCGACCACCTCGTCGCCGCCCACGCGGACCTGCTGCCGGACCCGGGCAAGCCGTACCACCTCGCCCTGTGGCACGGGTTCGGCCTCGTCGTCGTCCTCTCCGCCGGCACGCTCGTGGCCGGGATCGCGCTCTTCCTCGTCCACCGGCGGCTGGCGCCCCTGCACGGGCGTCTCGCCGGACCCGCGACGGCGCAGGGGGCCCACGACGGGATCGCCACGGGCAGCACGAGGGCCGCGGCCTGGGTCGACACCCACGTGCACGCCCGGGCGCTGCCGGACCAGCTCGCCCGCACCGTGCTCGCGGTCGTGCTCATCCAGGCCGTCGTGCTGGTGCCCGTGGGCATCCCGGCGCCGCATCCCTGGGACACCCCGTGGCAGGCGGTCGTCGCAGCAGGGGCCCTCGCCGGGACGGTCGCGGTCATCGCCCTGCGCCGACAGCTGTACGCCGCCCTGGTCCTCGGCGTCGTCGGGTACCTCGTGGCCGTCGTCTTCGTCCTCCAGGGTGCACCCGACCTCGCCCTCATCCAGCTGCTCGTCGAGACGCTGACCTTCGTCGTCTTCGTGCTGGTGCTGCGCCGGATGCCGCGCGCCACGGCTCCTCGGCACCACTACGGGCGCCGGTTGCGGGCCGCTGTGGCGGTCTCCTTCGGTGTGCTGATGACCCTCGTCTCGCTCACCATGGCGAGTCGGCACGCACGCTCCCTGCCGTCCCCGGACTATCTCGACGGGTCGCCCGATCACGGCGGACCGAATGTCGTCAACGTCATCATCACCGAGTACCGGGCGCTGGACACCCTCGGCGAGGTGAGCGTCCTCGTCATCGCGGCGACGGCGGTCGCCGGCCTGGTGCTGCAGAGCACCCGCATCGGGGGGCCGCAACCGCCCGACGAGCCGGGCACGCAGCGGGCGGAGGTGAGCACTCGTGATCGATGAGTCCGACCACCCCGGGGACCCGGGCGACCCGCAGGCGGGCAACGAGCCGCTCGACCGGCTGCTGCCGGGCGCGCACCACCTCGACGCCGACGACCGCTCGCTCCTGCTGGAGGCCTTCGCCCGACTCGTGCACCCGACCGCCCTGGTGGTGGCTGCCTACCTCTTCGTCGTGGGCCTGCACCACCCCGGTGGGGGCTTCGCCGCGGGCCTGGTCGTCGGCCTCGGTCTCCTGCTGCGGCGGGTGGCGGGCGGCCCGCGCGACCTGGGCGCGGCGGCACGGGCCAACCCGGGGATCCTGCTGGGTGCCGGGCTGGCGCTCGCTGCCGGGTACGGCATCGCGGGCATCGTGCTCAGCGGGGACCTCCTGCACGGCACCGTGTTGCACCTCGACCTGCCACTCCTGCCGCCCCACGAGCTCCCGACGTCGATGGTCTTCGAGATCGGGATCCTGCTCATCACCGTGGGCGTGGTCCTGGACATCCTGCGGACCCTCGGTGCGGAGGACGACCGATGAACGCCACGAACCTCACCCTCGCCCTGCTCTGCGGCGGCCTCTTCGCCGCCGGCATCCACCTGATGATGGCCAGGTCACTGGTGCGGGTGGCGATGGGGGTGGTCCTGCTCGGCCATGCCGCCAACCTCCTGCTGCTGCAGTCCGGCGGTCGCGCAGGGATGCCACCGGTCTCGGGCTCGACCCCGTACGAGGAGGTTGCGGACCCGCTGCCCCAGGCGATGGCCCTCACCGCCATCGTCATCACCTTCGCGGTGACCGCTCTGCTGCTCGCGGTGGCCTGCCGCAGCAACGACCTGCGCGGCCACGACGACACGACCGACCGGTCGGTCGAGGACGAGGAGGGAGGGCCATGACGCTCGCGACCCTGCTCGTCGTCGTGCCGGTGGCCGTCCCGCTCCTCGCTGCCGGCCTGGCGCTGCTCCTCGGCCCGTGGCCGACGGCCCAGCGTGTCCTCGGCACCACGGTCCCGACGGCCGTGGTCGTCGACGCGGCGCTGCTCCTGCACCGGGCGGACGCCCAGGGCCCGGTGGTGGCCCAGGCGGGTGGTTACCCCGTGCCCCTGGGGATCACGTTGGTGGCCGACCGGTTCTCGGCGCTGGTCCTGCTCGTGTCGTCGATCGTGCTGCTGCTCGTGGTCGTGTACGCGATGGCACAGGGGATGCGTGGGGGCACCGTCCCGTCGGTCTTCCACCCCAGCCACCTCGTGCTCCTGGCCGGTGTGGCGCTGTCCTTCCTCACCGGCGATCTCTTCACCCTCTTCGTCGGCCTCGAGGTCATGCTCATGGCCAGCTACGCCCTGATCACCCTGCGGCCGAACCGGGCCCGGGTGCGCGCGAGCATGACCTACATCGTCACCAGCCTGCTGTCCTCGATCCTGCTGCTCAGCTCGGTCGCGGTCGTCTACGGGTTGACGGGCACCCTGAACCTCGCGCAGCTCTCGCGCCGCGTGGGGGACCTCGACCCGGACGTGCAGGCCTGGCTGAGCGTGATGCTGCTGCTCGCCCTGGCGATCAAGGCGGCCATCGTCCCGATGCACTGGTGGTTGCCGGAGAGCTATCCACCCGCGCCGGCACCGGTCACCGCGATCTTCGCCGCGCTGCTGACCAAGGTGGCCGTGTACGCGATCATCCGCACCCAGACGTTGTTCTTCCCGCGTGACGAGCCGTGGACGCTCCTGCTCATCCTGTCGGCGGTGACCCTCCTGGTGGGGGCGTTCGGGGCGCTGGCGCAGGACAACCTGCACGGGGCGCTGTCCTTCCTGCTGGTCTCCCACATCGGCTACATGCTGCTGGGCCTGGCCGTCTCGACCCAGGAGGGCGTGGCCGCCTCCGGGATCTACTTGGTCCACCACATCGTCGTCCAGGCGGGTCTCTTCTGCGTCGTCGGACTCGTGGAGCACCACCGCGGGACCGCGTCGGTCCGCCGACTCGGGGGCGTGGCGGTCACGGCTCCCGTGCTCTCGGTGATCTTCCTGCTCCCGGCCCTGAGCCTGGGCGGCGTCCCTCCCTCGGACGGATTCGTCGCCAAGCTGGCGGTGCTGCGCGCCGCCGTCGGCACACAGGATGCACTGCCCCTCGTGGTCGCCGGAGTCGGTCTGCTCACCGGCCTGCTCACACTCGCGGTGATGGCGCGGATCTGGTCGAGTGCCTTCTGGGGGGAGCCGGCCGCGCCGGTACCCGATCCCGACCCCACCGACGAGCTCGTCCTCGGCACCGGGTCGGTCATGCGCGGCATGACCGTGGCGACGGCGTGCCTGATGCTGCTCGGTCTGGGAGTGGCCGCCGGGGCCGGCCCCGTGTCGGACCTCGCGACCCGCGCCGGTGAGGACCTGCGCTCCGGCGTCGAGTACCGCGAGTCGGTCCTCGGGGGTGAGGGTCGATGACCGCATCGGCGTGGGCGCGGCGCGGTGTGCTGGTCCTGTGGCTGCTGTGCGTCTGGCTCCTGCTGTGGGGCGCCTGGCGTCCGGACGTGCTGCTCGCCGGGATCGTCGTGTCCCTCGTCGCGGTCCGGTGGTCCCGCCTCCCGGCGCCGCCCCTGCGCACCCGGGTGCGGTGGGGGCGGGCGTCGCTGCTCCTGCTCCGTCTCGGGGGCGACATGCTGCGGGCCTCGTGGGCGGTCACCAGGACCATCGCCCGCGGCGCGGGCCGGACCCGCTCGTCCGTGCTGTGCCTGTCCCTGCGACCCGGCGCCTCCGACATCGCCCTGGTGCTGGCGTGCAACCGGATCTCCCTGGAACCCGGGTCCGTGGTCGTCGACATCGACCGCCACCAGGACCGGATGTACGTGTACGTGCTGGACACCCCGGATGTCGAGGCCGTGGAGCGGCGTCGTCGGGAGAGTCAACGCCTGCTCGATGCCGTCCTTGACGCGTTCCCGACGCGCGCCGGAGCCGCCGGCACGGGTGCCGGGACCGGTGGAGGGAAGGGATCATGACCATCCTCATGACGATCAGCGGCGTGCTCGTCGCAGTGGCGGCTGCGCTGGTGCTCTTCCGCGTGGTCGCCGGGCCGAGCCTGCACGACCGCCTCGTCGCGCTGGACACCGTGACGGCACTGATCGTGTGCGGCATCGTCATCCGCAGTGCCCACCGGGGTGAGATCGGGGACCTGGTCCTCCTGGTCCTGGTCGTGCTCGTCGGTGGGCTGAGCACGGTGACGGCCATCAGGCTCGCCTCCCGGGAGGAGCAGTGATGGTCGTCCTCTTCCAGTGGATCGGTGCCGTCCTGATGGTGCTGGGCAGCCTGTTCGGTGTGGTCGCTGCACTGGGCATGCTGCTGCTCCCGGACGCAGCCGCCCGCCTGCAGGCGGCGGCCAAACCACAGGTCGTCGGCCTGCTGCTGATCCTGCTGGGCGCCGCCCCCTTCGTCCGCTGGTGGCCGGCCCTGGGGATGCTCTTCCTCGTGGGCGCCTTCCAGGTGGTCACCGCCCCGGTGCTGACGCAGCTCCTCGCCCGCGACTCCTACCGGTCCGGGGCGTGGCGGCGCGACCGTCTGCTCGTGGACGAGTACGAGGGTCACCGCCAGCCGGGCGGACGCGACGATGCGTCCCCGGGTGGAGGCGACGACGCGTCGGGATGACCGTGGCCCGCCGGCACGGTGCAGTCACCCCGGCACGGCCTCGAGGGACCTACGTGCGGCGCAGGTCCCGCGGCAGCTGCTCGAGCAGACGCAACCACAGCTCGGACGCCGTGGGGAAGGCGGGCACCGCGTGCCGCAGCAGGTGGACCGGCACCCGACCCACGATCGCGATGGTCGCGGCGTGGAGCAGCTCCCCCGCCTCCGTGCCGACGAAGGTCGCCCCCAGCAGGCGCCCGGTGGGACGGTCGACGACGAGCGACACCCGACCGGAGGCGTCGTCACGCAGGAGCGCCCCGCCAGCGGCGCCACCGAAGGGCACCTCGCTGGTCACCACGTCGTGGCCGGCCTCCTCCGCGGCACGGGCGGTCATGCCGACCGAAGCGACCTGCGGGTCGGTGAAGACCACCTGCGGCACGGGGACCCCGTCCGGGTCCGGCTCGGTCGGGGACCCATCGGCCTCGGCGGCGATGCGCGCGCCCACGACCCGGGCGCGGTACTTGCCCCAGTGGGTCAGCGGTGGGCCGCCACCGGCGTCGCCCACGGCGGTCAGCCACTCCGGGAGGCGACCGGCGGTCACGTCGTCCTCGGTCAGCCCGACCGCGTCGAGCCCCACGTCCCCGAGGCGCGGTCGGCGCCCCGCCGCCACGAGCACCTCGTCCGCCTCGATGGTCCCGGAGCCCGTCGTCAGGCGCACCGGGCCGCCGTGCACCCGGCCGATGCCGGTGTCCTGCGCCTCCGCCCGCTCGCACTCGCTGGCCTCGGTGGACAGGCGCACGTCCACCCCCTTCGCGCGAAGGGAGTCGGTCACCACCTCCCCGACGAAGGGCTCCATCCGCTGCAGCAGCCCCGGCCCGCGCACGAGCATCGTCACCCGCGAGCCGAGCGCTGCCATCCACGTCGCGGCCTCGCAGGCGACGACCCCGCCACCGATGACCGCGATCCGGTCGGGCACCTCGCGGACACCGGTCGCGTCGCGCGATCCCCATGGGATGACGTTGCGGAACGCCGGCGGGACCACCGGCTCGCTCCCCGTGGCGATGACCACGGCGCGGCGGGCGCGCAGGCGGCGGACACCGCCTTCATCCTCCACCTCGATCTCGCGCTCGCCGACGAGGCGACCGTGACCGCGGACGGGTCGGATCCCCGCGTCCTCGACCCACTCCGCCTGGCCGGTGTCGTCGTAGTGCGCGACCCACTCGTCGCGTCGGGCGAGCAGCGCGTCCCGGTCGACGTCCGTCGGGACGACGCCCTGCAGGTGGGCACTCGTCGTCGCCACCTGGGCCGGCCGCAGCAGCGCCTTGCTCGGGATGCACGCCCAGTACGAGCACTCGCCGCCGTAGCGCTCCGCCTCGACGATCGCGGCCGTCAGGTCGGAGTCCTCGATGGCGTACTGGGCGAGGTTCTCCCCGACGGGGCCGCCGCCGAGCACGATGACGTCGACGGTCACCGGCTCCTGGGTCGGCATCGTCACGCCGAGGGCTCCACCCGCAGCTCACCCTCCCGGTAACGCCGGCGCAGCGTCTTCTTGTCGAACTTGCCGACCGACGTCCGCGGCACCTCCTCGATGAAGGCGAAGGCGTCGGGCAGCTGCCACTTCGCGAAGTCCGTGGCCAGGTACTCGCGCAGCTCGGCCGCGGTGGTGGTCGAGCCCTCCTTGACGACGATGGTGGCCAACGGGCGCTCCTGCCACTTCTCGTCGGGGATGCCGACGACCGCGGCCTCGAGGACCGCCTCGTGCCCCATGAGGGCGTTCTCCAGGTCGACCGAGGAGATCCACTCGCCACCGGACTTGATGACGTCCTTCGCGCGGTCGGTCAGGGTGATGTAGCCGAGGTGGTCGAGGGTGCCGACGTCACCGGTGCGCAGCCAGCCGCCGTCGAACTTCTCGGCCACCTCCGGGTCGTCGCTCGCGTAGTAGTCGGCGGTCACCCACGGGCCCTTGACCTCCAGCTCGCCGACGGCTTCGCCGTCGCGGGGGAGGACGCTGCCGTCGTCGGCGACGATGCGGCCCTCGACCCCGCAGAGGAGCCGGCCGGCAGTGGCCTTGTAGCGCCACTCCTCCTCGCCCTCGATGCCGAGGGGCACATTGGCCACGGAGGCGACCGGGGAGGTCTCGGTCATGCCCCACGCCTGGACCATGTCGAGGCCGTGGCGCTCGCGCAGCGCCTGCATCAGCGCGACGGGGACGGCGGAGCCCCCGCACAGGATCCGGCGAAGGGAGTCCAGCCTCACCTCGGAGTGGTCGTCCAGGTAGGTGAGCACGTCGTTCCAGACCGTGGGCACCGCGCCGGAGATGGTCGGCCGGCTCTCCTGGATGAAGCGCACGAGCGGCTCGGCCTGCAGCCAGCGGTCGGGCATGCACAGCGAGGCGCCGCTCATGATGGCCGCGTACGCCAGGCCCCACGCGTTGGCGTGGAACATCGGCACGATCGGCAGGACCCGGTCGGCGAAGGTCAGGCCGGCGACGTTGCCCGTGCACGAGGCCATCGAGTGCAGGTAGGCCGAGCGGTGGCTGTAGACGACGCCCTTGGGGTTGCCGGTCGTGCCGCTCGTGTAGCACATGGCGGCCGCGGCCTCCTCGTCCACCTCGGGCCAGTCGAAGGTGTCCGGCTGCTCGGCGAGGACGTCCTCGTAGAGCAGGATCTCCTTGCCGGAGGAGCGAAGGGAGTCCAGGTTCGCCGCTGCGGCGTCGGGCCCGGCGACGAGCACGTGGGTGACCGTCTCGAAATGCGGCAGCTGCGGGGCGAGCAGGCCGACGAGCGAGTCGTCGACGATGACGACCTTGTCCTCGGCGTGGTTGGCGACGTAGATCAGCTGCTCGGGGAAGAGACGGATGTTGAGCGTGTGCAGCACCGCGCCCATCGAGGGGATCGCGAGGTAGGCCTCGAGGTGCTCGGCGTTGTTCCACTGGAAGGTGCCGACCCGGTCATCACCCTCGATGCCGAGCGACCGCAGTGCGCCCGCGAGCCGGGCGGTGCGCTTGCCGAGCTCGGCATAGGTGATGGACCGGGAGCCGTCGGCGGTCGCGGTGACCACCTCGGAGTCGGGGTGGACGCCCGTCCCGTGGTGCATGAGGGAGGCGATGGTCAGCTGGTAGTCCTGCATCGTGCTCTTCATGGACCCATCCAAGTGTGTGGGGAGCGTCACGTCCATACCCCGCCGCCGGTCGTGTGGCAGGAGCGCACCGCCACGTCCTTGCGCGGTGCACCGGCGAGGGGCACAGTGACGAGCACCGGCACCGTCGGCCGACTCCGGGAGGACCCACGCAGCCGGGCCGAGTTCCTCGAGCTCACCAGGAGCACGCCATGACCATCGCGATCATCGGCGCCGGCCTCGCCGGCGCCAGTGCAGCCGCCGAGCTGCGCGAGCAGGGATACGACGGCGACATCGTCCTCGTCGGCGCGGAGCCGCACGCACCCTACGAGCGCCCGCCGCTGTCGAAGGACATCCTCCTGCGCACGGGCACCGCCGCGGACGCCGCGGTCAAGGACGACGGGTGGTACGAGGAGCACCGGGTCGAGTTGGTCACCGGCTCCGCCGCCACCGATCTCGACCTGTCCGCACGCAGCTTCGCCGTCGGCGACCGGAAGGTCGACTACGACGAGCTGCTCATCGCGACGGGTGCCACCTCCCGCCACCTGCCGATGGGCGACGAGTCCGGGTCCCCCCTTCGAGGCTCCGCCGTCGCACCCAAGGACATCGCCCTTGCCTACCTGCGCACGATCGAGGAGTCGGAGGCGCTGCGCAGGAACCTCACCGGCCACCTGCTGATCGTCGGCGCCGGCTGGATCGGCCTGGAGGTCGCGTCCGCGGCCCGGCAGGCCGGCGGCACGGTCACCGTCGTCGAGGCGGCCGCACGGCCCCTGGCCGGGCCCCTCGGTGAGGAGATGGCCGCCGTCCTCACCGGGCTGCATCGGGAGCACGGGGTCGACCTGCGCACGAGCACGACGGTGGAGACCATCGAGCGCGTGAGGGGGAGGACGCGCGCCGTCCTCTCCGACGGCACCGAGGTCAGCCCGGGACTCGTCCTGGTCGCGATCGGTGCCGTGCCCGACGTGGCGCTCGCCGAGGGTGCCGGTCTGGACGTCGACGACGGGATCCTCGTGGACGCACGGCTGCGCACGAGCGACCCTCACGTGTACGCCGCCGGCGACGTCGCCAACCACGACCACCCGAGTCTGGGTCGGATCCGGGTAGAGCACTGGGACAACGCGATCCAGCAGGGGCGCCACGCTGCCCGGAGCATGCTGGGCGGGCAGGAGCCCTACGCCCGGCAGCCGTACTTCTTCACCGACCAGTACGACCTGGGCATGGAGTACGTCGGCCACCTCGGCCCGGACGGGTGCGACGAGGTCGTCGTCCGCGGTGACCGTGACTCACGCGTGCTCAACGCCCTGATGATCAGGGGCGGACGAGTCGTCGCGGGCATGCACACCAACGACTGGGACGCCACCGACCACCTGCGCGCATGTGTCGGGCGCGAGGCCACCAAGGACATGTGCGACGCATCGATCCCCCTCGCGGACGCCCACGGCTGAGCGTCGCGCCGTCCTCGGGATGTGCCACCGCGTGGTCCACCTGCGATATTTGGGTATGCAGCTCGCCCGACGCCTCCTGGCTGCCACCGCGGCCCTCGGCGTGCTCGTGGCCCCGGCCGCCGCCGCGACACCCGGTGGCGACGATGACGAGGTGCGCGTGGAGCAGGTGACGGTGCCGGTGGGGTCGGAGCCGGACGGCGCCGAGGTCGCCCTCGATGCCGACGTCTACCACCCCGTGGAGGACCGCGACGGCCCGCGCGAGGCGGTGCTCCTCGCGCACGGGTTCGGGGGGAGCAAGGAGGACCTGACGGGCCGGGCCCGCGCCCTCGCGGAGGAGGGGTACCTCGTCGTGGGCTACAGCGCCCGGGGATTCGGCGACTCCGGCGGGGCGATCCACCTCAACGACCCCGACTACGAAGTTGCCGATGCCCGCGCCCTGGTCGACCTCATCGCGGAGCAGCCGCGGGTACGGCTGGACGGGCCGGGCGACCCGAGGGTCGCGGTTGCCGGGGGCAGCTATGGCGGCGCGCTGGCCCTGATGGCCGCTGGCGCGGACCAGCGCATCGACTCGGTCGTCGCCGCGATCACCTGGCACGACCTGGGCGAGGCCTTCTTCCCCCAGTCGGCGACGGGGACCGAGCAGCCCGGCCCCTTCACGGCGCTGTGGGCGTCGAACTTCCTCATGGGGTCGTTCCGCGGTGGGGAGAGCCCGGGGAGTCCGGGGAGTCCGGGGAGTCCGGGCTCGGCGTGCGCGGGGTTCGCCCCCCGGGAGTGCGAGCTGTTCGTCGCGGCCGCGGAGACCGGGGCCGCGCACCCGGACCTGCTCGAGATGCTCAGCCGGCACAGCCCGGCCCCCACGCTCCCCGACATCGAGGCACCAGTCCATCTCGTGCAGGGCATGTCGGACACGCTGTTCGGGATCGAGCAGGCCGACGCCACCGCCCAGGCCCTGCAGGAGGCAGGTGTCCCCGTCGCCGTCAGCTGGTTCAACGGCGGGCACGACGGCCCCACGCAGCCACCCGATTCCGGGTCGGCGGACTCCGGGGGTGGGGGTGGCCCGCCGAGCGAGGGCGGGTCGATCGAGGCCACCGACCAGGAGCGGGAGCAGACCGCGGACCTGGTGACCTGGCTGGAGGGCACGTTGCGGGTGGCGGAACCCGTCACGCAGGCGACCTTGCCGGTGCCGTCCTTCCGCTACGCCATGCCGCCGTCACCCTCGGACGACGCGGATGGCGACCCGGTGGTGCGGGCAGCGAGCCGTCCCCCTTCGGGCGGGACGGCTGACACCGAGGGGTTGGCCCTGTCCCCGGCGGCATCCACCTCCCTGGTCAATCCGCCCGGGGGAGTGCCACGGGCGACGACCGTCCTCCCGGGGCAGGGTGGACTCGGCCCCCTGACGTCGGCCATCTCCACGTATCCGCTGTCGGCTCTGCCGGGCCAGTCGGTGGCCTTCGACACCGACCCGCTCGCGGAGGACCTCGTCGTGGTGGGTCGACCACGCGTCGACCTGGAGCTCACGTCGACCGGGTCGAGCAGCACCCTGTTCCTGTCGCTGTGGCAGGTGCGCAACGGCAGTCCCGTGCTGCCGCGACGTCTCGTGGCGCCCCTGCAGATCGATCTCGATCCGGGCACGCCCACCCGGGTGACGGTGGACCTCCCCGGCGGTACCTGGGAGATGCCGGCCGGCTCGACGTGGCGGGTGCTCGTCACGGCGACGGACGCCGCCTACGCCGGGCCGGACGAGGTGCGGATCGACCAGGTGACGGCGGCCGGGCCGCTGGTCGTCCCGACCGGCGGTGGCGCGCCGGTGAGCACGGGCAGCGTCTGGGACGCCGAGACGCTCGGGGTGGCCGGCGCACTGGCGCTGCTGCTCCTGCTGGTCCTCGCCACGGCTCTGCGGCAGCGACGTGTCCGGCGCCCGCCGCGGGAGGACCTCGCCGAGGTGCCCCTCGTCGTCGACGGGCTCGTCAAGGAGTACCCCGACGGTCACCGCGCGGTCGACGACGTCAGCTGGCGGGCCGAGCGCGGCCAGGTCGTCGGGCTCCTCGGGCCCAACGGCGCCGGCAAGACCACGACCCTCCGGATGGTCATGGGGCTGATCCGCCCCGACGCCGGGAGCGTGCACGTCCTCGGGGTCCCGGTGACGGCGGGAGCAGCAGTGCTGGGCCGGGTCGGCGCGCTCGTCGAGGGACCCGGCTTCCTGCCACATCTCAGCGGGCGGGCCAACCTGCTGTCCTACTGGGCGGCCACCGGCAACCCCGCCGAGGAGTCACGGGTCGCGGAGGTGCTCGAGATCGCCGCGCTCGGCGATGCGATCGACCGCCCGGTCAGGGCCTACAGCCACGGCATGCGCCAGCGCCTCGGGATCGCCCAGGCGATGCTCGGGATGCCCGAGGTGCTCATCCTCGACGAGCCCACCAACGGTCTGGACCCGCCGCAGATCGCCGCCATGCGCCCGATGCTCGCCCGGTACGCCGCAGGCGGGCGCACCGTGGTCATCTCCAGCCACCTGCTGGCCGAGGTCGAGCTGACCTGCACGCACGTCGTCGTCATGCACGCGGGACGTGTGCTGGTGACCGGCTCGGTGGACGAGCTGGGCGTCGCCGAGGGGCGCACCCTCGAGTCGGTGTTCCTGTCGACCATCGCGGCAGCCGGCGACAGCTCCCATCTCAACCGGGTGCGGTCCCGATGAGCCGCCCCCTGAGCCTGCGCGTCGAGCTGCGGCGACAGGTCACCCGACCCCGCACCCGGTGGTCCCTCCTCGTGCTGCTCGTTCTCCCGCTCGTCGTCGTCGCCGCGTTCGCCCTGGGTGATGGTGACAGCGAGGGACAGACCTTCGCCGATCTCGCCACGACGGGCGCAGCCAACTTCGCGCTCTTCATGCTCCTCATCTCCGCCGAGCTGCTCATCCTCATCCTCGCGGCCCTCTTCGTCGGCGACCCGGTGCCGGCAGAGGCCTCGTGGTCCTCGCTGCGCTACCTCCTCATCGCCCCGGTACCGCGTGCGAGGTTGCTCACGAGCAAGCTGCTCGTCGGGCTGGCCCTGACGGCTGTGGCCGTGCTCCTCCTGCTCGTGTGGGTGCTGGTCGTGGGAGGGGTGGTCTACGGCTGGGACCCGCTCTCGCTGAGCGTCGGCGGGTCGCTCGCCTGGGGAGAGGTGCTGTCGCGCCTGGCGGTGGGCGCGGGCTACGTCTTCGTGGCGCAGCTGCCCTTCGCCGCCGTGGCGTTCTGGATGGGGGTGCGAACCGATGCGCCGCTGGCGGCCGTCGGCGTCGCCGTGATCGCGGCCATCGTCTCCTCGATCCTGGACGCGCTCAGTGCGCTCGGGGACTACCGCCGGGCGCTGCCCAACCACTACGCGCGGGAGTGGATCGGTCTCTTCACCCTCGAGCCCGACTACGCCGCACTGCTGCCCGGAGTGCTGTGGGCCCTGCTCTACGCCACCGTCTTCATCACCTTGGGGTACCGCCACTTCGCTCGCAAGGACGTCCTCAGCTGAGCCGGGTGGCCTCGGCACAGTCGTCGGACGGCGCAGTGGTCCTCGACGTCAGCCGGCGAGCGATCCGCCGAAGATCTGCCACGCCAGCGCGCTCTTGGCCACGAGGCTGAGGACGAGGTATGCCTTCTCGCCGTACGCGTAGTCGGCCCAACGACCCAGCCGTCGGTACTGCAGCCACTGGTTGAGGGCGAAGCTCATGAAGAAGATGAACAGCGAGACGATGATCCCGAGCACGAAACCGGGCACCTCGGCGGCGCCGAGCGTGTTCGTCAGGATGGCGACCCACGGGGCGGCACCGGCGATGCAACCGAACCAGAAGGGCAGCATCGTCGTCCGGGCCCGTCCGGGTGGGTTCATCACCTCCTGCAGCCAGCCGAAGAGGATCATCGCGACGTTCGCGCCGATGATGAGGAGGACCTCGGTGATCCCCGTCAGGCCGGTGTAGAAGCCGATGAGGATGATCATCAGTGTCGCGCTGACCGAGTACTCGAGCCAGCGGAACCGGTTGACGCCGGCGCGCAGGTCGGCCTCGTAGCGGCCGCGCAGCAGGGTGCCGGTCAGCAGGTGGTCCACGGCGGCAAGGGCGAGGAAGACCGCGATCGCCGGGCCGATCGGGACATCGAACAGGGGGTCGGGCGCCGGCGGCGCGGTGCCCGGGGGCCCCTGGGGGTACTGCGAGGTGACCCCGATGGCGAAGTCCGTGGCCAGGAGCAGGACCAGGACGGCCTGACCGGCGTGCAGGAGGGCGAGGGCGAGGTTCCAGATCCGCAGGCGGCTCAGGCGCGCGTCGGTGACGCCGGTGGCTTCCATGCCCTCACTGTGTCACTCCGGACGCACCAGCCGTCGGAGGGCGAGCGTGGCGACCCGCGCGTACGCCGGGCCGACGACGGGCGGGCCGGTGACCTCCAGCCAGGTCTCGCTGCCGGCCGGATGTGCGAGCACGCCGTGCGCCAGGTGGAGGCGAAGCCCCAACGCCTCGACGTGCCACGACCAGGTGCGGTCGGCGACGTCGACCTCCTCGATCGTGAAGGGGACGCCGAACCCGACGACGGTGCGCACCACTCCCTTCGTCCCCGGGCGCAGCGTCGGGTGCTCGTACTCGACCGACCGGATCTGCGGCGCCCACGTGGGCCACAGCGCCGGTCGGGTGTACCGCTGCCAGACGGTCTCGACCGGTGCCGCGCCCGTGACACTCACCCGAGCAGTGGACGTCATGGGGGGCCCGCCTCAGCCGCGCAGGACCTTGTCCATGGCCTTGCCCCTGGCCAGCTCGTCGACGAGCTTGTCCAGGTAGCGGATCCGGCGCATGAGGGGGTCCTCGACCTCCTGGACCTTCACGCCGCAGACCGAGCCGGTGATGAGCGAGGCGTCGGGGTTGAGGGTCGCGTCGGCGAAGAAGTCCTCGAAGGTCGTCTCCTCGTCGAGGTGCTGCTGCAACCGCTCCTGGTCGAAGCCGGTCAGCCAGCGGATCACCTCGTCGAGCTCGGCCCTCGTGCGGCCCTTCCTCTCGACCTTGTTCACGTAGTGGACGTAGACGGAGGCGACGCTCATGGTGAAGACCTTGCTCATGGCGTGAGCGTACCGAGAGCACCTCTGGCATCAGGTGGTCGGTTGATGCGGCAAGACGCGATCCATGTCGCATCAAGCGACCATCTGATGAGAGGCGAAGGGGGTCACCGGCCTCAGCGTGAGTGCCCGGATATCGTGGAATCGATGGCCACCTCCGACTCCCTCGAGAAGGCGCTGCGGGCAGCCGTCCACGAGGACTCGTCCGTGCGCCAACGCGCGGCGCTGTACCTCGGCATCCACGCGGACGACTCGGTGGCCCGCGAGCTGGTCTCGCTGCTGATCTCCGAGCCGGACTTCTACGTCCGCGAGACCCTCACGTGGGCGGTCGTGACCCGCGCCGACGCGACCTACCCGTTGCTCGTCGAGGCCCTGCAGGACACCGGCCGGGAGCGCGTGCAGGTCCTGCACGCCCTGAGCAAGATCCGTCGCCCCGAGTCCGTCGCGCAGATCCTCCCACTCGTCGACGACCCCGACGAGCACGTCGCGGCCAGGGCCCGCTGGGCGCTCGGGCGCACCGCGACCCCCGGGGCGGTCTCGGCGCTGATCGACCACCTCGGTGAGCAGGAGGACTTCAGCCGTCGTGAGCTCACCCGCGCGCTCGAGCAGGCGGGCGCGGCTGCCGTCGACGGTCTGGCCGCGCGGCTGGTCGAGGCCACGGAGCCGTCGGTGCGCAGCCACGCGGCCGAGGTGCTCGTGGGGATCGGGGATCCCGGTGCCCGGCCGGCGGCGGACGCGCTCGTCCACGCCCTCGAGCACGACGACAAGCAGGTCGTGGTGCCGGCGATGGAGGCGCTCGCGACCCTGGACGTGCCGGGTGTCGACGAGAGGCTGACCCGGCTGCGCGAGGGGGAGGACCAGTGGCTCTCGATCACCGCGGGCTGGTTGCTCGAGGACCGCGCACGGCGGTGATCCGCGTGGCCGGCTCACCCGGGGCGGGTCAGTCGACGCCGTCGAGCTGCTTCTTCTGCACCTTGCCCATCGCGTTGCGGGGCAGCGAGTCGGTGAAGCGGATCTCGCGCGGGCGCTTGTGCCACGACAGGTCCTGGGCGACGTGCGCCGTCAGCGCCTCGGCCACGGTCTCGTCGGCGGCCCCCGAGGGCACGACCCAGGCGACGACCCGCTGGCCCAGGTCCGGGTCGGCGACCCCGGCGACGGCGACCTCCGAGACCTCCGGCCGGGCGAGCAGCGACGCCTCGATCTCCCCGGCGCCGATCCGGTAGCCGCCGGACTTGATCAGGTCGACCGACTCGCGGCCGACGATCCGGTGGAATCCCCCTTCGTCCCTGGCGGCGAGGTCGCCGGTGACGAACCAGCCGTCCCGCGTGAAGGACGCCGCGGTCGCCTCGGGGCGACCCAGGTACCCGTCGAAGACCATCGGGCCGCGGACCTCGAGGCGACCGATGGTCTCCCCGTCGTGCGGGACGAGCGTGCCGTCCTCCCCACGGATGCGGGTCTGCGCGCCCGCGACCGGCAGTCCCACCCAGCCGGGTCGGCGCTCGCCGTCGGCGCGGGTGCTGAGCGTGATCATCGTCTCCGTCATCCCGTAGCGCTCGACCGGGGCCTGCCCGGTCAGCTCGCGGATGGCGTCGAAGACGGGGACGGGAAGGGGGGCGCTCCCCGAGACGAGCAGCCGGGCCCCCGCCATCGCGCGGGCCGAGTCGGGGTCGGCCGCGATGCGCGACCAGACCGTCGGGACACCGAAGTACATCGTGCCCGGCGTCGCCGCGTAGCGCTCGGGCGTGGGCCGGCCGGTGTGCCGCAGCCGCGCCCCGACGCGAAGGGGGCCGAGCACCCCCAGCACGAGCCCGTGGGTGTGGAAGAGCGGGAGCCCGTGGACGAGGGTGTCGTCGGCCGTCCAGTCCCACGCGTCGACGAGCCCGTCGAGTCCGGCCGCGAGGGCGGAGTGGGCGAGGGCGACGCCCTTCGGGGCGCCGGTGGTGCCGGAGGTGTAGAGGATGACGCCCGTCGCGTCCGCGGGTGGCGTGGGCAGCGTCGCGTCGCTGCGGGCCCCGAGGTCGACCGGGACGACGTGCAGGGTGACTCCGTCCGGTCGCGGGCCGACCCACACGGTCGCGCCCGAGTCGCGCAGGACGTGCTCGACCTCGCCCGGCCCGGCGTCCGGTGGCACGGGCACGGCCGGCACCCCGGCCAGGAGACAGCCCACGACCGCGACGACGGTCTCCATCCGGGGTGTGGCGTGGATGGCCACCGGACCCGCGTCGGGAAGCGTGGCGGCGAAGGCGGTCGCAGCCGCCCGCAGCTCGTCGCTCCCCAGGATGGCGCCGTCCACCTCGACGGCGTCCCGGCGACCCGTCTCCTCGAGCAGTGCGCGGAGCAGCGGTGCTGTCATGCCGGGGACCCTACGCGCGCGCCCGACCTCACCGGCGGGCGAGGTCGTCACCGAGGAGGTCGTCGTCCCGCAGCCGGGTCACGGCGTCGACCAGCTCCCTGCGCCCGGCGTCGTCGAGCCCCAGGACGGGCCGGGGGAGATTCGGGTGGCGCACGAGGCCGAGCTCCTCGGCCAGTGCCGAGACGACGCGGTAGCTGCCGTACCTGTCGAAGAGTGCCCACAACGGCTGGAGACGACGGGACAGCTCGAGCGCGCGGTCGGGCCGGTCGGCGCGGGCGGCCGCGACGAGGGCCAGGCACGTCCTCGGCAGGACCCCGGCCAGCACGCTGTACCAGCCGTCGCACCCGCCGACGAGTGCCTCGGCGGCCACCGCGTCGCCACTGATCCCGACGGTCACGTCCGGCGGGAGGTGCGACCGCAGGGCGGTGAGCCGCCGGGAGACCGCAGCCGCACCCCCTTCGACCGGGGGGATCTTGATCGAGGCGACGCGGGGCAGTGCCGCGATGCGGCCGTGCAGCTCGTCGCTGAAGGTGAACCGGGTCGTCCCCGGGTTGTCGTAGACGATGATCGGCACCGACGATGCGGCGTCGACGTCCTCGAAGAGGCCGAAGACCTCCTCCGGGGTGAGCGGTTGGTAGGACACGGGCGCGAGGAGCAGGGCGTCCGCACCCGCGGCCTGGGCGTCCTCGGCGTGCCTGAGCACCTCGCGCGTGCTGGTCGCGCCCACGCCGGCGATGACGGGCGTCCCGCCGGCCCCGGCGACGGTCATCTCGACCGTCCGGCGCCTCGCTCTCCGGTCGAGGTAGGCGTAGCTTCCGGTCGACCCGAGGGTGGCGATCGAGTCCACTCCCGCGGCAGCGAGTCGCTCGACGAGACCGCGGTAGGCGACTTCGTCGACGCCGTCGGCGCTGCTCTCGTCGACCGGTGTGAGCGGGAAGGCGCTCAGGCCCGTGAATGCTGCCGGAGTCATCCCGGCAGCCTGCCACGCGCGCCGTCGGCGGAGCCGCTGACGCCGTCCAGCCCTCGCGCGTCCCTCAGGCGGGTGGCAGCAGGTCGGGGCGCCCGAACATCTCCGCGGTCTCGCGGGCCGTCGGCTGCCCGGCGTCGGGATCGGCGCCCTGCTCCAGCAGGCTGGCGACGACCTCGTCCTCCCCCTTGAAGACGGCGCCGGCCAGCGGCGCCTGGCCACGGTCGTTGAGGGCGTCGACATCGGCTCCGCGCCGGGCGAGCGTGCGCACGAGGTCGGCGTGCCCGTGGTAGGCGGCGAGCATCAGCAGGGTGTTGCCGGACGGGTCCGTCAGGTCGACCGGCGCACCCGCATCGAGATAGACCCCGAGCTCGTCGGCGCGTCCCGCGCGTGCCATGTCGAAGAGCTGGTGGGCGAGCTCGATCGCGTCATCGGGTAGATCGCTCATGGGGTGAGTGTGCCCGGCCGGGAGGCTGTATTGTCACTAGTGAATTCGTACTTATTGCGGGAGGGTGTCATGAGCGGTGTGGCCAAGGACCTCGAGGTGGAGCACCACAGCATCGACGAGCGGCTCGCGGAGTTCATCGCGGGCCTGGACGAGGGAGAGGTGCGCCCGGAGGTCTTCCGCGCGTCGGCGAGGGAGCTGCAGCACCACATCTACGTCGAGGAGGTGCACCTCTTCCCCCCGCTGCGGGCGGCCGGGATGATCCCGCCGGTCCTGGTCATGCTCCGGGAGCACGGGGAGATCTGGGGCGTCCTCGACGCCGTCGAGCGTCTCCTGGCCGAAGACCACCCGGACATCGCCTCCCTTCGTCAGGAGTGCGGCCGCCTGGCGGCGCTGCTCGAGGCGCACAACCTCAAGGAGGAGCAGATCCTCTACCCGGCTGCCGACGAGAGCCTCGCGACCGAGGACCTGGAGCAGGTCTCGATCTCGCTCGTCGACGGGGAGCTGCCGCAGGGCTGGCGCGCCGAGATGGCAGCGGCCTGACGGCAGCACCTGACATGCTGTGGTCGGGCCCGCGGTCACGGGCCGGCCCCGGCGCATCCCAGGAGGACCTCGATGACAGCAGACGTCACCGTCAGGCACCACCCGCAGGCGAGCCGCTTCGAGGCGCGGATCGGCGACGAACGGTCCGGCTTCGCCGAGTACCAGCTCACCGACGAGCTCTACGTCTTCACGCACACCGAGGTCGACCCCGCCCACGAGGGCAAGGGCGTCGGGAGCGCACTCGCCCGGACCGCGCTCGACCACGTGCGTGACGAGGGCACTCGGCGGGTCCTGCCGGTCTGCCCCTTCATCGAGTCGTGGATGGCGCGCAACCCGCGGTATGCGGACCTGCACTACCGGGCGCCGAGGTCGACCGCGACGGACTGACCAGGACGACAGCTCGCCGCAGCGGATGCCCTGTCGGCGCTGACTGCGAGGATGACGGCATGAGTGACACCTGGTCGATCGTGCACGCCGAGCGTCGGGCCCTCGTCGAGGACCTCTCCCGGCTGACCGACGCGCAGTGGGAGCACCCTTCGCTGTGTGCGGGGTGGTCCGTCCACGACGTCGCCGCGCACCTGGTCAACAACGCCCTGGCCACCCCGGTCGGGGTCGTCCGGGCGATGGTCCGGGCCGGGTTCGACTTCGACCGGCAGAACGACCAGGGCGTGCGGCGCCAGCGCGGTGCCACGCCGGGAGAGACCCTCGAGCGGCTGGACCGCGTCGTCGGCCGCACCTCCGGCCCGCCGGCACCGCTCGACAGCCGTCTCGTCGAGGAGGTCCTGCACGGTGAGGACATCCGCCGTCCGCTGGGCATCCAGCACGAGTACTCGCCGGAGGCGGTCCTGCGGTCCCTGCGCTACCAGGCCCGCACACCCCGGGCGCTGGGCGGCGGCAAGGACGTGGCCCGGCAGGTCGGCCTGCACGCCACCGACGCGGACGTCAGCACGAGTGACGGTCCCGAGGTCACCGGCCCGGCGCTGTCGCTGCTCATGGTCATCTCCGGGCGCACCGTCGCACTCGAGGACCTCCATGGCCCAGGGGTAGCGGTCCTGCGCTGAGCGTGGTGGTCAGGGGCCCCGGTCACCACGGGAGGATGCTGCGCACCCGTGCGTGTGCCAGCGCCGCCCGTGCCGCGTTCGCCCCCGCGGCGCCGTGGACCCCGCCGCCCGGGTGGGCCGAGGCCGACCCGAGGTAGAGGCCCGTGATCCCGGTCTCCGCCCTCCCGGCACCGGGCACCGGGCGGAAGACCAGCTGCTGGTGCAGCTGCGCGGTGCCGCCGTTGATCGCCCCGCCGACGAGGTTGGCGTCGTGGGCCTCGAGCTCGTGCGGCCCGAGGACGCGCCGGGCGGTGATCCGCGAGCCGAAGCCCGGCGCGAGGTGCTCGATCCGTGCCTGCATCCGGTCGGCGAAGCGCTCGCAGTCGTCGCGGCCCCAATCGCCCCGGATGCCGCCGTCTCCGGCGTCGGTACGCGTCACCTGCGGGACGTGGGTGTAGGCCCACATCGACTCGGTACCCGCCGGTGAGCGGGTGGGGTCGGAGGTGGTCATCTGCCCGGCGAGGAGGAAGGGGTCGGAGGGGATCGCTCCCGCCGAGACCTGGCCCAGGGACTCGGTCATCTGCTCGACGGAGTCGGTGACGTGCACCGTGCCCGGGGCGAAGGGGGGCTCGCCCCTCCACGGGACCGGTCCGTCGAGCGCCCAGTCCACCTTGACCGTGGCCGGGTCCCACGTGAAGCGCTCCATCCCCTTCGCCGTCCGGGCGGGGACGTCCCGTGCGTCGAGCAGGCTCCCGTAGAGCGCGGGGGCGCTGACGGTCGCGATGACCGCCCGCCCGGCCGTGATGACCTCCCCGTCCGCGGTGCGCACGCGGGCCGCGCGGCCGTCGACCACCTCGATCCCGGACACCCTTGTGCCGCAACGGATCTCGCCCCCGAGGGACTCGAGGCGCCGGGCGAGGGTCAGCGTGAGCTGGTGCGCGCCGCCCTCGGGGACCGGGTAGCCGACCGTCTGCCCGAGCATCGTCAGCATCAGCGCCATGAGCGAGGACCCGGGCGCGTTGAGCGGGATGTCGGCGTGCCCGGCGTTCCCCGCGAGCAGCAGTCGTGGTGAGCGCCCGCCGAAACGGTCCTGGACGAACTGCTGCACCGGGGTCAGCAGGTCCTTGAGGAAGCGCAGCCCGCCGACCGAGGGCAGCCGGGGAGCCCGCCCGCCGCCGCACGCACGGGGGAAGGGGGTGAGCAGCCCGTCCACGAGGTGGTCGCCGATGCGGTCCCACGTCTCCGACAACCGGAGCCACGCGTCACCGTCGCCGCGGTGCTGCGCCTCCATCGACGCCGCGGTGATCTCCCGGTCGCGGTGGAGGATCGCCCACTCGCCGTCGGGGGTGGGGTGACCGAGCACGGCCGGCGCGTGCCGCCACCGCAACCCGTGGTCCTCGAGGTGGAGCGAGGTGATCGCCGGGGACGCGGCAGCGAGCGGGTAGAAGGCGCTGCCCGTGTCGTGGACGAAGTCCGGGTGCACGTCGCGCGAACTGTGCACGGCGCCCCCCACCTCGGGTGCGGCCTCGAGGACGAGGACCGACCATCCCGCGTCCGCGAGGTGGTTGGCCGCGACGAGACCGTTGGGTCCGGCACCGATGACGACCGCGTCGGGGGCTGTGCTGGGCATGCCGCCATCCTCCTACGGGATCAGACCGATCGGTGGGCGCGGCCCTCGACGAGGAGGGCGAGCCGACGCAGGGTCTCGGTGTTGCGCCAGGCGATCCCCGGTTCCCTGACTGCCGCGGGCAGGAACCGACCGGGACCGTTGGTGGCGTCCTCGAGGATCGTCACCTCCGTCTGCCCGTCGGAGGGGGTGAGGGTGATGAGGACCTCCGCCTCGCCCATCGGCCACGCCCGGGCCTTCAGGCGCAGCGCCACCCCCTCCTCGGAGGCGAGCACCTCGGTGTTGTCGTCGATGAGGTGGGGCCAGACACCGACGGAGTGGTGGATGCGACTGCCCGCGGCGGGCCAGTCGGGCTCCACATCGCGCATCCGGGAGGCACCGACGACCCACAGCGGGAAGAGCCAGCCGTCGGCGAGCACCTTCCACACGTCGTCGGGTGAGGCGTTGATGATGGTCGTGTTCTCGGACATCGGCTGCTCCACTGGGTCGGGGTCGAAGGCCTACCCGGAGCGCGCCCGTCCATGCGGGACCCGGCGCGCTCGGGCGCTGCTCAGGGCCGACGGCCGACCGCGAGGAAGACGGGGTAGGTGGCGTCGTCGCGGGTGACCGAGGAGCAGTCCGAGACGGTGACGTCGGTGAACCCGGCCTGCTCCATCGATGCCCGCAGGCTGCTCCGGTCGAAGCCGTGGTGTCCGTCGAAGTCGTGATCGTGGAAGGAGCCGTCCTCCTTGTCCAGGTCGGCGATGCACACGTGACCGCCCGGGTCGAGCATCTCGAAGAAGGCCCCGAGCACGACGTCGAAGCTCTTCACGTGGTGCATGACCATCGAGGAGACCACCAGGTCGTAGCGGTCGGTCGGGACCGGGTGGCTCTCCAGATCGAGGTCCGAGACCCGGGTCGGCGAAGGGAGGATCCCCGCCTCGACCTTGTCGGCGAGCACCTGCCTCATGCCGGAGGAGTTGTCTGCCAGCGTGAGGGTCGGCTCGATGAGCTCGTCGAGCAGCGCGATGGTCACCAGTCCGGTGCCTGCGCCGTACTCCAGGACCCGGCTGCGCGGGGCGAGCGGGACGGCCGCGGCGATGCCGCGAGCGACCTCACCCGACTGCCGGGCCTTGTCCGGGTCCTCGTCCCAGGTGGCGGCCTTGTCGTCGAAGCTGTGGGTGCTCATGGCACCAGCCTGCCACTTGCCGCGCGACGCACGAGAGCCTCACTGCTGCCACCGGTGACGTGGACCGGACCTCGACGGGGTGGGCCGGCCCCGCGCACGACGAAGGGCCCCGACCGGTGCCGGTCGGGGCCCCTGCGCGGGATGGATCAGAAGCGACCGTAGGTCACGTCGTCCGTCCAGATGTCGCGCTTGGTGACGGTCGAGCCCTCCGTGCCGGAGTCGTACATCTTGCCGTCGCCGGCGTAGATGCCCACGTGGTAGGCGGGCGAGCCGAAGAAGACGAGGTCGCCCGGCTGCGGGTCGGACACCGGGGTCGCCGCGGCCTGCTGGTCGCCGGTCATGCGCGGGAGGTCGATCCCGTGCTGGGCGAAGACGTACTGGGTGAAGCCGGAGCAGTCGAAGCCGGACGGGTCCTCGCCGCCGTACACGTACGGGGTCCCGACGAGGCTCTCGGCCGTGGCCAGGAGCGAGGAGGACTCGGCGTCACCCTCGACGGAGGTGGCGCCGCCGCTCGTGGCGGTTGCATCCGAGTCGCCGGACGTGGAGCCCGTGGAGCCGGTGGAGCCGGTCGCACCGTCCAGGCCCATCGCGGAGCCGGTCCTCGGGCCGACGACGCCGTCGACGGCGAGGCCGTTGTCGCCCTGCCAGGCCTCGACGGCCTGCTCGGTCTCGGAACCGAAGACGCCGTCCTCGGTGGCGCCGACCTCCTGCTGGATCTCCTCGACGACGGCGCCCGTGTCGCCGACGCGCACGTAGCCGTCGAAGCCCGACGAGTCGCTCGACACCGTCGTGCTCGTCGGTGCCGGTGCGCTGCCGGTGGGGCCGCCCGCGTTGGCGGAGGCGCTCGTCGCGGTCATGGTGGTCGCGCCCAGGCTGAGGGCGGCTGCGGCGAGGACGCCGACTCCGGCGCGCTGGGTCGTGCTCGGGGCCGTGCGGACTGCGCGGTGGCGCCCGGCATAGAACGTGGTGGTCATGCGAGTCTCCTCACGCCTGCGGGACCACCGGCCTGCCGGGAGCCCGCTCCTGCCTGTGTCGAACAGGGGACCGCCGGGGTCGGCAGGACACGGCGGTCCCGACGGGGTTCCGCTGCATCTCGGAACCGCGGACCACCGTAAGCCATAAGGTCACGAAATGGTAACGACAGGCCCTCGTCGGGTGACTTCTCGTCAGCGGCGCTCGCGGTCGTGGACCCGGCCCTCGACCGGGCTGCCCTCGGCGTCACCGTGGACCGCTCGCAGCAGGTCGGCCATCTCCTCGTCCATGCGGGCCGCGGTCGCGGCCGCCTCGGTGATCCGCCGGCGCAGGCCGGAGGGGACGTCACCCTCGTACTTGTAGAAGATCTTGTGCTCCGTGCTCGCCCAGAAGTCCATCGCGACCGTCCGGAACTGCACCTCCACGGGGACCTGCACGGGTCCCGAGGACAGGAAGACGGGGATCTCGAGGATGAGGTGGAGGGAGCGGTAGCCGTTGGGCTTGGGCCGGGCGACGTAGTCCTTGACGGTGCGCACCGTGATGTCGGGCTGCGCGGTGAGCGAGTCGACCAGCCGGTAGAGGTCGGCGACGAAGGGGGAGACCACGCGGATGCCGGCGATGTCGGTGATGCCTGCGCGCAGGGCCTCGATCTCCAGCTCCACGCCCTGCCGGGCGGCCTTGGCGATGATGCTCTCCGGGCTCTTCAGGCGGCTTGAGATGTGCTCGATCGGGTTGTCCTGGTGCAGCTCGGTGAACTCCTCGCGCAGGATGTCCAGCCGGGTGGCCACCTGCTCCATGCCGAAGCGGTAGCCGAGCATCATCCGGGTGAAGTCCTCGCGGATCCGGGCGAAGTGCCGCAGGGACTCGTCGGACAGCTTGGGTGTCCCGCTCATGTCGTCTCCGCAGCGTCGGTGGGCATCGCTCACCAGCCTAGGCCGACGTCCGGGGGTCACGGTCGCTGGGCGACCTGCGCCCACGGAGCCCCCGTGCCCTCTCGTCCGGGGACTCATGGCTGCGGACGACGACGGGCCCCGACCGTGGTGGTCGGGGCCCGTCGTCGTCGGGGGTGGATCAGACGCGACCGTAGGTCACGTTCGAGGTCCAGATCGCGCGCTTGGAGACCGGCACGCGGGAGTTGCCGGAGTCGTACATCATGCCGTTCCCGGCGTAGATGCCCATGTGGTACGCGGGGGCCCCGAAGAAGACGAGGTCACCCGGCTGCGGCGAGGAGACGCGCGTGGCGGCCTGTCGCTGCTGCTCGGCCGTACGCGGCAGGGAGATGCCGTGCTTGGCGAAGACGTACTGGGTGAAGCCGGAGCAGTCGAAGCCGGAGGGGGTCGTGCCGCCGTAGCGGTACGGGGTGCCGACGAGGCTCGCCGCGGTGCCGAGGACCGAGCTGTTGCTGGAGATCGCGGTGCGGGTGGCCGTGCGCGAGGCGCGGGTGGGCGAGGAGGACGTCGACCCCTGCAGGCCCATGGCCGAGCCGGTGCGCGGGCCGACGACGCCGTCGACGGCCAGGCCGTTGTCGGCCTGGAAGCGCTTGACGGCCGAGAGCGTCGCGGGGCCGAAGACGCCGTCGACGCTGGTGCCGACGGCGCGCTGGACCTCGCGCACGAGCGAGCCGCGGTCGCCGTAGCGGACGACGCCGGTGAAGTTCGAGGTGCTGCTCGCGACGCGGGTCGAGGTGCTGGAGGTCGAGCCGCCCAGGCCCATCTCGGAGCCGGTGCGCGGGCCGACGACGCCGTCGACGGCCAGGCCGTTGTCGGCCTGGTAGTCCTTGACGGCGGCGAGCGTCGCGGGGCCGAAGATGCCGTCGACGCTGGTGCCGACGACGCGCTGGATCGCGCGCACCACGGAGCCGCGGTCGCCGTAGCCGACGATGTCGGAGAAGGTGCTCGGCGTGCTCTTGACCGACGGCGCGCTCACGGTGGCCGGCGCCGCGGAGGCGCTGCCGGTGGTGAGCAGGGCGGGGGCCGTGAGGCTGAGCGCTGCGGCGGCGGCGATGCTCAGGCCGGTCTTGCGGACGGTGGGCTGCTGCGGCGCGCGGTGGCGACCGGCATAGAACTGGGTCATCGTGCTCTCCTGCGCCTACGGGGTTAGCTGTCGGGTTGGGATGGAGACATCCCGTCCGTGGCCCGGGTGTCCGGGCCGGAGACTTCACCCCGAGGCCTGTCGGCCAGAGGTCCTGGGTCCCCCGTTCCTGCCACTTCCTGTTTGTGCAGTGCCGGTGTGGGTGGCAGGGCTCGGCGACCACACCGCGCCTCCGCTGGATGCGGTGGCGAAGTTGAGACTAGCCCATCAGGACACGAAATGGTCACGGTGGGGTCAAGAAATCTGAACGCCGCACTCAGGTAACGGTCAGGTTCGCTCCGGATGCGCTATGCCGGGGGACTCGGGCCGAGCGGCGGTGGGCGGAACGCCCGGATGCGGACGTGACCGACCGCCCCTCCGGCGGGCATCCTGAACGCCGTGCCCACCCCCTTCCTGCCGATCCGCACCGAGCGACTGATCCTGCGTCCTCATGCCGAGTCGGACCTCGACGCCCTGCTGGCCTACTACTCGATCCCAGACGTCGCGCGCTATCTCCTGACCCACCCGTGGTCGCGGGAGTCGGGTCGCGAGGACCTCGCCAAGCGCCTCGCGCGCACCGGTATCGAGACGCCGACGCGCGCCCTCGCCCTCGTCGTCGAGCACGAGGGCCGGGTCATCGGCGACGTCGCCCTGTGGGCCACCGACGAGACCGGGGCGAAGGGGGAGATCGGCTGGACCTTCCACCCGGACGTCGCGGGGCGCGGCTTCGCGACGGAGGCGGCGGCCGCGGTCCTCGAAGCCGGCTTCGCCCACTACGGGATGCACCGCATCAGCGCGCAGATGGACGCGCGCAACACTGCTTCGGCGGCCCTGTGCGAGCGCCTCGGGATGCGTCTGGAGACCCGGGGGCGGCAGGACTGGTGGAGCAAGGGGGAATGGACTGACTCCCTCGCCTACGCCGCCCTGGCGTCGGACCGCCCGCGCGACGTCGGTGACGCGATCGTCGTCAGCGCCGTCGTGCTCGAGGACGCGGACGGGCACGTGCTGACCGTCCGCAAGAAGGGGACGACCTCCTTCATGCACCCGGGCGGCAAGCCGGAGCCGGGCGAGGCGCCGGAGCGGTGTGCGGTGCGCGAGGTCGAGGAGGAGCTGGGGCTGGTGCTCGAGCCGGAGCTGCTCGACCTCGTCGCGGTGCACCGCACCGCGGCCGCCAACGAGGCGGGCCGCCCGCTCATCGCCAGCGTCTTCAGCCACCCGCACCTGACGGGGCGCTCCCGGCCGGAGGTGGTGCCGGCGGCCGAGATCGAGGAGGTGCGCTGGCTCGACCCCGCCGCCGACCTGCCCGCCGACGCCGCGCCCCTGCTGCGGCTGCTGGTCGCGCCCGGCCCCTGACGCAGGATCGCCTGTCCTAGCCTGTGGTGGTCCACGCCACACCAGACACAGGAGCCCCGTCATGCTCAAGGTCGTCTCCCGGCCGCTGGTCCGTCTCGCCGAGCGGTACCTGCCCACGGCCTTCGTCTTCGCGGTCGTCCTCACGGCCATCGTCGCGGTGGGGGCGCTGCTGGCCACCGACAGCGGCCCGACCGAGGTGGTCAGGGCGTGGGGTGACGGGCTGACCGGTCTGCTGGCCTTCATGACCCAGATGGCGCTGGTGCTGCTCCTGGGCTACATGCTCGCCAACACCGGGCCGGTGCGGCGGCTCCTCGAGCGCCTCGCCCGGGTGCCGCGCACCCCGGCGCAGGCATACGGCTTCGTCGCCCTCTGCGCCGCGGTGGCCTCGCTCTTCACCTGGGGACTGGGGCTCGTGGTGGCCGCCCTGCTGTCCATCGAGGTGGCCCGCGTCGGTCGTGACCGTGGCATCCGGCTGCACTACCCGCTGCTCGTCGCCGCCGGCTACTCCGGCTTCGTCGTCTGGCACATGGGCTACTCCGGCTCGGGCCCGCTGGCGGCCGCGACCCCCGGCAGCTTCGTCGAGGAGCAGATCGGGCGCACCATCCCCGTCAGCGAGACGATCTTCGCCTCGTGGAACATCATCGGTGCGGTGGCGACCGTGGTGGTCGTCGTCGGCGCGATGATGCTCATGGCCCCGAGCAGGGACGACCGCATCGTCGAGCTGCCGAAGGGGGCCTCGCTCGAGGACGCGCAGGGCAACGACCCCATCGAGACGACGGAGGGCTCGACCCCGGCCGACCGCATCGACACCTCCCGCGGCGTGACGCTCGTCATCGGCCTCTTCCTGCTGGCCTACCTCGTCGTCTACTTCGCCCAGGAGGGGATGGCGCTCACGCTGGACATCGTCAACTGGACCTTCCTCTGCCTCGTGCTGCTGCTCGTGCGCAACGCGCGAGAGCTCGGTCAGCTGGTCAGCAAGGCCGCCGCGAACGTCGGCGAGATCCTCGTGCAGTTCCCCCTCTACGCCGGGATCATGGGCATCATGACCGCCACCGGGCTGGTCACGATCCTCGCGGACTTCTTCGTCTCCATCTCCACCGACTCGACCCTCGGGCTGTGGGCCTTCCTCGCCGGTGGCATCGTCAACGTCTTCGTGCCCTCGGGTGGTGGCCAGTTCGCGATCCAGGCGCCGATCTTCCTCGACGCCGCCAAGCAGCTCGGTGTCGACCCGGCGATCGTCGTCATGGGCGTGTCCTACGGAGACCAGTGGACGAACATGATCCAGCCGTTCTGGGCGCTGCCGATGCTCGCGATCGCGCGGCTGCGCATCCGCGACGTCATGGGGTTCACCACCGTGACGCTCGTCATCACGGGTGTCGTCTTCGCGGCGACCCTGGTGCTCGCCTCGCTGTAGGTGGCGCCGACGCGGTTTGCCGATGACGCGGGTGAGGAGTTGACTGGGCGGGAACCCCCTTCGTCCACGAGAGGAGCGCACCCGTGCGCACCGTGAAGGCCTGGGCGGCCCCCTCCGCCACCGAACCCCTGACCCCGACGACCATCGAGCGCCGTGACCTCGGCGAGCACGACGTCCTCATCGAGATCGCCTACGCCGGCATCTGCCACAGCGACATCCACACCGCCCGCAGCGAGTGGGGCGAGGTCCCCTACCCGCTCGTCGTCGGCCACGAGATCGCCGGCACCGTCGCCGAGGTCGGCTCCGCGGTGACCAGCCACGCCGTCGGGGACCGCGTCGGCGTCGGCTGCCTGGTCAACTCCTGCGGTGAGTGCGACGCCTGCAAGGCGGGCAACCAGCAGTACTGCCCGGAGCAGATCGGCACCTACGCCGCGACCGACCGCGACGGCACGATCACCCAGGGCGGGTACTCGACGCACGTCGTGGTCACCGAGGACTTCGTGCTGCGCATCCCCGACGGACTGGAGCTCGACGTCGCCGCGCCCCTGCTGTGCGCCGGCATCACCACCTGGTCGCCGCTGCGCCGCTGGCACGTCGGCGAGGGCACGAAGGTCGCCGTCGTCGGCCTCGGCGGGCTCGGCCACATGGGCGTGCAGCTCGCCGTCGCGCTCGGCGCCGAGGTGACCGTGCTGTCCCAGTCGCTGAAGAAGCAGGAGGACGGGCTGGCCTTCGGGGCCGTCGACTACCGCGCGACGAGTGACGAGGAGACCTTCACCGACCTGCGCGGGAAGTTCGACCTGATCCTCAACACGGTCAGCGCGAAGCTGCCGATGAAGAAGTACCTGTCGATGCTCGCCCCGGAGGGCACCGTGGTCAACGTCGGCGGCCCGGTCGAGCCCTTCGACGTGCCGGCCTTCTCGCTGATCATGGGCGGCAAGTCCCTCGCCGGGTCCAACATCGGCGGCATCCCCGAGACCCAGGAGATGCTCGACTTCTGCGCGGAGAAGGGCATCGGCGCCAAGATCGAGGTCATCCCCGCGGAGAAGGTCAACGAGGCCTGGGACCGCGTCGTCGCCTCCGACGTGCGCTACCGCTTCGTCATCGACGCCGCGACCATCTGAGGGTCATATCGGGACGGAGTCCTGACCCACCGTTCACCCGCGCGAAGGGGGTGGGCCGCCACGATGAGTGGTGGCCCACCCCCTTCGTCGTCCCCGAGGTCGCCCCATGACACCCCGTCGTCTCCGCCTGCTCGCCGCCACCGGTGCAGCCGTCCTGCTCACCGGCCCGGTCGCCGCGGCCGCTCCGACCTCGGCGGTCACCGCGCCGAGTGCCACGGCCTCTGCGGCAGTCGCCACGCCACTCACCGTCGCCGAGGCCCTGGTGCGGCAGGACGGGAGCACGCAGACGGTGCGTGGGTACGTCGTGGGTCAACCGGTCTCGAGCGAGCGGGTGGTCACGAGCGACTTCCCGAACGACTACGCGATCGCGATCGCGGCGAGCCCGGGCGAGACCGACACCTCGCGGATGCTCTACGTGCAGGTCCCCTCGACGCTGCGCTCGCAGTGGGGCCTGCAGACCAACCCCGACAACCTCGGCGAGCAGGTGGACGTCACCGGTGACCTGGAGTCCTACTTCGCCCACGGCGGGCTGAAGGACACCGGCTCGATCGAGCTCGTCGACGGCTCGGGCGACCCCGGTGACCCCGGCGACCCGGGCGACCCGGATCCGGGCGGCTACTACGACGGCACCGAGGGCCTGACCGGCGAGGCGCTGCGTGCCGAGCTCAACCGGATCATCAGCAACCAGACCGTCCTGAGCTACGACGACGTCTGGGAGGGCATCAAGGACGTCGACGAGAACCCGCAGAGCACGGGCGACGTCATCCTGCTGTACTCCGGCGAGTCCTCCCCGAAGTCCAACAACGGGGGCGGCGTCGACAACTGGAACCGCGAGCACGTGTGGCCCAAGAGCCACGGTGACCTCGGCACGACCATGGGGCCGGGGACGGACCTGCACCACCTGCGGCCCACCGACACGACCGTCAACTCCTCCCGCGGCAACCTCGACTTCGACGACGGCGGCGAGCCCCACGACGAGGCCACCGGCAGCTACCACGACTCGGACTCGTGGGAGCCGCGCGATGCGGTCAAGGGCGATGTCGCGCGGATGGTCTTCTACATGGCCGTCCGCTACGAGGGGGGCGACGGCTTCGCCGACCTCGAGGTCAACGACCAGGTCGACAACGGCTCCGTCCCCTACCTGGGCAAGCTCTCGACGCTCAAGCAGTGGAACGAGGTCGATCCGCCGAGCGCATTCGAGGAGCGTCGCAACGAGCGGATCTTCGCCAACTGGCAGGGCAACCGCAACCCCTTCGTCGACCACCCGGGGTGGGTCGAGTCGATCTTCTGATCGGGCTGCCGCTCGCCTGAGGCGGGAGCGGCCGATGTTACGCGCGGGTACGACCACCACTTGTCCCGGCGTTCACCGGGGAAGCCTTTGCTTTCCGGGGTTCGTGATTCGGTGCATCCCGCAAGTGCACGTCGTACCCGCGCGTAACTACGGGGCGCCGGGCGGTGGGCCCAGTGCCGTTGGCATACGGGAGGGCCCTCCGTCGCGCGGGAGGTCGTCGCCCGGGCAGTCATCGGGGACGAGACCGACGCGTCGTGACACGATCGGGCGCATGGAGAACCCGGTACCCGACTACCTCCAGGAGGTCGCGGCAGCATGCACCCCCAACCGCGGGGGTGCGCCCGCCTCCTACATCCCCGAGCTGGCATCGGTCGACCCTGATCGGTTCGGAGTCGCCCTGGCCACGCTCGACGGCACCGTCTACGCGGTCGGGGACAGCGACGTCGAGTTCACGATCCAGTCGATCTCCAAGGCCTTCGTCTACGGCCTGGCGATCCGGGAGCACGGGCTGGAGGCGGTGCTGGACACGATCGACGTCGAGCCCTCCGGCGACCCCTTCGACGAGCTCTCGCTCGAGCCGGGTACCGGCCGGCCGAGCAACCCGATGATCAACGCCGGAGCGATCACCGCGCACACGCTCATCGGCGACGGTGCCGACCCGGAGGAACGCTTCGAGCAGATCCGGGCGCACCTGTCCGCCCTCGCCGGCCGCGAGCTGACGGTCAACGAGAAGGTCTGGCGGTCCGAGCTCGCGACGAGCGACCGCAACCTCGCGATCATCCACATGCTGCGCAACCACGGCACCATCACCGAGCCGGCCGGGGAGGTCATCGAGTCCTACACCCGCCAGTGCGCCATCAACGTCACGACCCGCGACCTCGCCGCCATGGCCGCGACCCTCGCCAACGGCGGCGTCCAACCGGTCACCGGTGAGCGGATCTACGAGCCGCCCCTCGTGCGGCACGTGCTGTCGGTCATGCTCACCTGCGGCATGTACGACTCGGCCGGGGACTGGGCCTCCTCCGTCGGCATCCCCGCCAAGAGCGGGGTCGGCGGCGGCATCATCGGCACCCTGCCCGGTCAGGTCGGCATCGCCTCGTTCTCCCCGCGCCTGGACGGCCACGGCAACAGCGTGCGTGGCGTGGAGACCTTCGAGCGGCTCTCCCGCGACATGGGCCTGCACCTCATGGCCGTGGCCCCGCCGGCGCGGGCGGTCATGCACTCCTCACGGGTGGAGCGCGTGGGCGAGGACCTCGTGCGCATCTACGAGCTCGCCGGCACGATCGGCTTCTCCGGAGCGGAGCGGGTCGTCGAGCGGATCTCGGCGAACCCGCCGGACGAGCGCATCGTCGCCTTCGACCTCTCCCGGGTGCACTCCGTGCGCAATGTCGCCCGCCGGATGCTGCTGGAGTGCCTGCGTCGACTGCGGCTCGAGGGGCACGAGGTGCGCCTGCTCGACGAGGAGGGCGTGCTGCCCGACCCGGACCTCGGTGACGGGGCGCCGGTGGCCCCCCTTCGCTCGGAGGCGTGATGCTGCGGCGCCTGATCTACCCCGTCCCCTCCTACGACGGTGCGGAGCACGAGACGACGAAGGGCGGTACCCACCTGCTCCACCGGCCCGCCCCGAGCGGTGGTCGAACGGTCGTCTACATGCACGGCAACGGTTCCGACCTCGCCTCCGTCAGCCCGCTCGCCGGCCTCTTCGCCCACCACGGGCTCGGCTTCGCGGCGGTGGAGTACCCGGGCTACGGACCGGCCGCCGGGCAGCGGACCACCCAGCGGGCCATCCTGGCCGCGGCCGCCGACGGGCTGGCGCACCTGCGGGAGCAGGGGCTCACCTCCGCGCAGACCGTGCTGGTGGGGGAGTCGCTCGGCTCCTCCGTCGCGGCCCACCTCACCGCGGACGGCCACCTCACCGACGGCGAAGGTGGTGGCCGCCTCGTCCTCGTCTCCCCCTTCACGTCGATGACGGCGATGGTGCGTCGGGTGGTGCGGGTCTTCCCGCGCCTCCTCGTGCCGGACCGGTGGGAGACCGACGCGCTCGCCCCGCGGATCGGCGTGCCGACGCTGCTCGTGCACGGCGCGCAGGACTCGCTCGTGCCGCCGCAGATGAGCGCCGCGCTCGCCGCAGCCATCCCGGACGTGCACCGGGTCGTCGTCGACGGGCGGGACCACAACACGCTCTGGGAGGCGCCGAGCGACGCTCTCGCGGTCGTGGCGAACTTCGCAAGAGCCTAAGCAGTTGCGAAGGGAGGTGGCCGCTCGTCTGCACGAGCCTAAGCAGTTGCGAAGGGAGGTGGCCGCTGGTCTGCACGAGCCCAGGCAGTTGCGGTGTGGGGGAGCCGAAACCGGGTGTCGGCCCCCACACCGCTCGGCTACAGTTGCGTGTATGGCGCAGGTAGTTGGCTGGGCCTCGCACAACGAGGCCGTGGAGCGGCTCGTCCGGTCGCGCGAGGCGATCCCGCACGGCTCACCGGTGCGACTGGCCAAGAAGACATCGAACCTCTTCCGGCCGCGCTCCGGCACGGCCGCGCCCGGGCTCGACGTCTCGGGGCTCACGAGCGTCATCGAGGTCGACGCCACCAACCACACCGCGCAGGTGCAGGGCATGTGCACCTACGAGGACCTCGTCGCGGCCACGCTGCCGCACGGCCTCATCCCGCTCGTCGTGCCGCAGCTGCGCACGATCACCCTCGGCGGGGCGGTCACCGGCCTGGGCATCGAGGCCACGAGCTTCCGCAACGGGCTGCCGCACGAGTCCGTCCTGGAGATGGACGTCCTCACCGGCTCCGGCGAGGTCGTCACCGCCACGCCCGAGGGCGAGCACGCCGACCTCTTCGCGGCCTTCCCCAACTCCTACGGCTCCCTCGGGTACGCCGTCCGGCTGCACATCGAGCTCGAACCGGTCCGCTCGCGGGTGGCCCTGCGGCACCTGCGCTTCCACGACGCGACCGCGCTCGCCGGCGCCGTCGAGCAGATCATCGCGGCGGGTGAGCACGAGGGGACCCGGGTGGACGGGCTCGACGGCGTCGCCTTCTCCCCGGACGAGCTGTACCTGACCCTCGCGACGTGGACCGACGAGCCCGGGCCGACGAGCGACTACACCGGCCAGCAGATCTTCTACCGCTCCCTGCAGCAGCGCACCACCGACCTGCTGACGATGCACGACTACCTCTGGCGCTGGGACACCGACTGGTTCTGGTGCTCGGGGGCCTTCGGCGTGCAGGACCCCCGCATCCGTCGGGTCTGGCCGCGGCGCTGGCGCCGCTCGGACGTCTACCACAAGATCATCGGCCTCGACCGGCGCTTCGACGTCGTCGACCGGCTCGACGCCCGCGCCGGCCGCCCGCTGCGCGAGCGGGTCATCCAGGACGTCGAGGTCACCGTCGACCGGCTGCCGGAGTTCCTCGAGTGGTTCGACGCCGAGGTGGGCATGCGTCCGGTCTGGCTGTGCCCCCTTCGCCTGCGGGAGGTCGACGGCGAGGTGCGCACCTGGCCGACCTACCCCCTTCGCCCGGGGGTGACCTACGTCAACGTCGGCTTCTGGGGGACCGTGCCCGTCGGGGACGACGCGCCCAACGGCCCGCTCAACCGCGCCATCGAGGCCAAGGTCCACGAGCTCGGGGGGCACAAGTCCCTCTACTCCGAGGCCTACTACGACCGGGAGGTCTTCGACCGCCTCTACGACGGCGCGAACCTCGCCCGTGTACGACAGGACTACGACCCCGACGGCCGGCTGACCGGCCTCTACGAGAAAGCGGTGGGAAGGCAATGAGCACGATCGCGATCGCCGACGCGTTGGCGTCCTTCGTGCCGGAGGAGCTTCCGGTGCACATCACGGCGTACGACGGCAGCTCCGCCGGACCGCCGGATGCTCCCTTCACCATGGACCTGCGCACCGAGCGGGGGCTGTCGTACCTGCTCACCGCGCCGGGGGACCTGGGTGTCGTGCGGGCGTACGTCATGGGCGACCTCGTCGCGACCGGCTTCAACCCCGGCGACCCCTACCCGCTGATGAGCGCCATGCGCAACCAGAAGCGGTGGCGCATGCCCGGGCCGACGGAGGCGCTGGAGGTGGTGCGCGGACTGGGGTGGCGCCACCTCGACCCGCCGCCCGTCCCGTCCCAGGAGCACCTGCCGCGCTGGCGGCGCGTGGTCGAGGGGTTGCGGCACAGCAAGCAGCGCGACTCCGCGGCCATCAGCCACCACTACGACGTGTCCAACCGCTTCTACGAGCTGGTCCTCGGGCCGTCGATGACCTACACGTGCGCGCTCTTCCCGACCGCCGACACCTCGCTCGAGGACGCGCAGTTCGCCAAGTACGACCTCATCGCGCGCAAGCTCGACCTGCAGCCCGGTCAGCGGCTGCTCGACGTCGGGTGCGGTTGGGGAGGGATGGTCATGCACGCCGCGCGGGAGTACGGGGTCCGCGCCCTGGGCGTCACCCTCTCCCGGGCACAGGCCGACTGGGCCAAGGAGGCCATCGACCGCGCCGGTCTCGGGGACCTTGCCGAGGTGCGGTTCATGGACTACCGCGACGTGCCGGAGGGCGACTTCGACGCGGTGAGCTCCATCGGGCTGACCGAGCACATCGGGGTGCGCAACTACCCGTCGTACTTCGCCTCACTGCGAGACAAGCTGCGCCCGGGTGGGAGGCTGCTCAACCACTGCATCACCCGCCCGGACAACCACCGTCGCGAGACCGGGCCCTTCATCGACCGGTACGTCTTCCCCGACGGGGAGCTGACCGGCATGGGCACGGTTCTCTCCGCGGCCCAGGACGCCGGGCTGGAGGTCCAGCACGCCGAGAACCTGCGCCCGCACTACGCGATGACCCTCGCCGGATGGAACCGCAACCTCGCGGCTCACTGGGACGAGGCGGTCGCGGAGGTCGGGGAGGGCACCGCGCGCGTGTGGGGGCTGTACATGACCGGCTCGCGGATCGCCTTCGAGCGCCACGAGCTCGAGCTCGCCCACGTGCTCGCGACCAGGACGGATGCGAAGGGGGTCAGCGGCTACCCGCTGCGGCACACCTTCTGATCGAGCGGCCTGCCCGCCAGCCCGCCGGGTAGGGCTCGTGTCGTGCAGGCCGCGACGGCGCTCCCTCGACCAGAGCAGCGCTGCCTCGTCTAGAGCATCAGGGAGTCGGCCAACGCCGACCACAGGAGTCCGGCGCCGACCCCGAGCCCCACGCTCGCGGTGGCGGCGACCACGGCGGTCACCGCGGGCCAAGCCGCGACCTCACCCGTTCGCGGGATCTGCCGATCCCGCTCACCCGAACGCGCGAGAGCGGGCCCGAACCAGCGCAGGTAGTAGAAGAGGCTGAGCAGGCTGTTGATCATCACCATCAGGGCAAGCCATGCGTGTCCGCCGTCCCAGGCCGCGGTGGCAGTGGCGAGCTTGCCCACGAACACCGCCGTCGGTGGGGTCCCCACCAGGCCCAGCAGGGCGACGAGCAGTGCCAGCGCGAGTCCGGGCCGGGCACTGACCAGTCCGCGGTAGTCGTCCAGCTCTCGGCGATCGGGAAACGTCGCGGTGACCGCGAAGGCCGCAACATTGGTGAGAGCGTACGCAGCCAGGTAGAAGAGGAGGGAGGGCAGGGCAAGATCGCTGCGTCCGGCGGCGGCCACGGGCACGAGCAGGAACCCGACCTGGGAGACCGTCGACCAGCCCAGCAGTCGGCGGGGATCGCGCTGCCAGAAGGCTGCCAGGTTCCCCAGGACCATCGAGGCCGTGGCGAGTACCGCCACGACGACCAGCCAGGACTCGTTCCCGGCTGAGACCATGGCCATGAGCCGATACATGGCCACCAGCGCTCCGACCTTGGGCACGGTGGTGAGAAAGGTCGCGGCGGTGACACCGGCGCCCTGGGCGGCGTCGGGTACCCAGAAGTGGACGGGCACCCCACCGGCCTTGAAGAGCAGACCGACGAGGACACACAGCACACCGGCGCCAACGGCTGCATCGGGAGCCGCGGACAGTCCCTCCTTGAGCCCGGCGTAGTCGGTGGCGCCGGTCAGGGCGTAGAGCAGAGTGACCCCGAGCATGAGCACGATCCCCGAGAGCGCACCCATGAGGTAGGTCTTCACGGCTGCCTCGGCCCCGGAGCGACCGCCCCTGAGTCCCACGATCCCGTACAGGGGGATGCTGGCCAGGAGGAATCCGACGATGAGCACGAGCAGGTCGGTGGTTCCTGCGAGGACCATGACCCCTGTGGCGGCGAAGAGCAGCAGCGCGTACGTGTCGGACTCGCGGGCCGAGCCAGCGATCTCCCCGGAGGCGACGCCCAGGATGAGCAGTGTGGTCAGCGCGGTGATCACCCGGGCGGCACCGGTGGCGACGTCCACCGCAAAGGTTCCGGAGAACGCGGCCTGAGCGGGCCCGGCCATGGCGAGGGCCGCTGCGACCGCTGCGCCCAGCAGCGCGAGGGCGGCCACGGCGCGGGCGATCCACTGGCGGTCCCGGGGGAGGAAGGACCCGCCCAGCAGAACGACGAGGCCACCGATGAGGGTGGTGATCTCCGGCAGCAGCAGAGCCGGTTGCATCTGCATCGATCCGTCCACCCCCTATCTCCCGACCAGGGTGACCAGGGCAGCGGACGCCGGCTCGATGACTCCGAGCAGCACCTGGGGCATCACGCCGATGAGCAAGGACAGGGCAAGCAGCGGACCGACCGACCACAGCTCCCGGCCGCTCAGGTCGGCAAATCCGGGTGACTGGCCCTGCGTGGGACCGGTGAAGACTCGCTGGAGCGCCAGCAGGAACAAGGCGGCGGTGACGAGGATGCCCGGCAGGGCGATCGCGGTGACCGGGGCGACTGCGATGCTGCCGGCGAAGATCTGGAACTCGGCGATGAACCCGGACAGCCCGGGCAGGCCCAGCGAGGCGAAGGCCGCCACGGCGAACAGTGTCGCGTAACGCGGTGCAGGCGTGGCCAGACCGCCGTAGGAACCCATGTCGTAGGTACCGGCGCGGGTGTACATCACCCCCGCCAGGAGGAAGAGGGCGGCGGTGATCAGGCCATGGCTGACCATCTGCACGACCGCGCCGGTCACGGCGACCGAACGGGCCTGCGCGGTGTCATCGACGAGGAGGCCGACCGCACCCAGGGCGAGGATGATGTAACCCATGTGGTTCACGGAGGTGTAGGCGATCATCCGCTTGAGGTTGGTCTGGGCCAGCGCCACGAACGCTCCGTACAGGACGGAGATGATGCCGACCGCCACGATCACCCAGGCCCATGCCCGCCAGGCCTCCGGCAGGATCGGCATCGCGATGCGCACGAAGCCGTAGGTCCCCATCTTCAGCAGCACGCCCGCCAGCACGGCCGAGCCGGTGGCCGGTGCATCGGTGTGGGCCGGGGGGAGCCAGGTGTGGAACGGCACGGTCGGGGTCTTGACGGCCAGACCCACGAGGATCGCTGCCAGGACGAAGCCTCCTGCCACCGGGTCGTCCTCCAGCGGCGTGGCCGCGACGAGCTCACGGATGTCGAAGGTGTGTGGGTCCGAGGCCACGTAGAGCCCGATGAACCCCAGGAGCAGGGCCAGGGATCCCAGGAAGGTGTAGAGGAAGAACTTCAGCGCGGATCTGGCGGGGTTCCCGTGGCCCCAGCCGGCGATGACGAAGTACATGCCCACGATGGACAGATCGAAGAACACGAAGAACACGATGAGGTCGGCGGCCATGAAGACCCCGAGGCTGACGCTCTGCAGGAACAGGAAAAGAGCCGTCTGCGCGCGGGGCCGTTCCCGGTCGCGAAGGGCGTAGACGGCACATGCAAAGAAGACGACCGATGTCATGGCCACCAGCGGCAGCGACAGTCCGTCCACGCCGACGTGGTAGCTGCTGCCGACTCCCGGGATCCACGGCACCTGCTCTTCGAACGCCAGCTCGTTCGTCCCGGGGTCCTCGTAACCGGCCCAGAGCACGCCGACGAGCACCAGCTCGACGGCGCTCACCGCTACCCACACCCACCGAGCGGCGGCGCCGCCCAGCAAGGGGACCGCAGCGACGACCGCGGCGACGACCAGGGGAAGAAAGAGGATCAGACTCAGCATGCTCAACCCATCACGGAGTAGACGGACCAGACCACGACGCCGATGGCGAGAACGGCGATGGTCTGGAGGAAGTACTGGTGGATGGCCCCCGTCTGCGGAGCCCGAGCCAACCGCCCGAGGCGGCGGACCTGTCCGGCGAGCGATGCCACGGCCCCGTCGACCAGAAGGTCGTCGACGCGCGCGGCCATACGCGCCAGGACCGCGGTCGCTCCGGTCAAGGCAGTCACCGCCCGGTCCAGCACGAGGTCATCGACACGCGCCGCCCTCTGCGCCAGCCCCAGGACCTGTCTTGCCAGCGCATGCACGCTCCTGTCCAGGACATCGTCGTCGAACCTGGCCAGAGTGCGTGCCACGGTCATGGAGGGACGCACAACGACGGCCTGCGCAGCCGAGGCCAGCCCCAACCAGCCGAGCGCCCATCGCGGCGCAGGCGCACGCAGCCGCAGCATCAGCAGCACGATGACCACCGCGATCACGGCCGAGACCACCAGCTCGACGGCCGGCATCGTGCCGTGGCCGCCCACGGCCTCGGCGAGCATGCCACCGATCGGCGGCAGGACGAGCAGACCCAGGACGGCCGCACCAAGCGCGAGCAGGACCAGCGGCGCCTGCTCCAGGGTGCTCACGTCCGTGGTGCCGTCAGCCCGGACTCCCGCGCGGGAGTCGCGCCGCCAGATCGCCCACAGTGCCTTGCCGGCGTAAGCGGCTGACAATGCCGCGGCCAGTAGCCCCGCCGCGTAGAGCCACGGGGATGACTTCAGCGCGGCGGTGAGCACGGCCTCCTTCGTCGCCCACAAGGACAGCGGCGCCACTCCCGCCAAGGCCAGCGCCGCCACACCCGCGGTCACACCCACGACCGGCCACCGACGGGCGACACCCCGTAGCTTCGCCAGCTCCTCGGTGCCCAGAGCGGTCAGCCATGCGCCCGCGGCCAGGAAGAGCAGAGCCTTGACCCAGGCGTGCGCCACCAGGTGGGCGGCGCCACCGCTGACCGTGCCCACGCCGGCGGCGAGCACCACGAAACCCAGCTGGGCGGCCGTGGAGGCGGCCAGCAGCTGCTTCAGCTCCCGTTGCGCCAACGCCACGACCCCCATGAGCACCGCCGTGGACACGCCGGCCCACGCAGTGAGGGGGCCGGCCCACGCGGTGGAGGCCAGCAGGGGTTCCACGCGCAGCAGGAGGTATCCGCCCATCGCGACCATCGCTGCGGAGTGCAGCAGGGCACTGACGGGGCTGGGTCCCTTCATCGCTCCGGAGAGCCAGAAGGAGAAGGGCAGCTGCGCCGCCTTGCCCAGTGCCGCCACCACGATCCCGGCGGCGGCGACGTGACGCCACGAGCCCTGCGCGTTCGGCAGGTCGGCCAAGGCCATGCCCGCCCCTCCGGCCAACGCCGCGCCCGCACTGATGTAGAGACCGAGGTCAGCCGTGCGAGTGGTGATGAAGGCAGTGAGGCCCGCCGAGACACGGTCGGGGTCTCGCCACCAGAAGCCGATCAGGGCGTAGGAGGTCGCGCCCATGACCTCCCAGGCGAACAGCAGCGCCGGGATGCTGGCAGCGGTCGCAGTGACCAGGGCGGCCGCCGCGAAGATGAGCATCAACCCGTGGAAGCGACCCCGGGACTCCCGGATGTTCCCGGCCGCGAAGATGAGGACGAGGAAGGTCACGGTGGTGATCATCGGCACGACCAGCGCGGCGAGGGCGTCGACATCGAGCGCGAAGTCCGCACCGACGACGAAGGGGTACGAGACGGTCGGGCGGGTCAGGGCAGTCACGAGCGACAGGGCGACCATGATCGCCGAGGTGATCAGGGCGATGGGTGCCGCGCCACGACCCGGACGGAGGACGGCCAGTGCACCACCCACGGTGGCCGGGAGCACCACCATGGCCACGAGTGCCGTCTGGGCGCCGATCATCGGGAGAGCTCCTCGGCCATGTCGGTCATGTCCGTCTCCGCCCGGCGATGCAGCAGCGTGGCCACCGCGAAGCCCATGGCCATCTCCACCGTCATCGCGGCCAGCACCACCAGCAACAGGACCTGCCCGGAAGGGTCAGGGGCGAGGAAGAACCAGAACCCGGCGGCTGCCAGGAGCACCCCGTTGATCATCAGCTCCAGACCCATCATCACCATCACGACGACCTGCTGCGACAGGGCGCCGTAGAGGCCCACGGAGAACAGTGCGGCCGCCACCACCAGCACGCCTTCGAGAGTCATCGGCCCACCCCCCCGGACTGAGGATCGTCAGCCGGTCGGCGGCTCAGGTCGTCGCCGAATCGGTCGTAGCGGGTGCGATGGGCAGCCAGGACCACGCCGGCCACGATCGTTGCGACCATGACCGGACCCATCACGGCCATGACGAGCATCTTCTCGCCCATGATCTCCAGACCGAGCGCGTGCGTCAGGTCCTCGGGGATGGCGCCACGGCGCTGCTGCGGCCAGGGGATGAGCAGCGCACCACCGGCCAGCAGGACGAAGGCGGCGACCGATGCGCCGATCGCCGTCTTCTTCCCATGGGTCATGTCCATGGGCATCAGTGCAGGATTCATGCCCATGAACATCACCATGTAGACGGCCATCACAGCCATCTCCATCACCATCATCAGGATCGTGATCAGCCCGAGGTAGCCCTGCTGCAGCAGCAGGATCTGCACACCCACGGCGACGAACGACAGGGCCAGTGCGTACGTGGCCCGGGCCATCGAGTCCACCATGAACACTGCGACGCCCGAGAGCACGGCGACCACGGCCAACATCCAGAACGCGATACCGATCAGCACGCCTCAGCCTCCCCGGACGACGACGAGGGACACGACCAGATCCTGGACCACGGCAGCGGGGAGCAGGACCATCCACCCGATCTCCATGAACCGGTCCGGGCGCCACAACGGAATCCTGCGACGCAGCCACACCAGCACCGCCAGCACGAGCACGGTCTTCGCAAGCATCCATGCCCAGCCGGGCAGCACCGGGCCGGCGCCACCCCCCAGGAACAGCGGTACCGAGAAGGCTGCTCCGGCGGTCAGGAAGAAGAAGCGCCCGCTCTGGAAGACCAAGCGGTCCACGGACGAGAGCTCTGCCAGCACCCCGCCGGCGATGTCTGCTGCCAGCGCGGGGGCGAACGGGCCCCACACGGAGAACCCGGCCACGCCCACCAGGTAGATGACGAAGGCCACCGGCATCCACACCACGAACCACAGGCCGTCCTGCGCGGCGACCACATCCCCGACACCGAGGCTGCTGGCGGCGATCGCCGGAGCCACGAGGGCGAACATCAGCGGCAGCTCGTAGGCCAGTCCATGGGCAAGGAAGCGGTAGCCCCCCACCAGACCGTGGGTTGAGTTGGCCCCCCATCCGGTCAGCCACACCAGCGCCCAGACCATGACATCGACGACGTTGAACCACACGATCCCCACCTGCGGATCGGCCAGCACCCACCGGCCCAGGGGGATCACCGCGACCACCAAGAAGGCACCGACGAACATCCCGGCACCACCGATCCGCCACAGCAGGGTGTCGGCGGCCAGGGTGGTGCGTCGCCGCTGCCGCAGCAGCCGGGCAGTGCGACTCAGCGGCACGGTCCATTCGCCACCGTGGCCGTCCTCGTGGGCCGACAGCCGCGCGTCCAGCGCGACGGCAAGGTAGGCCAGGGCGCACAGGATGACTCCGGCCGGCACGGCCCACCACACAGGAACGATCTCCAGGGCACCGTCAGGCATGCCCCACCCCCTGGTCGACCAGGAACGGCTCCATCCCCACACTGGCCACCGCCAGCCGCGCGGTGGCCAGCTCCAACCCGACCACCAGCTGCGGCACCTTCTCCCACGGCACCGCGTGGCTGGCGGCCGAGGCCGCTTCCGCGTCCGCGATCTCGGTCCGAAGCCTGTCCACCATGGACGACAGGCGGTCGTGGGCGTCTCCTCCGCAGCCCTGCGGTAGGCCGTGGCGTGCCAGGTCGGACTGATCGAGCGTTAGTACCCCACGCAGGGACCAACGCAGCAGCCATGACGTCCGCACCGTGCGGTGCAGCGTCTCGATCGCCTCTCGAGCGGCGCGCCGGTCATCACGCAGCAGGGCATCCCTGGCGCTGCGAGCGCACGTGGTCGCACGTCCCGCGCCGGTGAGCGCCAGCAGCGCAACGACTCCGTCGCACCGCGCTGCCATGGCCGATGCAGGCGGTGCTTCGGGCTCGCCGCCGCTCGGGAGTTCACCCGGCCCGTCGACGACGGACCCCTCGGCGTCGACCACGACGTCGCCCTGCAGCGAGCAGAGCAACACCAGGCCGGCCGGCCAGAACGGAAGGACGGGACCGAGTGGCAGATGCAGGACATCCATCTCGAGACCGTCGCGGTCCTCGCCACCCTCCGCCAACGCAATCCCCTCGGGGGCCATGTCCATGTCGCCGTGGTCCATGTCGCCGTGGTCCATGTCGCCGTGGTCCATGTCGCCGTGGTCCATGTCGCCGTGGTCCATGTCGCCGTGGTCCATGTCGCCGTGGTCCATGTCGCCGTGGTCCATGTCCTCGTGGTCCATGTCCTCGTGGTCCATGTCCTCGTGGTCCATGTCCTCGTGGTCCATGTCCTCGTGGTCCATGTCCTCGTGGTCCATGTCCTCGTGGTCCATGTCCTCGTGGTCCATGTCCTCGTGGTCCTCGGTCACCTGAGGCTTCTGCGCCCGCTCTCGGGCATCTGCCCGGTGGTACGAGGTGTCGAGCAAGAGACTCGCGGCGGCGTCGAGGGCTCCGTCGACGGCGCTGGGCGAGGGGATGTCGGCGCGCGCGCGTGGGCCGGGCATCTGGTCCCACAGGCGTTCCGTGAGGTCTGCGAGCTCAGGGCCCGGGGCGCCGCACACGGCCAGCACGTCAGCGTCCGCCGGCGTCCATGCCGTGCCCCAGCCCCGGCGCAGCATCTGTTGCTCGAGCTCGACGCGCGTCAGCCACTGCCCCGGAGCCTCGACGACCAGGACGCGGGCGCTGCGGACCGCGAGGCGGGCGAGGAGCCGGGTCACACCCATCGGAAGGCTCCCTCCCGCCAGGCCCACACCACGGCGATGAGGAGCGCCCCCAGGAACAGGAACATCTCGACGACCGCCGAGATCCCCTTCTCGGCCACGACCACTGCCCACGGGTACATGAAGAGCATTTCGACATCGAAGGCGAGAAAGACGATCGTGGCCGGATACCACCGTGCATGAAAGCGCGACAGAGCATGCTCCTGCGGCAACCAGCCCGACTGTGCAGGGAGCACGGCCAGCGGATCGGCCAGGACGCCGACAGCCCGGTGGAGCACATAGAGGAACGCCACTGCGATTGTCGCCACCAGCGCCATGGCCACGATTCCGTGCACGGCGATCATCCCTTCTCGCTCCGTCGGCAAACTCTCCTGAGGTGGCAGATCGGCTCGACCCTACAAGGCGTCCTGCGCCACGACCTGCGCTCTGCACCGCCCCGGCGGGTGGCGCGCGGCCCACCCGGTCCGTCAGTTCCTCGGTTGGATCTCGCTCTCGACGAACCACTTGTGGTTGGTCATCGTCTCGCCGTCGATCGTGAGGTCGACCATGTATACCGTCTCGTCGGTCGAGCGGTCGATCGTGGCCTCGGCGCCGTCCATACCGGTCATGTGGTCTGCATCCAGATCGATCTCGGTGCCGGCCGCGAGGGGCGCCTTGCCGGGATCCTCCAGCTCCTCGTGAACGACCCACTTGTGGTCGGTGACCCGCTCACCGCCATTTGTGGGGGTGTAGCTGACGGAGTAGGCCGTCGTGTCGAAGGCACCGGAGATGCTCGCCTCCGCTCCCTTCATCCCTGACAGGTGATCAGCGGTCAGCGTCACCCTCGTACCCACGGGATACGTCGGCGAGCTCGCCCTTTCGGCTCCCTGTGGGGGAGGTCCACCATCCGGCTGGTGATCGGTCATCTCCTCGCCGGACCCGTGCTCCGATTCGGACGAGCCGGACGTCATCGACGAGTGAGGTGACTGCGTTGCCTCCTCCTCTGCCGCGCCGCCGCATCCTGCAAGCAGCGCAATGACCGCCGCGGCGGTCGTCGCTGCCTGAACCCTGCGAGGGGTCGTCGCCATGCCGTCTCCTTCTCATGCTTCTCCGCTGGACTCTCTACCCGTACCCCCCACAGTATGTGCGCTTCACCGGATGAGTCCGGATGAGCCGCGAGCGTGTCCTCGCATGAACGACGGTGTCGCGAGCTGTCGCTGGGGTAGACGGCCCCCGTCCGCGGTCATTCAGTTTCCGATTACCTCGCCGGGGTAGTCCAAGCACTCGTCGACGCGCCTGCAGGATCGTTGCCGCGTCGTTCCAACGGATGGAAGGAGTAGTGCCATGCACACCGTGGAGCAGATGCTCGAGGCCTACCCGAAGGATCTGGGTGGCATCGACCGAGCCAAGCTGACCGAATGCATTCAGGCCTGTTTCGAATGTGCCCAGACCTGCACCGCCTGTGCTGACGCCTGCCTGAGTGAGGACATGGTCGCTGACCTCACCAAGTGCATCCGCACCAACTTGGACTGCGCGGACATCTGCACGACGACCGGCTCCGCGCTCTCGCGCCACACGGGCTATGACGCCAACGTGACGCGCGCCCTCCTCGAAGCGTGTGCGACGGTCTGCAAGTCGTGCGCTGACAACTGCGATGAGCACGCCTCGATGCATGAGCACTGCCGCATCTGTGCCGAGGCGTGCCGGCGTTGTGAGCGGGCCTGCCGTGACCTGATCAGTTCGCTGGCCTGACCCGCCGAGCGTTGCCGCCCTCGGCCCGCCACCTACCCGGGCGAGGGCGGCAGCTGCGCCGAGGGCTCAGAGCCCACGAGTCACTGAATCAGCACCCGGGTCGTTGTTCCTGCGTCCGTCGTGCTGATCACGCGTCCTTCGACGGACGCGATGATCTCCAGCTGCCCCTCAGCAGTGCGGCCCGCCCACAGCGCCTCGGCCGCCCCGATGCTCTTCGGGTGACGACGCCAGGTGCGGCCGGCGTCGTCACTGGTGGCGATCCGTCCTGCGGGCGAGGAGACCACGATGGTGTCCTCGTCGGCCCACGCGGCGAGAACGGCGGTCTCCGGTGGGGCGAGGGAGGCCCACGTGGCGCCATCGTCCTGGCTGATGAGCAGGCCGGCCTCGGTGGTGGCCAGTACCCTCCCGGACCTCGGAGAGGCAGCCAGTACCCGTGGGGGCGAAGGGATGTCCCGTGTGGTCCAGGTCTTGGTGTCCCGGGTGTGGCGAAGCGTCCCGTCGAAGCCGAGGACGCCAGTCGGTCCGGCGCTCAGAGCGTGGAAGTCCGATTGTCCTCCTCGTGACGCGATCTGCCAGTTGCCACCCGTGTCCTGTGAGGTGATGAGACCCACCGGCTGAGGGAGATCGGTGCCCGGTGCGGGGTGCCCGGAGGCGTAGAGAGTGCCATCGCCGTCGATGGCGAAGCCCATCAGATCGATGGCGGGACCATTGCGGACGAGGTCGCCGTCGACCTGCTGGAACAAGCCCTGGTGTGTTGCCAGCAGCAGATCACCGGTGCGCGGGTGACGAGCGACTCCATGGATGTGGATCATGGGCGGGTGTCGCTCAGTCGAACCCTCTGTCCCCGGGCTGGGCGAGCCGTTGCCTGTGGGCTGGGGTGCCTCGGTCCGCGACGTCGAGGAGCAGCCGGACAGCAGCGCCACGACAGCGGCGCCACCGGCACCAAGGACAGCGCGACGTCGGGGCCTCATGCGGTGTACTCCAGGGCGATCATCAGCAGCAGGTCGGGCACGGCGCCACCGTATCCGCAGCGCTGACCGTGGGCCACAGCTCCTGCTGACTCAGACGTGGCCGCTGAGCTGGGCCATCCGCGCCTCGAGGCGGCTGATCAGCTGCGCGGAGCCGCGGTCGGCCTGCTTCTTCTCCTTGCCGGTGGTGGCCTCGGCCTCGGTGAACATCGGCACGACGTCGACGGAGAGGCGGGCACCGCCGGCGAGCGAGCGCAGCTCGTCGACCTTGGCGCCGAAGGGGGTGCCGCTGCCGGGGGAGTAGTACCGGACGGCGGCGTCCACGTCGTCGGCGAAGAGATCGGACTTCGTCACGACGATGATCAGCCAGATCGGCCTGTCCCGGCGCACGGCCATCGAGGCGACCCGGTGCGAGGTGATCGCGAAGTCCTCGAGCTCGGCCGCCAGCAGGTCCTCGCGCGTCGCGTCGGCCGGCATGGTCCCGCGCGGGGTGGCGTGGCCGTTGGCGACGACGTGCAGGACGCCGTCGACCGGGTCGTCGTGGAAGACCTCGTCGAGCGCGGACAGCCGCGTCGCGGCGTTGTCGCCGGGGACGACGCGGAAGCGGAAGCCGCGGCCCTTGGCGGTCTTGCGGGTGCGGCGCTCCATCGTCGCGGAGCCGTCGTCGAGGGCGGCCTCGACGGAGGCGCGCCGGGCGAGGCGGTCGGCCAGACGGGTCTTGCCGACACCGGTCATCCCCGTCACCGCCACGGTCGGGAAGCGCCCCCGGAAGAGGTGTCCGAACTGCAGCGGTGCGTTGGACAGGGCCGACAGGGCACCACCGGCGAGGCTGGTCCCGATCGCCGCCCTGGTCGGTTGGGAGAGCTTGGCCATGGTTAACCCAGCTGCTTGCGCACGTCGGCCAGCGACGGGTTCGTGGCCGACGAGCCGTCAGGGAAGAGCAGCGTCGGCACGGTCTGGTTGCCGCCGTTGACCACCTCGACGAGCTCGGCGGTGCCGGGGGTGTTCTCGATGTTGATCTCGGTGTAGCCGATGCCCTCACGATCCAGCTGCGACTTCAGCCGACGGCAGTAGCCGCACCAGGTCGTGGAGAACATCGTCACCGTGCCCTCGGAGGGCAGGTCGACGCCGGGGGGCAGGATCTCGCGAACATTCACACCCACAGCCAACCATGCCGCCGCCGGAATTCATCCCCGACCCGGGGATCAGCGGCGCGCGAGGATGCCGGCGAGCTCGCGACGGTAACCCGGACCGGGGTCGGTCGGCACCCCGTGGTGGGTCCACTCGAAGATCGAGTCGGGACTGAACCCGGGGCAGCAGCGACGGCAGGACAGCACCCGTGAGGGGCGTCGGTGCCGGTCGACGGTGTGCCCCCGCGGGCAGGTGCCGAGCCAGCTTCCGGGGATCCTGGCCGCGTCGTCGGGAAGGCACCGCTGCGGGCTCGCGCCGACGGCGATCGCGGTCCTGCGCCACCGGGGCCCGTGGGCCGCTGCGGGCCCGGCGAGCGCGTGCGCGATCTCGTGCAGGACGGTGTCGCGGACCTGGTCGAGGGTGTGCAGGCGGGTCAGGTGCCGGCTCAGGCCGATCGCCCGGTCGGAGTAGCGGCACACCCCCGCCCGTCGCTTGGCGCGGTCGAGGACCAGCGTCCAGTCCTCGAGGCCGTGCTCGTCCATCAGCTCCCGTGCCAGCACTCGTGCGTCCCCGATCTCCATGCGCCAGAGATTAGGTGCCGCCCCTGACAACCCGGACCCACCCCCTTCGCCACGGCCCGCGAGGGGCCGGTGAGACGATGGCGGCATGAGTGCCGCGCTCCCTCCTCTGTCCCTCCTCGACCTGGCCACCGTCGCCCGGGACCAGCCGGTCGCCGAGGCGCTGGACCAGACCGTGACCCTGGCCCGGACCGCCGACGAGCTGGGTGCCTTCGAGCGACTGTGGTTCGCCGAGCACCACAACATGCCGCGGATCGCCTCCGCCGCGACCTCGGTGCTCATCGCGCACATCGCGGCCCGCACCGAGCGCATCCGCGTCGGCTCCGGTGGCGTCATGCTGCCCAACCACTCGCCGCTGGTCATCGCCGAGCAGTTCGGCACCCTCGCGGAGCTGCACCCGGGACGGATCGACCTGGGCCTCGGCCGGGCGCCCGGCACCGACGGTGCGACCATGCGCGCCCTGCGCACCGACCCGCGGGCCGCGGAGGCATTCCCCCACGACGTGCGCGAGCTGCAGGGCTACCTCTCCGGCGAGACCCGGATCGAGGGCATCCACGCCTACCCGGGACGCGGGACGAACGTGCCGCTGTACATCCTGGGCTCCTCGCTCTTCGGCGCCCAGCTCGCCGCCGCCTACGGGCTGCCGTACGCGTTCGCCAGCCACTTCGCCCCCGACGCGCTCGAGCAGGCCGTGCGCACCTACCGCGCGAAGTTCACCCCGAGCGAGCAGCTCGCCGAGCCGCACGTCATCGCGGCACTGAACGTCATCGCCGCCGACGACACCGCGACGGCGCAGGCGGCGCAGGAGAAGGTCCTGCACGCCCGGGTGCGCATGCTCGCCGGCCGGGTCGGCTCCGGACGCATCGACGACGACATGGTCGTCGCGCTGCTCGACACCCAGGTCGGGGAGCAGGCCAAGCACATGCTCACCCACACCGTCGCCGGTGACCCCGACGAGGTGGCGACCGGGCTCGCGGACTTCGCGGCGCTCGCCGATGCCGACGAGCTCATGGTCACCAACCCCGCGCCGGGTCTCGACCAGCGGGTGCGCACCCTGCAGATCCTCGCCGAGGTCGCCGGGCGGAGCGCCTGATCGACGCAGGACGTCCGTTGGATCGGCGCGGTCACCGACGGACCTCCTGACCAAATCGTGAGGAGCCGTGGTCCTTCCCGTACTCGCGGCTGGCAGTTTCGAGGGTGCTGCGCGCCCTACCGTCGGGCCACGGGGGAGGCGACCGCACTCCCCCCTTCGCCACAGGGAAGGGACAACCACATGAAGCGCACCACCCGCGCTGCCGGCATCCTCGCGATCGCGGCGTCCGTCTCGATGGGGGCGGCGACGGCCGTCCAGGCCGAGGACGTCGACCCGCCCTCGTACCAGGAGTTCCGCGCCGACACCTACCAGGACGCCGACCGGCAGTACATCGTCGACGGTGACATCCCGGTGAGCACGCAGGCCGGTCTGCGTGACTTCTACGACGCGATGACGGGGCAGGACAACAGCACCAACCTCGTCGTCAACCAGGTCTACGGCCAGGACGACGTGTGGAGCGCCGGCCAGGCCCGGGACCTCACCTACTGCGTGAGCACCAAGTTCCGCGGGGACCACGACGCGGTCGCCGCCGCGATGGCGTCCGGTGCGGCCCAGTGGGAGTCGGCCAGCTCCGGTGTCGACTTCGTCCACGTCGCAGCCGAGGACAGCAACTGCACCACGCGCAACCGCGACGTCGTCTTCTCCGTCGAGCCGGTCAAGCAGGCCAACTACATCGCGCGCGCCTTCTTCCCCAGCTCCTCCGACCGGTACATGAACGTCCTGGTCAACACCAGCCAGATCTTCACCTCCGGCTGGGAGCCGTCCAACATCATGGCCCACGAGCTCGGCCACACCCTCGGCTTCCGCCACGAGCACACGCGCCCCGAGGCCGGCACCTGCTTCGAGGACAACAGCTGGCGTCCGCTGACCCCCTACGACTCGTCGTCGATCATGCACTACCCGCAGTGCAACGGCACCGACGGCAGCCTGACCATGACCGACTGGGACCGGCAGGGCATCCAGTCCGTCTACGGGTCGTGATGACCGCCCCCTCCGCCCGGTGATGCCACGGCATGGCGAAGGGGGTTGACCGCCGCCTCCCCGAGGGCTCTCCTCCGCCCCCGGGGAGGCGGCCTCTTCTGTCGTGGCGCCGCACGGAAAATCGGGTTGGGGCCGTCGGTGGACTGCAATAGCCTTGCCGATCGTGGGTGATGCAGCGATCGAGGCCGAGGGCCTGACGAAGACCTATGGGCAGGTCCGGGCCCTGCGGGGCATCGACCTGTCCGTACCGGCGGGGAGCGTGCTGGGGGTCCTGGGGCCCAACGGCGCCGGCAAGACGACGGCGGTGCGCATCCTCTCCACGCTCATCCGGCCGGACTCCGGCAGCGCCCGGGTCGCCGGCATCGACGTCGTCGCCGACCCCCTCGCGGTGCGCTCGCGCATCGGTGTGGCCGGGCAGTACGCCGCCGTGGACGAGTACCTCACCGGCCGGGAGAACCTCGAGATGATCGGGCGGCTCTACCACGTGGGTGGCGCAGCGGCGCGTCGTCGCGCGGGCGAGCTGCTCACCGACTTCAGCCTCGACGACGCGGCCGACCGCCCGGCGAAGACCTACTCCGGCGGCATGCGGCGACGCCTCGACCTCGCCGGCGCGCTCGTCACGCGGCCGCCGGTGGTCTTCCTCGACGAGCCGACCACCGGCCTGGACCCGCGCTCACGCGGGGACATGTGGGAGGTCATCCGTGACCTCGTCGGGTCCGGCACGACGGTGCTGCTGACGACGCAGTACCTCGAGGAGGCCGACTTCCTCGCCGACGACATCGTCGTCATCGACCAGGGCCGGATCATCGCCCAGGGCACCGCCGACCAGCTGAAGGCACAGGTGGGGGGCGAGCGGCTGACCGTCACCGTCGAGGACGAGACCCGCGTCGGCGACGCGGCCACCACGCTCGCGTCCGTCGGGGTCGGCGACGTCGACGTCGACGAGCACACCCGCACGCTGAACGTCGCGATCAGCAACGGCACCACCGCCCTCGTCGACGCCGTCGGCCGGCTCGGGCGGGAGGGGATCACCGTGCAGGACATCGGGATCCGTCGCCCGACGCTGGATGACGCGTTCCTCTCCCTCACCGGTCACCACGCCGAGGACGAGACCGAGACCCAGCAGGAGAGCGCATGACCCACCTCGTGAGCGACTCCTGGACGATCGTCCGGCGCAACATCATCAAGCTGCGACGCGTGCCCGACCTGCTCGTCTTCACCACCCTCCAACCGATCATGTTCGTGCTGCTCTTCGGCTTCGTCTTCGGTGCCCTGACGCAGGGCAACTCCGACGGCTACCGCGAGTTCCTCATGGCCGGCATCTTCGCCCAGACGGTCGTCTTCGGTGGGACCTTCACCGGCTTCGGCATGGCCGAGGACATGCAGAAGGGGGTCATCGACCGATTCCGCACGCTGCCGATGCATCCGGGTGCCGTCCTCATCGGTCGCACCCTGTCCGACGTCGTCAACAACGTCATCTCGCTGCTGGTCATGGGGATCACCGGGCTGCTCATCGGCTGGCGGATCCGTGACGGCATCCTCGACGCCGTCGTCGCGACGCTGCTGCTGCTCCTCTTCGCCTACGCGATCAGCTGGGTGATGGCCTGGGTCGGGCTGAAGGTGCGCACCCCCGAGGTCGTGGGCAATGCCTCCTTCATCATCATCTTCCCGCTGACCTTCATCGCCAACACCTTCGTGCCCGCCGAGCGGCTCCCTGCCGCGCTGCGGACCTTCGCCGGGTGGAACCCGATCTCGACGCTCACGCACGCAGTGCGGGACAACTTCGGCAACCTCGGGGCACTCGCCGACACGGGGATGACCGCCGAGGCGGCGCGTGAGGCGGCCGAGTACACGTGGGCCCTGCAGCACGCCGAGATCTACACGCTCGGCTGGATCCTGCTGATCATGGCGATCTTCGTGCCGCTGTCGATCCGGACCTACCAGCGCACCGTCCTGCGCTGATCGCCGGCCGCGGTTCGACGGACGATCCGGCAGGCCAGCCGTTCCCCCTTCGCAACTGCTTAGGCTCCTGCGGTCTCCCGGCCGCAACTGCTTAGGCTCCTGCGCCTTCCCGGTCGCAACTGCTTAGGCTCCTGCGAATTCCAGCGCACTGCGGCACGCGCAGAGGTATCGAACCGGCAGGATGTGGGCATGGATGACATCGAGGCCTTCTGGGAGCGCGCGCAGCAGCACGCCAGGCTGGCGACCGTGAGCTCGTACATGGGTGAGAGCGTCCTCGCGACGCTGCGGCCCCCGGCCTGGGCCTTCGGTGCGACGCCCGAGCAGGCCGACGAGCTGCTCGCCCTCGTGCTCGACGGAACGAAGACCGCCACGTCCTCGGCCCTGTGGGACTACGAGGCCGAGGGGGAGGACCTGCCGACGCCGGGCACCCTGGGCATCGTCGTCGACAGCGCCGGGACTCCGCGGGCCCTCGTCGTGACCACCGATGTGCGCACGGCCCCCTTCGACGAGGTCGACGAGGAGCACGCGCATGCGGAGGGGGAGGGTGATCGGACCCTGGCCCACTGGCGTCGGGTCCACGAGGACTTCTTCACCGAGAACGCGAGCCACGACCGGGGCTTCGCGCGGGACATGCCCGTCGTCCTCGAGCGCTTCCGCGTGCTGCACGCCGAGCCGGCCTGACCGAGTGGCCGGGCGCACGACCCGGGGGTGCAGCGGAGGCTGAGCGCGTGCCACGGCGTCAGGTCACAAGCGGTGCCGCAGCCCGGTCGCACGCTGGGTACGGCGGGTGATCGCGGCGCGGATCGCCTCCTCAGAGCCGACCAGGACGACCGACTTCTGCGCACGCGTGATCGCGGTGTAGAGCAGCTCGCGGGTGAGCAGCCGCGAGTCGGCGTCGGGCAGGAGCACGGTCACGGACGTCGCCTGGCTGCCCTGGCTCTTGTGGATCGTCATGGCGTAGGCGGTTTCGACGTCCGCGAGCGAGGTCGCGGCGTGCACCTGCGGGGCCTCCGGCTCCCCGAAGACCCCGACGACGCGGCCCTCACGCAACGACATCACGCCGGTGTCGCCGTTGAAGAGCCCGAGTCCGCGGTCGTTCGCGGTCACGAGCAGCGGCCGACCCAGCTGGTGGCGGCCGTGCTCCCCGGTCGCCTCGGCGAGCCAGCGCTCGACCCGGTCGTTCCACGGGCCGACGCCCCACGGTCCGTCGCGATGGGCGCACAGCAACCGGTGCTCACCCAGCTCGCGCAGGGCCGCCGGGTGGGCGCCGTCGAGGGCCAGCGTCCGCAGCCGTTTCGCCTGGTCCAGCAGTCGTGGTCGCAGTGCCTCGTCGGCGTCGAGCACGTGTTCGACCTCGACGTGCTGCACCGGTCCGCCCTCCCTCGACGCGGCGAGGATGGCGATCGCCCCGTCGGCGTCGCCGACCCGCACCGCTTCTGCCAGGGCGCCGATCTCCTTGCCGAAGCGGTGCGAGGTGCGCAACCGCGCGACCGGGCTGTCACCGCCCTTCGCGGCTCCCTTCGAGGCTCCTTCGTCGCACCTCAGGGCACCGCCTTCGTCGCACCTCAGGACACCGCCTTCGCCGTAACCGGCGACGAGGTCCGCGAGCACCGCGCCGGCTTCGACGGAGGCGAGCTGGTCGGGGTCGCCGACGAGCAGCAGTCGAGCGGAGGGCCGCAGTGCCTCCAGCAGGCGGGCCGTCATCGTCAGGGAGAGCATCGACGCCTCGTCGACGACGACGATGTCGTGGGGGAGTGGGTTGCCGCGTCCCCGACGGAAGCGGTTGCTGCTGTCGGGCCGCCACCCGAGCAGGCGGTGGACGGTCACGGCCTCGATGTCGGTGCCCAGGCGCTCGCGGTCCTGCATGGAGAGGGCCTCGAGGGAGCCGAGGACGGACTCGCGCAGGCGGGCCGCCGCCTTGCCGGTCGGTGCCGCGAGGGCGATGCGCGGGCGGCGACCGGCGCCCGCTGCCTGCTCGAGCAGCAGGGTGAGCAGGCCGGCGACGGTCGAGGTCTTGCCGGTACCGGGTCCGCCCGCGAGCACGGTGGTCAGGCGCCCGACGGCGGTGCGCACCGCATCGCGCTGCTCGGTCCAGCTGGCGCCGGGGAAGACCCGCTCCAGCCCGGCCTCGAGCATCGCCTCGTCCACGGCCGGCGCAGGGGTGGCGGCACGACGGGCGAGGTCCTGCGCGACCTGCACCTCCTCCCGGTGGTAGCGGTCGAGGTAGACGAGTGCGTGCTCGACGCGCAGCACCCCGGCACCCGCGAGCGCGCTGTCGGCCACACGCCGTAGCCACTCCTGCGTCGACGGCAGCTCGATCGGGATGACCGGCGGCTCCTCGACACCCTCGCGGCTCTCGGTGAGCAGCTCGCGGGCATGCTCGGGGTCCAGGCTCGTCGACCCCTCGCGGGCCGCGCGCACCACGAGCGCGAGCGTCACCCGGGCCAGGTCGTCACCCTCCTCGACGAGCTGGGCCAAGCGCGTGGCGACGTGCACGTCGGCCGCCTCGATGACGCCGACGGTGTTGAGGTCGGCCAGCTCGCCGGTGGCGCCCAGGGCCAACCGGCGGTCGTATCGGTCCTGCTCGATCGTCGTCATCGTGGGCCCTCCGTCCCGGGCCGGCGCCCGTCGAGCAGGTCGGAGACGGCCTCGACCAGGGCGATCGGGGGCTGCCAGGAGAAGACGCCCGTCGGGTGGCCGTCGATGACGGGCGTCCGCTCCCCGGCCATCCCGCGCAGGTACAGGTAGAGCACCCCGCCGAAGTGCTCCTGCGGGTCGTACCCGGGCTGGCGCCAGCGCAGGAAGCGGTGGAGGACCACCCCGTAGAGGATCGCCTGGAGCGGGTAGGAGGAGTGGGTCATCGCCTCGCGCAGGGCGTCTGCGTCGTAGTGCCCGGTGGTCAACGGGGTGTCGACGGGGCCGAGCCAGTTCGTCTTGTAGTCGACGACGAGATGGCGCCCCCCGACGCGCAGGACGACGTCGACGGACCCGGTGAGGTAGCCGCGCAGTGCCTGGTCCCCGAGCAGCGGGTCGTCGAGGACGTCGGCGAAGGGCAGCACCGGGTCGTCGTCGGGCAGGTGCGCGCGCATGAGCGTGGCGAGGTCGCCGAGCCGGGCCTGGTCGGTGGCGTCGGACGCGGCGTCCCCACCCCCGAGCGGCAGCTCGAAGTCCATCTCGCACAGCCGGTCGTGGCTGCCGATGTCGCGCAGCGTCGTCCCCGGCGCCAGCGGACCGAGCGGGGTGTCGATGACGTCGACGAGCGCCTCGGCGAGGGTGTCCCGGTCCAGGTCGGGGACGGGCCAGTGGATGACCTGCTCCTCGATGTGCGTCCGCAGCTCCGCGAGCAGGTCGCGAGCCGCGACGTGGGCCTCCTCCAGCACGGCGTGCACGAGCGAGCCGAACCCGGCGCCGACCGGCAGCTCGGCCATCGGCGAGGGGAGGTGACCCCCTTCGTCGTCCCCGTCGGTGGGAGCAGCGGCCTCCTCGTCCCCGCCCACGGGCGCAGGACCGGACTCGCCCCCCACGAAGGGGGCGAACGTGGCCCCCGTACGGGGGCGAGCGGGGTACTCCCCTCGTCGTCCTGGCGGTCGGTCGCCGCGGGCTCGCTGACGACGAGCTCCTCCGCCGACCGGGGCATCTCGTCCATCGCGCGGGTGAGCGCCGTGTAGGAGGTGCGACGCCACTGCGTGTCGATGCTGCGGGTGAAGGAGCGCACGGACAGGTCCCTCACCGGGGCGGGCGCCGCGACCGGCACGGCGGTGGGCTCGTCGACGAGCTCCACGCGCAGCGCCCCGCGACGCTCCCACTCCTCCAGCTGGGTCCTCAGGGTGCCGTCGCCGGGGACGGGGTGGGTGGCCGGCACCGGACCCTGGCCGGGGGCGCGTCCCAGGAGCAGCCGGTGCAGCGGGGACGGCGAGGTGTTCTGCGCGGACGGGAACCACCAGAGGACGACCTGGCTCTGCGCCCGGGTCATCGCGACGTAGAGCAGGCGCAGCGACTCGCCGCTCGCCTCGGCGGTGGCGCGCTGGAGGCGGTCGGCGCGCCCCTCGTCGGAGCGGATGCCGATGTCGAGGCACCGGGTGCGGTCCTCGCGGTGGAAGTGGAGCGTGTCCGGCGTGGGCAGCCACCGGTCGGCGACGAAGGGGAGCATGACGACCGGGTACTGCAGGCCCTTGCTCGAGTGGATCGTCGCGAGGTGCACGGCGTCGGCGTCGCTGTCGAGGCGACGGGCCCGCTCCTCCTTGCGGGCGGCACCGATCCGCTCGCGCAGCCAGGCCGTCAGCGACGCCAGGCCGTCCCCCTCGGTGACCACGCGCTGGTGCAGCGTCTCGCCGACGTGGCGCAGGTCGGTCAGCAGCCGCTCGCCGTCGGTCCGTGCCAGGACCCGTGCGTCGAGCCCGTCGGCGCTGGCCGCGGCGAGGACCGCGGCGACCCCGCGGCGGGCGAGCAGCCCGGCCCACGTGCGCATCCGGTGGGCGACCTCGTCGGTGAGGTCGTCCCCGCCCGCGTCGAGGGCGGCGGCATCCGTCCCGACGAAGGGGGTCAGCGCCGCCGCACGGACGCGCTCGGGGCGGTGGGACAGCTCCATCGCCTCGAGCAGGGTCAGCCAGGCGGCTGCTGCGGGGGAGGAGAAGATGCTGTCGCTGGAGACGATGACCGAGCGCAGCCCGACCTCGGTCAGGGCCCGGCGCACCTGGTCGAGCTGGTTGCGGGTGTGGGCCAGGACGGCCACGTCGCCGGCGCGCAGCGCGCGCCCGTCGAAGGTCGTGCCCCCGGCGAGCAGCCGGGTGATCTCCGCGGCGCAGTCCGCGGCGACGAGTGGGCGCACGGCGCCGATCGCCACCGAGCGCGCCCCGGCGGGCAGGGCGCGCCCCGTGGTGATGGTGCGCAGCCGCACCGGGGAGAGCATCCCGTCGGGGGCGGTGCCGTCGGCGGTGCCCAGGCGGGAGCCCTCCTGCGCCGCGCTGACCGGGTGCACGACGATGCCCGGGTCGCCGAGCTCCGCCCCGCCCAGCAGGACGCCGAGGCTGCGCACGAGGGGCGCGTCGGAGCGGTGGTTGACCCCGAGGGTGTGCTTGGTGGCGGCGCCGGCGGAGGCCGTGAGGTAGGTGTCGACGTCGCCCCCGCGGAAGCCGTAGATCGCCTGCTTGGGGTCACCGATGAGCACGAGCGTGCTGTGCCCGGAGAAGGCCCGGTCGAGGACCTGCCACTGCACCGGGTCGGTGTCCTGGAACTCGTCGACCAGCACGACCTTCCACCGGTGGCGCATCCGCTCGCGGGCGGGGGAGTCCTCGTCCTCGAGGGCGTCGGCCAGGTGGGAGAGCAGGTCGTCGTAGCCGAGCACCCCGAGGCGGCGCTTGCGCCGGTCGAGCTCCTCGCGCACGAGGTGGGCGAAGCGCAGCATCCGTGCGTCTGCGGTCCCGTCGTCGAGGGCGCTCGGGTCGAGGACGGCGTGGGGGTTCTCGGTGACCGCGCGGGCGATCTCGCCGGCACGGGCCCGGCTGAAGGCCGGCTCGCCCCCACCGGCGAAGCCGCGCACGTACAGGTCGTCGACGACCTCGTCGCGCAGGTCGGACAGGTCCTCCACGAGCCGCGAGTGCGGGTCGGAGTCGCCGGCCACGCCGAGGCCGCGCAGCACGAGTTGGCAGAACTGGTGGGTCGTGGCGATCGTCGCCGCGTCGAAGTGGGTCAGTGCGACCCGCAGCCGACGCTCCACGAGGGCCACCTCGTCGGGGGTGCCGTCCCGCAGCAGGGCCACGACCGGGTCGGCGCTGGGGAGGTCGGGGTCGGCGACGTGCCGGTGGACGTGCCGCAGGTGCTCGCGCACGCGCTCGCGCATCTCACGGGAGGCGGCCCGCCCGAAGGTGATGACGAGCATGTCCTCCAACGGTGTGCCCCCGGCGATGTAGCGGGCCACGAGGGCGCCGATCGTCCACGTCTTGCCGGTGCCGGCGCTCGCCTCGAGCAGGACCGTGCCGGTGGGCAGGTCCGCGGCGATGTCGAAGGGGGTCAGTGCGGTCATGCGGTCCCCGCGATGTTGTCGTCGGCCGGGCCCCAGACCTTCGGGGCGAGGGTGGCCAGGTCGGTGCCGGGCCCGGCGACGGGCTCGAGCAGGGCGGCGAAGGGGGCCTTGCTCCCGTGGACGAGCTGCCACCATGCGTCGTCCTGCTCCCCGGGGATGACCCCGCCGTTGCGCATGGTCGTGGGCAGCCACTCGCCCTCGGCGCGCTTGGTTGCCGCCTGTCCGAGCGCTGGGTTGCGGCCGATGACCTCGGCCCAGGCGCGGGCGGTCTTGACCGGCAGCGGCAGCGCGGTGGTCTGCCCGAGGGCGTAGAGGTCGACGAGGGCTGTCAGGTGGGAGCGGGCCGCCGCGAGCGGCAGGGGGCCGCGGGTGGTGCGGGCGACCGAGCCCTTCGAGCCCTTGCCCAGCGCGGAGGCCATCCACGGCTCGTCCTCCTGCCCGGCCGCGGTCAGGGCGAGCAGCCGGATCCACGAGCCGATCTCCTGCTTGGGGCCGAGCCGTGAGTAGGTGACGTCGACGTGGTGCATCCCGTGGACGCCGTCGACGGCGCCGGTGAGGCGGCGCCCCCCGGGCAGGGGCACCTCGATGTCGACCGTCCGGACGGGGTCCGCCGGGCCCTGCGCCACCTGGGCCATCAGCTGCTCGACCTGGCGGCCGATCTCCTCGAGGGCGATCTCCCCGAGCCCGGCGGGTGGCAGCTCACCGCGCAGCAGCTCGGCCCGGTAGATGTCGTGGGCGTCCTCGCCGGCGAGGCGGGCCCGCAGGGTGCGCTCGCCGATGGCCCACTTCTGCAGGCCGTCGAGGTCGATCGGCAGTCGGTCGCTGACCTCCTCGGCCTCGTGCGACACCCCGACCTGCAGGCGACCGCGCAGGAAGCCGCGGGCGGGGTTCTCGAAGAAGCGGATGAGGTCGGCGAGAGCGACGTCCTCGATGGCCGTGGCCGGCAGCGGCGCGGTGAGCAGACGGCCCGGCGGGGTGCGCTCACCGTGGCTGGCGCGGGCTGCGGCCAGGGCCGAGCGGTCGAAGGTGAAGGGCTCGGGGGAGCCTGTCGAGCCTGGTGAACGGGATCCACCGAGGGCCCCCGGCTCGAGGTTGCGCGCGTCGAAGGGCTGCAGCGGGTGCTCGACCACCTCGAGCGGCGCGCTCGTCGTCTCCCGGGCGGCGTCGATGAGCTCCCCGAGCGGCACGGCCGGCGGGCAGGGCTGGCCACTGTGCTCGTCGGCGCCGGTGTAGGCGATGACCAGGCGCTCGCGGGCCGCGAGGACGGCGTCGAGCAGCAGCTGGCGGTCCTCGCTGCGGGCGTCGCGCTCGCCGGTCAGCGGCACCCGGGCGAGGACGTCGTCACCGTCGAGGGACTGCTGGCGCGGGAATGAGTCGTCGTCCATCCCCAGCAGGCAGACCACGCGGTGGGGCACCGAGCGCATCGGGGTCATCGTGCAGACCGTCAGGCCGCCGGTGCGGAAGCTCGCCCGGCTCGGCCGTCCGGCCAGCTGGTCGGCGAGCAGGACACGCACGTCGGCCAGGCGCAGCGTCGCCCCGCTGCCGTCGTCGGCGTGCCTGGCGGCGCGTGCCAGGGTGCGCTGGAGGTCTCCGACCTGCCAGCGATCGCGCAGCGGGACGTCGGTCAGGGACAGTACGGTCTCGGTCAACCCGCTCATCCATTCGCCCGCCGTGCGGGCGCCCTCGAGGGTGTCGAGGCCGGAGCCGATTCGCTCGAGCATCTCGGTGACGCGGCCGACGAGGTCGACGGAGCCGCTGCCGACGTCGTCGAGCGGCATCACGTCACCGACCTGTAGGGGCCCGTCGGCGGAGACGGCGACCCCGAGGAGGAGCCGGTCGAGGCCGAACCGCCACGTCCCCTGGTGCTCCACCTCCATGCGGAAGGGGGCGCGGTGCTCCTGGTCGTAGCCCCACCGGATGCCGGAGTCGCCGACCCACGTGGTGAGGGTCTCGAGGTCCTCGTCACCGATGGCGAAGCGACGACGCACCGGCTCGGTCGCGGCCAGGTCGAGCACCTCGCTCGCGGTGAGGCGGCCCCCGGCGAGCGCGACGACCCGGTCGGCGACGTCGAGGAGCGGGTTGGTCACCCGCAGCGAGCGGTCGGCCAGACGCACCCGCAACCGGTGCGCGGGGTGGGTGTCGACGCCCTCGGCGTCGGTGCCGTGGTCGCCGAGCCCGAAGGCCGCGCCGATGAGCGGTGCGTAGGTCTCGACGTCCGGGCACATGATCAGCACGTCCCGCGGCTCGAGGGTCGGGTCGTCCTCGAGCAGGCCGACGAGCACCTCGCGCAGCACCTCGACCTGGCGGGCCGGCCCGTGGCACGCGTGGACCTGGATCGAGCGGTCTGCGTCCGGGACGGACCGAGCCGCCTGCTCCGTGGCATCCGGCACGTGGTCCTCGCGCAGGTCCGACTGCAACCAGCCGAGGACAGTCGTCGGCGGGGTGGTGTCGAGGGTCGGCCGTTGACGGCCTCCCACCTCAACCACCGGCGGCTGAGGTGCGACGAGCTCCAGCGAGGAGCCTCGAAGCCCGGTGACGTCGAACGAGGACCCCAGCACCCGCACGAGCTCGCGGGAGTCGCGCCCGAGCGAGGCGAGCAGCGGGTGGTGGACGAGGTCGCTCGTCGCGTCGTGGGACCGCGGCACGATCCCGCTCGCCCCGGAGTCGGTGAGCCGGTCCCACAGCGACGGTGACGGCTGGGGCAGCCACAGGTGCACGTCCCGGGAGAGCCCGAGGGCCTCGAGCAGCTCGACCTCGGTGACCGCCAACCGCGTGTGCCCGAAGAGGGACAGTCGCTCGGGCAGGTCCAGCGCGGGCCCGGACCGCGACGTGCTCCCGAGCCCACGCAGCGCCGCCACCGTCTCGCGGTGCCGCACGTCCGGCGGGGGTGCGTCGACGCGCTCCACGAGGCGCCGCCACAGCTCGGGCTGCCAGGTCAGGTCCTCGTCGAGGGGACCGGCGACACCAGCCGTGTCGCGGCCCTCGCCCCAGTCGGTGAGCATCGTCGGGCGGCTCTGGCCGTAGCGGTGGAACAGGCGCGCCAAGCGCAGCGCGACCGAGTAGCGCCGCCCCGCCCGCACCTCGAAGAGGTCCTCGTCCTCGCAGCCGTGGCCGAGGTGTCGGCTGAGCGCGGCGCACCACGGCTCACCGATCGCGGCATCGATGACCTCCAGGAGGGGCCACACGAGGTGCTGCGGCAGCCACGGGTCGTCCTCGTCGCGGCCGGTGAGCATGGTGACGAGAGATCGCGGTCGGAGGAACCGCACGCCCGCGCACACCCCGTCGCCGCCGCCCTCGCCCGTGCCGAGGCGGTGCGAGAGGCGCTGCGCCAGCCACCGCTCGATGCCCTGCTCGGGCACGACGACGACCTCCTCGGCGAAGGGGTCGGGCAGCGGGCTCGCGAGCAGCTCACCGAGGCCCTCGGCGAGGAGGTCGGTGCGCTGCGCACGGTGCAGGTGAAGTGCCACGGTCAGACCGTATCTGCGACGGCCGACAGTGCGAGGTGGGCTTTCCACACACGTGTGCGGCCACTCGTGTCACAGGGCGGCAGCGGGCGGCGTCTTCATGTCATGGGCAGCACGCAGCGCCCCGACGACAAGGAGATGTCATGAGCACCACCGCCAGGATCCCCAGTGCCGACGTCAGCGGACCCAAGGGCTGGCTCCTCAGGACCATGACCAAGCGGATGTTCGGCCGGACGCCGGAGTCGATCGGCGTGATGTGGCACCACCAGAAGGTCTTCTCGGGCCTCGCCGGTGTCGGTCGCAAGGTCGAGTCCTGGGACGAGCTCGACAAGAACCTCGCCAGTCTCGCGACCATGGCCGCGGCGGCCCGGATCGGCTGCAGCTGGTGCCTCGACTTCGGCTACTTCATGGCCCACAACAAGGGCCTCGACGAGACCAAGGCACGGGAGGTGCCGCGGTGGCGTGGGTCGGACGTCTTCACACCGCTCGAGCGGCGGGTACTGGAGTACGCGGAGGGGATGTCCGAGACCCCACCGGCCGTGACCGACGAGCTCTCGGCCGAGCTCCTCGAGGAGCTCGGCGCGGCCGGTCTCATCGAGCTCACGGCACGAGTTGGCTTCATGAACCTCAGCTCGCGAAGCAACGTCGCACTCGGTATCCACTCCGAGGAGTTCGCTGACGCCTGTGGTCTCCCACCCCTGGCCGCACCCGACGTTGCCGTACCGTCGCAGCCATGAGCACCGCGGTGGACGAGGACCCCTTCGCCACCCACCGCAGCCTGCTCTTCACCGTCGCCTACGAGATGCTCGGCTCGGCGGCCGACGCCGAGGACGTCCTCCAGGACGCGTGGCTCAAGTGGGACCGCGTCGACCGGAGCGAGGTGCGCGACGCCCGGGCATTCCTCGTGCGGGTCGTGAGCCGAACCGCTCTCGATTGCTTGCGAACCGTCGCCAGGCGCCGCGAGGACTACGTCGGTCCGTGGCTTCCCGAACCGCTCGTCACGACGCATGATGTGGCCGAGGACGTCGAGCTCGCGGACAGCGTGTCGATGGCGATGCTGCTGGTCCTCGAGACACTGGCGCCGACGGAGCGCGCCGTCTTCGTGCTGCGGGAGGTCTTCGGGCTCGACTACGACGAGCTCGCCGAGGCCGTCGACAAGAGCGAGGCGGCGGTGCGGCAGATCGCGCACCGTGCCCGCTCGCACGTCGATGCCCGGCGCCCGCGCGTCGACGTGACCCGGGCGGAGGCCGAGTCGGTGGTCGTGGCCTTCCGGTCCGCGCTCGAGACCGGTGACCTCCAGGCGCTCGCCAACCTCTTGGCCCCGGACGTCGTCGCGCTGGCCGACGGTGGCGGCGTCAAGCAGGCCCTCCCGCGTCCGGTCCGCGGCCGCGACAAGGTCTCGCGCCTCTTCGCTGCCGGATGGGCCCGGTTCCCGGGCGCGATCACACTCGAGCCGTTGGAGCTGAACGGGTGGCCGGCGCTGCTCGTGCACCTCGACGGTGAGGTCGACAGTGTCTTCGCGTTCGCCATCGAGGACGGTCTCATCACCGGCAGCTATGCGATCCGCAACCCGGAGAAGCTCTCCCGGGTCGCCGCGGCGACCACGCTGACGCGGTGAGGTGAGCGGACGGCACGCGGGATGGTCTCCGTGGGCCGTCAGGTCATCAACCGGTGAGCACGTCGGCGTAGACGGACGCATCGACGTTGCCACCCGAGGCAACGACCACGACGGTCTGCCCCGCGAAACGCTCCCGCTGCGCCAGGACCGCGGCCAGCGCCGCGGAACCACCCGGCTCCACGACCAGCTTGAGCGTGCGGAAGGCCTCGCGCATCGCCACCCGGGCCTCGTCGTCGGTGACCGTCAGCGGGTCGACCGGGTGCCGGGAGAGCGCGTCGAGCGTGTGCCGGCCGACGGTGGGGGAGCCGATCGCGTCGAGGAAGACCGGCACCGCCGGCACCTTCTCCACCCGGCCGGAGGCGAGCGAGCGCGCCATCTTGGGATAGCCGTCCCGCTCCACGACGAAGGGGGTGACCCCCGGGTGCGCATCGCGCACCGCCTCGAAGACCCCGGAGGAGAGCCCGCCACCGCTGCACGGGACGACGACCGCGTCGGGGGAGTGACCCCCTTCGCGCAGCTGGTCGACGATCTCCAGGCCGACGGTCCCCTGGCCGGACATCACGCGGACGTCGTCGTAGGGGTGCACCAGGGTCAGGCCGCGCTCGTGCACGAGGTCGCGGCCGACCTCCTCGCGGTCCTGCGTGGCGGGGTCGTAGAAGACGACCTCGCCACCCCACCAGCGCACCCCCTCGACCTTGATCCGCGGAGCGTCCTGCGGCATGACGACCGTCGCGCGGGCGCCGGTCATCTGCGCCGACGCGGCCACCGCCTGGCCGTGGTTGCCGGTGGAGAAGGCGAGCACCCCGGCGTCCCGCTCGGCGTCGGTGAGCGAGCGCAGCGTGTTGAGCGCGCCGCGGATCTTGAACGAGCCGGTCAGCTGGAGCGACTCGGCCTTCACCAGGACCTTGGCGCCGGTGAGCTCGTCGAGCACCGGGGAGGACAGCAGGGGGGTGGCGCGCACCCGCCCCTCGATCCGCCGGGCCGCGTCCCTGATCGTCTCGATCCCGAAGCCCATGGGGTCAGTCGAGCGGCTTCGCGCCGCGCTCCCGCAGCATCTGGGTCATCGTCTCCACCTCGGTGGTCTGCGAGGCGATGATCGAGCGGGCGAGGTTCTCGACGGCCTCGTTCGCCGAGTGGTCGAGGGCCGCCTGCGCCATGGGCACCCCGGCCTTGTGGTGGCGGATCATCAGCTGCAGAAAGAGGACCTCGGCCTCCTTGTCGCTGAGCGAACGCAGCTTCTCCAGCTCCTCGGGCGAGGCCATGCCCGGCATCATGCCGTCGTCGGTCAGTCGGGCGTCCGGGTCGTCCGCGTGCTCGTGCTCGAGCCCCTGCATCCACTCCATCGGCTCCCCGGGGCCGGTCGGGCTCAGTCCCCACGCCGCGAGCCACCCGGCCATCTGGCCGGACTGGTTCTCCTGGGTGCGCGCGATGTCGTAGGCGAGCGAGCGCACGAGCTCGTCCTCGGTGCGGGTGCGCACGATCCATGACATCTGGACCGCTTGGTCGTGGTGGGTCGTCATGTCCCGCGCGAAGCCCGCGGCGACGCTGTCGTCGGAGGGGGTCTCCGAGCCGCCGACCGAGCCCAGGGCAAGCCCGCCGACGAGCCCGAGGGCGAGCGCGACGACGACCGCGATGATGGCCTTGGCGCTCACTGGCTCATGGCCCCGGAGGCGTCCACACCACCCGTGCAGGCCGCCCCCGGCTCAGGGGTCTGCGGACCCTCGCGGTACTCCTTGATGAAGCCCTTGAGCCGCGGGTCGTCGGCCGAGTCCAGCGCCAGCCGGTGGCCCCAGGCGCTCGCGACGATCTTCGAGGGCATCTCGCCCTCGTAGGGGGAGAGGATCGTGTAGGTGTCGGGGAGGGTCTCCTCGAGCGTGTCGACCTGGGCCTCGGGCAGGTCCGGGTCGTAGGTCACCCACACGGCGCCGTGCTCGAGCGAGTGGACAGCGTGCTGGCTCGGCACCGGCTCATCGTAGACACCGCAGTTGAGCCAGACCGGGTTGTGCTTCCCGCCGACGGGTGGCGACTCCTCGTAGTCAACCTCGCCCTGGACGTGGGTGCCGCCCTCGTAGTCGTACTCCTGGACCGCCGCGAGGTCGCCGGCGGCCTCGCGCTCCTCGCTCTCGCTGACGATCGCGTACCCGACCATGGCGAGGATCGCGACGATCACCAGGGCCGTGGAGCCCACCAGGAGGAAGGTCCGGCGGCGCTCCTTGGACTGCTGCTCCTGACGTGCCTGTGCCAGGCGGGCATCGCGGGCGGACGTCGGCTTCGACTTCTTGCTCATGGGTCCCTCGGGTCGGGGGCGGTCGGAACTGCGCAGGATTATCGCACCGTCGACTGAGGGTCTCCTGAGCGACTGCCGTCGTTACGCTGTCGACATGCGCGCCGACACGATGACCATCGCCTCCCCCCACGATGGTTCTCCCCTCTTCGTCCGCACCTGGGTGCCCGAGGGCGAGGCGAAGGGGGTGGTGCAGCTGGCCCACGGCATGGCCGAGCACTCCGGCCGCTACGGGCGGTTCGCGCAGGCACTCACCGATGCCGGGTACGCCGTCTGGACCCACGACCACCGTGGTCACGGCGAGACCGCGAGCCGGCCGGAGGACCGCGGCGTCTACGCCGACGACCACGGCTGGGACGCGGCGGTCGAGGACATCCAGGCCGTCGGCGAGGCCGCGCGTGCGCAGTACCCGGGGCTGCCGTTCTTCCTGTTCGGGCACTCGATGGGCTCCTTCCTCGGCCGCGACCACATCACCCGCTACGGGCAGGACCTTGACGGTGCGATCTTCAGCGGCACCGGCGGCGACCAGGGGCTCCTCGGCAGGGTCGGCCAGACCGTCGCCACGCTCGAGTCCCGCGTGCGTGGGCGTCGAGCCACTTCACCGTTGATGAACACGCTGACCTTCGGGCAGTTCAACCTCGGCTTCCGCCCGACGACGACGAAGTTCGACTGGCTCTCCCGGGACACCGACGAGGTCGCGAAGTACATCGCCGACCCCCGCTGCGGCGAGGTCTTCACGGCCGGCTTCTTCGCGGACATGCTCGGCGGGATCAACGCCCTGCCGAGGAAGGCGCGCCTCGTGCCCGCCGACCTGCCGGTGTACTTCGTCTCCGGTGATCGCGACCCGGTGGGTGGCAAGGGTGGCCGGGGCGTGCGCGAGGTCGCCGATGCCTTCGTCGCGGCAGGGGTGCGCGACGTGACGGTGACGCTCTACCCCGGGGCCCGCCACGAGATCCTCAACGAGACGAACCGCGACGAGGTCACGGCCGACATCATCCGGTGGCTCGACGACCACCTGCCCGCGTGAGCCCGACGGATGAGCTCGGGGCGCCGTCGTCGCACCTCGCGCGACCGGGCACTGCTCGGCACTCCGGCCGGCCGGACGGAACCACCCGGTACCGCCTCGGCGGTCTGCTCCTGCTGCTTGCCGGTCTCTACTTCGTCGGCGAGGCGTGGGCGGCCGCCGGCTGGGAGGGGCGCCCCTACCGCTGGACGGTCGACGCGATCAGCGAGCTCGGCGTCCCGGAGACGCGGTACGCGGGTGGTGAGCCCTTCGCCGCGACCCACCACGTCGTGATGAACGCGACCTTCGTCGCCACCGGTCTGCGGACCCTCCTCGCGGGGGTCGTCCTCGCCCCCTTCGTCCCTCGGCGCGCCCGCCGGACGGTGCTCGGTCTCACGGTCGCCTACGGGGTGGGCGTGGTCATCGTCGGGCTCTTCCCGACCGGGGTGCCCTCCACCCGGGCGGACATCCACGGTGTCGGGGCCGTCCTGACGATCGCCGGCGGGAGCGTCCTCCTCCTGGCGCTGGCCGTATCGCTGTCCGGTCGCCACCGGCGACTGGCGCTGCTCACGCTCGTCCTGGGGCTCCTGTCCACGGGCGGCACCGTCTGCGGCGTGCTGGAGATCGGGGGCTTCGGTCTCGTCGAGCGGGTCGCCGTCTACACCGTCCTGCTGTGGCAGGTCCTCGCCGGCATCGCCGTCCTGGTCAGCGGGCCCCGCACGCACCCACCCGTCTGATCAGTCGCTCGCGCTCAACGGCAGCGAGTTGCTCGCCCCGAGTCCCTGCTCGGCCGACGCGGTCCGGACGGCGTCGATGAAGAGGTCGATCGAGCGACGCGGCACCGAGGACCCCCGGTGGGCCACCGAGATCGTGCGCATCACCGGCTTGTCGAGGGCGACGATGTCCACTCCCTCCGGCCGCATGGCCAGCGCGAGGTCCGAGACGAGGGTGACCCCGAGACCGGCGGCCGTCAGGGCCAGCGCCGTGGGCTGCTCCTCGACCGTGTGCGCGATCCGGGGCGCGAAGCCCTGCTTGTGGCAGGCGATGCGCACCGCCTGGCCGAAGTGCGAGCGCGGACCGGACAGGATCCACGGGTGCTCCGCCAGCTGGAGCAGGGAGACGGTCTCGCGGGCCACCGTCTCCGCGGGCACGGCGGCGTGCAGCCGCTCCACCGCGACGACGGTCCGGGTCAGGCTCGGGTCCCAGTCCATCTCGTGGTCGGAGTAGTCGATGACGAAGGCCGCGTCGAACTTGCCCTCGAGCACCGCGGCGGCGCTCTGCTCGGGGACCAGCTCGGTCGTGTGCACCTGGATCCCCGGGTGGTTGGCCGCCAGCGTCGTCAGGGCCCGGGGGAGCAGGCCGGCTGCCACCGAGGCCCACACCCCGACGGTCAGCTTCGCGGTGACGCCCTCCTGGGCCGCCTCGAGCGCGGCCGTGGCCCGCTCGACGGCGCCGAGGATCTCCTCGGCGTGCTCGAGGAGCACCAGACCGAGGTCGGTCAGCTGGACACGCCGGCCGAAGCGCTCGACGAGCGTGACGCCGACCTCGCGCTCGAGCTGGGCGAGCTGCTGGGAGACCCCGGAGGGGCTGTAGTGGAGTGCTGCGGCCGCGGCCGTCACCGTGCCGCGGCGATGGAGCTCACGCAGCATCTGCAACCGACGCAGGGACAGTTCCATTCACCCAATGTAGGCGTTCATAACGATCGTGCAGCGGAAGTGCACATGATCGTGCAGGTTCACGCGCTGGACGCCCCGTTGTGACCGGGCCCACGCTGGGGAGACAGGAACCTGCAGAAAGAAGGTGGTTGACGTGACGATCATGCACAATCCGCACTGGGACTCGACGAGCAAGACGGAGTCGCGCGTCCACCGCGTCCCCGACGGCGCCCTCGACGCCGTCGACGCCGTCCCCGGTCAGGACCTCGTCGACGGGCCACCGGCCCACGAGGTGACCTGGACCGACCCGGTCACGGGCGCTCGCGGATTCCTCGTCGTCCACACGCTCGTCGGTGGGCTGGCCACGGGCGGGACCCGCATGCGTCCCGGGTGCACGATCTCCGAGGTCGGTGACCTCGCCCGCGGGATGGCCATCAAGACCTCCGTCTTCGGCCTGCCCGTCGGCGGGGCGAAGGGGGGCATCGACTTCGACCCCCGCGACCCGCGAGCCGTGGGCGTGCTGGAGCGCTTCTGCGCTGCGATGCTCCCGTGGCTCGACGGCCACTGGGTCACCGCCGAGGACCTGGGTGTCGCGCAGTCGCGCATCGACGAGGTCTTCGCCAACCTCGGTCTGGGGCAGTCCTACCACGCGGCGATCACACGCTCAGCCAACCCGCACCGCACGCTCGAGCGCGTGCGCGCCGGACTCGACGCCCTCACCGACGACGGTCTGCAGCTCGGCGAGGTCATCGGTGGCTACGGCGTCGCCGAGGCGTGCCTCGGCGTCGCGGACTCGCTCGGCTGGGAGCAGGGCACGACGACGGTCTCCATCCAGGGCGTGGGCACCATGGGCGGTGCCGCCGCCTGGTACCTGCACGAGGAGGGGGTGAAGGTCGTGGCGCTCGCGGATGCCGCGGGCACCCTCGTCGACCCGAACGGACTGGACGTGCCGCTGCTGCTCGACCTGCGCGACGAGTACGGCGAGATCGACCGCAGCCGCGTGCCCGAGGACGTCGAGCAGCTGCCCCGCGAGGCGATCCTCTCGACCCGTGCCGACATCTTCGTCCCGGCCGCGATCTCCTACGCGATCCGCGAGGAGAACGCCTCCGAGATCAACGCGCAGGTCGTCGTCGAGGCGGCCAACGCGGCCACGACGCCACCGGCCGAGGCGATGCTCACCGCCGGCGGGATCCCGGTGATCCCGGACTTCGTCGCCAACGCCGGTGCCGCTGCATGGGCCTGGTGGCTGCTGCAGGGCCAGGTCGGTGACGACCCCCAGGACTCGTTCACCCGGCTGAAGTCGGAGATGCGCGACAAGGTCGCCGTCATGCTCGCCGAGTGGCGGGGCATGGGCATCTCCCCCCGGCAGACCGGCCGGGCCCTGGCTGCGGCCAACCACAGCCAGCTCGCCCAGCAGGGGATCATCATCCCCTGACGCCTCGGGCGGTCCCCTTCCTCCGTGCGTGGTGGGTCGCGCGGAGGAAGGGAGCCATGGCCCTTGGCTCTCCGCCCGCGCTGGTGTGTGCTCTCGGAACCCGGGTGCACGGCGCGGGCTCCGGCCTGAGCCGGGCCACGACTCCCTTCCTCAGCACTCCGCCACGGGCACCGAGCGTCAATCGACCGGCTCGGTGCGCTTGTCCACGAGCCGGTCGACGGCGTCGTCCAGGTGGGCGAGCAGGGCGGACTTCACCCTGGCGGGGGAGTCGTCGAGGAAGGCCCGGGCCAGGGCCTCGTGCTCGTGGACCTGGATGTCCAGGTCGGGATAGGTGGTGCGCAGCTCGCCCAGGCACATGCGGGTTTCGACGAGCAGCGTGCGCATCGCCCTGATCAGCCGGGGGCTGTGGGAGCACTCGACCAGCGCCTCGTGGAAGGCCTGGTCCGCGTCGGAGACCGCCGGGCCGTCGCCGCGGGCCGCGGCACGGCGCATCTGCTCGACGCTGCGCTGCACGGCCTCGTGCAGCTGCGCGCGGCGACGCTCCTCGAGCACGATCTCGACGGCGCCCCGCTCGATGACCGACCGGGTGCGGTAGACATCGCGGACGTCCTCCAGCGTCAGCTCGGCGACGAAGACCCCGCGGTTGGTGATCGCCACGAGCACTCCCTCGGAGACCAGGCGCTGCATGGCCTCGCGCAGGGGGCCGCGCGAGACGGAGAACCGCTCGGCGAGGTCGGCCTCCCCGAGCTGGTCGCCGGGTTCGAGGGATCCGGACATGATCGCCGCACGGAGCTCGCCGGCGATGTGCTCGACCGTCGAGCGCCGCTTCACGGGCTTGAGGTCCTCGAGCGTCATGATCCCGGCTTCGCCCGGAAGAGGGTGCCGAGCTGCGGCATCGAGGGGGTCTCCCCGACCAGCCGCAGTCCCTGCCAGATCGTCACCTGGTTGGCGGTGAGCACCGGCTTGCCGAGGCGGGCCTCCAGCTCGGGCACGACGGCAAGCGTGCGCATCGCGGTGTCCGGCACGAGCAGGGCCTGGGCATCGGGGTGGTCGTTGGCGGCGGCGAGATCGATGACCTGCTTGGGCGTGAGCTGCCCGACCTCGGCTGCGGTGTCGATGCCCGCGCTCGACATGGAGACCACCCGCGTCCCCGCCGCGTCGAGGAAGTCGACGAAGAGCGAGGCGACGTCGTGCGGATAGCTCGCGGCGACGGCGACCGTGGTGATGCCGAGGTGCTCCAGCGCGGCGGCGAAGGCGGCGCTCGTGCTCGACGCCGGCACACCGGCGGCACCGGCGAGGGCCGCGATCTGGTCCTCGACCCCCTTCGGCCCGTAGACGAAGCTGCCCGAGGTGCACGCCCACACGACGGCATCCGGCTCGTACTGCGCCAGCTCCGCGGCGCCCCCGGCGAGCCGCTCCGGGCTGCCGAGGTCGAGCAGCTCGGGGACCGCGTGCAGGTCGGTGCCGTAGATGTGGGCCACGGGCAGCTCCACGTCGAGCAGGGCTGCGGCCCAGGGGTACTCGTCCTCGGCTGCGTGGTCCGGGTAGATCATCCCGATCGTGGGGCTCATGGTTCCTCCTGGAAGACGTCCCGCAACCACTTCCCGGGGCCGACCATCGGCAGCCCCATCCGGCCCAGGCAGGCCCAGACGGTGAGTTGGTTGGCGGTGAGGATGGGCTTGCCGAGCTCGCGCTCGAGCGGCGTGATGATGTCGTAGGTCGGCAGATTGGTGCAGGAGACGAAGATCGCCTCGGCGCTGGGGTCGTCGGCGGCGAGGATCTGCTCGACGACGGTGCGGTAGTTGACCCGCCAGATGCCGCCACCGAGCCCCAGGTGGTGCGAGCGGACCACCTCGACGTCGAGCGCGCCGAGGAAGGTCTTGAGGCGGTCGGTCAGCTCGGCGTCGTAGGGCGTGACGACCGACATGCGGCGCGGCCCGAGCTTCTCCACGGCCTCCATGAGGGCGCCGGAGGTGGTGACCGCCGTGGGCGCGCCGGCCTCGAGGATCGCCTGCCGCAGCGACGCCTCGTACTCCGGCCCGTTGATGAAGCTGCCCGACGTGCACAGGTAGGCCACGACCTCGGGGTCGACGCCCAGGACGTCGCGGGTGGCCTTCTGCAGGTGCTCTTTGCCGGAGACGAGCTCGGCCTGCTCGAGGCTGACCGCCACGGGCTCGAAGGGAGTGCGTGCCAGGTGGAAGCTGACGTCCAACGGGGCCCAGCGCCACAACTCACGCTCCAGGGCGAGGTCGAAGGGCGCGATGATGCCGATCCCGCGTTGGGCCAGCGGCCCCTCGAACTCGACGTCTGTCAGCTCCACGCGTGGCCCCTCTCTGTCGGGCAGCGGGAAGATTGCCGGATTGTTGACAATCTAGGGATCGCGCTCCTAGGTTGTCAACATGTCGACAGAGCCCGTCGTCGTGGTCCTCCACAACGAGAATCGCCCCTCTCCGGAGGCCCTCGCGCCAGTGACCGAGCGGGCCGATGTCCGCTTCACCGAGGCCGACGGACTGGCCGCCGCGATGGAGGGTGCCGACGTCGTCTTCGCCTACGACTTCCTCAGCACCGCGCTCGCCGAGGCCTGGCACGCGGCCGGGTCGGTGCAGTGGGTGCACATCGCCGCGGCCGGGGTGGACCCGCTGATGACGCCCGAGGTCCGCGAGAGCGACGTCGTCATCACCAACTCCCGTGGTGTCTTCGACGACGCGATCGCCGAGTACGTCCTGGGCCAGGTGCTCTCCTTCGCCAAGGACCTGCCGCGGTCGCTGCGGCTGCAGGACGAGGCCACCTGGCAGCACCGCGAGTCCGAGCGGGTCGCCGGGACACGCGCGCTCGTCGTCGGGACGGGACCGATCGGCCGCGCGATCGCCCGGCTCCTGCGGGCCGCCGGGCTCGAGGTCTCCGGCTCCGGACGAAGGGAGCGGACCGGCGATCCGGACTTCGGTGACGTCTCCGCCACCGAGGACCTCCACGAGGCACTCGGGCGGGCGGACTGGGTGGTGGCGATCGCCCCGCTGACCGACCAGACGTCCGGGATGTTCGACGCGGACGCCTTCGCGGCGATGCAGCCGCACGCCCGCTTCATCAACGTGGGCCGTGGCGAGCTGGTGCGGACCGACGACCTGGTCACCGCCCTTCGCTCCGAGCAGATCGCCGGTGCCGCCCTCGACGTCGTCGACCCGGAGCCGCTGCCGGAGGACCACCCGCTGTGGTCCCTGCCGGACGTCATGATCACCCCCCACAACTCCGGCGACTTCGTCGGCTGGCGTGACGCCCTGGTCGACCTCTTCGCCGAGAACTTCGTGCGCTGGGTCGACGGGCGCCCGCTGGACAACATCGTCGACACGTCGCTGGGCTACGTTCCGACCACCAGGAGCTGAGAGATGAACCCGATCGAGATGACCGCCGTCGAGCTCGTCGCCGCCTACGGCGCGAAGGAGCTCTCGCCCGTCGAGGCGACCAGCGCGGTCCTCGACCGCATCGAGGAGGTCGACGGCGAGATCAACGCCTTCTGCCTCGTCGACCGCGAGAGCGCCCTCGAGCAGGCACGTGCCTCCGAGGCCCGCTGGCAGGCCGGGACGCCCATCGGGCTGCTCGACGGCGTGCCGACCTCGATGAAGGACATCTTCCTCACCAAGGGCTGGCCGACGCTGCGCGGCTCCAAGGCGATCGACCCCGACCAGCCGTGGGACGTCGACGCGCCCGTCACGGCACGGCTGCGCGCCGACGGGATGGTCCTCGTCGGCAAGAACACGACCCCCGAGATCGCCTGGAAGGGCGTCACCGACTCACCGCTGACCGGCATCACTCGCAACCCCGTCGACACCCGGATGACCGCTGGTGGCTCGTCGGGGGGCGCCGCGGCATCCGTCGCCGGCGGGATGGGACCGGTGAACGTGGGGACCGACGCCGGCGGCAGCATCCGCATCCCCGCGTCCTTCTGCGGGATCGTCGGCTTCAAGCCGACCCACGGCCGCGTCCCGATGTTCCCGGCGAGCCCCTTCGGACCGCTGGCCCACGCCGGCCCCATGACGCGTACCGTCGAGGACGCCGCCCTGCTCATGGACATCCTGTCCCTGCCCGACCACCGCGACCCCACCTCCCTGGCGCCGCCGCGACTGACCTTCCGGGGTGAGTTCAACCGCGAGGTCACCGGCCTCCCCGTCGCCTACTCCAAGACGCTGGGGTACGTCGAGGTGGACGAGGAGGTCGGTCGCATCTGCGACGACGTGGTCGCCAGGATCGACGCGGCCGGGATGCCGGTGACGGCGGCCGACCCGGGCTTTGACGACCCGCTCGAGGCGTTCGAGCTGATGTGGGCGGCCAGCGCGGCCACCCTCCTGCGGACGATGCCCGGCGCCCGCAAGACGGTCGATCCCGCTCTGGGAGAGGTGTGGGACCGCGGCGAGGAGGTCGGGGCGGTCGAGTTCCTCCAGGCGCGTGCCCTCGCGGCCGCGCTCGGGATCACCATGGGTGCCTTCCACGAGCAGCACAACGTGCTCATCACGCCGACGATGCCGATCACGGCCTTCGAGGCGGGTCACGACGTGCCACCGGGCAGCGGGCTGAAGACCTGGCCGCAGTGGACGCAGTTCACCTACCCGTTCAACATGACGCAGCAGCCGGCGATCAGCATCCCCGTCGGCACCACGTCCGCGGGTCTGCCGGTCGGTCTGCAGATCGTCGGGCCGCGCCACTCCGACGACCTCGTCCTGGCCGTCGCGCGCTTCGTGGAGTGGCTCATCGCGAACTGAGGCGTCGGTGGCCGAGGGGTGGATCCATGGGCGCATCGATCCATGAGCACGTCTTGGTGCCAGCGACCGGCGAGGGGCACCTGCCGCTCCTCCTGCTCCATGGCACCGATGGCAGCGAGACCGAACTGCTGCCGTTGGCAGACCGTCTGTCTCCGGCGACGAAGTTGAGCGTGCGCGGTACGGTCGACCTTCCCGGCGGCCATGCCTTCTTCCGTCGACACCCGGATCGTCGTGTCGATGAGGAGGACCTGCGAGCGAGGGTCCCCCTCCTGCGCGAGTTCCTCCTGGACAACCGCCGTGAGCTCGGCGACACCCGCCCCGTCGCGGTCGGCTTCTCCAACGGCGCGATCATGGCCACGGCCCTGATGATGTGCCACCCCGATCTGCTCGCTGGGGCGGTGCTCCTGCGGCCCCTCGCGCCCTTCGCCAGACCGCCCGTGGCCGACCTCACCGGAGTCCGCGTGCTCCTCCTCGACGGTGAGCACGACCAGCGGCGACAGCGCGGCGACGGGCTTCGCCTCGCGCAGGAATTTCGCCGGATGGGTGCCGACGTGACCCACGACGTGCTGCCCGTGGCGCACGAGATCACCGAGCAGGACGAGCGCCTGGCCCGGCACTGGCTGCGTACGCCCTGCTGAGCTGACGTGACCGTGCACAAAGAGGCCTCCCGAGGCGCGATCCGTGACGATTTCCGCCGCAGGGTGACCCCAGGAGACCTCTTCGTGCACGCGATCAGGCGCGGGCGAAGAGCAGCCGCTCGCCGGCGAACCCGTTGCGCCACAGGTCGTTGCAGGCAGCTGCCATCTCGGGCAGGCCCTCCTCGATCGCGCCGAAGACGGACCCGGGCACCCAGCCCATGTCGCCGTTGATGAGCAGGTTGTTGCGTCCGTAGAAGATCGCCAGGTCGGTCGCGCCCTGCTCCGCGTGCGCCGTCGAGCCCGGGTCGTACCCGTACGCGGGGTTGCCGATCTCCCACGGCTCGAAGTCGAACAGGCACACGTCACCGGGGATCGGCGTGATCGTCGGGTTCTCCCGGTGCGGGGCCGCCGTGATCCGCGGGATGAGGGTGTAGACCTCGTTGCGCGCGTACTTGGCGTGGAAGGCGTCGCTGCCCGCGGGCAGGGCCTGCCACACCGCCTCGCAGGTCAGCGGGGCCTCGTCGTCGAGCAACCGTGCGCGGCAGGTCACGCCCCGCGACTCGAGGGTGATCGTGAAGTACCTGGCTGCCATCTCAGACCTCCGCCAGGACCTCGGCCCAGATGCCCAGCGCCTCGTCCACCTGCTCGGCGGTGACGACGAGCGGGGGGATCATCCGCACGACGTTCATGTGCGCGCCGCAGGTGAGCATGAGCAGGCCCTTGCCCGCCGCGGTCTGCTGCGCCTTCGCCGCTCGGGCACTGTCCGGGCTGCCGTCGGCGGCGGTGAACTCGCTGCCGACGAGCAGGCCGAGTCCGCGCACGTCCCCGATGCCGTCGATCGCGGCGGCCTTCGCCCCCTCGAGCAGCTGCGTGCCGCGCTCGGCGGCGTTGGCTACCAGGCCCTCCTCCTCGATGACCCCGAGGGTCGCCACGGCAGCGGCGCAGGCGACGGCGTTGGCTCCGTAGGTCCCGCCCTGCGACCCGGGCCAGGCCTTGCCCATCAGGTCCTGCGAGGCGGCGATGCCGGAGATCGGGAAGCCGGAGGCGATCCCCTTGGCCATCGTCATGATGTCCGGCTGCACGCCGAAGTGCTGGTGCCCGAACATCGCGCCCGTGCGACCGAAGCCCGTCTGCACCTCGTCCATGACCAACAGGATGCCGTGCTTGTCGGCACGCTCGCGCAGGCCCTGGAAGAAGGCGGTGTTGCCCGGGATGTACCCCCCTTCGCCCAGCACCGGCTCGACGATGAAGGCGGCGGTCTCCTGCGGGGAGGTGAGCGTCGCGAACATGTAGTCCAGCTCCTGCAGGGCGAAGCGGGTCGCCTCCTCCTCGCTCCACCCGTAGCGGTAGGCGGTGGGGAAGGGGGCGACGTGCACCCCGCCCATCAGCGGCGAGATGCCCGCCGAGAAGCGGGTGCCGGACGTCGTCATGCTCGCCGTCGCCACGGTGCGGCCGTGGAAGCCGCCGTGGAAGACGATGACGTTGGGCCGGCCGGTCGCCTGGCGGCTCAGGCGCAGCGCGGCCTCGAGCGCCTCGGAGCCGGAGTTGGCGAAGAAGAGCGAGTCGAGGTGGGCCGGGAGCACGCAGGAGAGCTTCTCGACCAGTTGCTGGAGCGGCCTGTGCATCACGGTGGTGTACTGGCCGTGGATGAGCTTGCCGACCTGCTCCTGCGCGGCGGCGACGACCTTCGGGTGGCAGTGCCCCGTGCTCACGACGCCGATGCCGGCGGTGAAGTCGAGGAAGCGGCGGCCGTCGGAGTCGAACACCTCGGAGCCGAGTGCGTGGTCGACGGTCACGGGGGTGGCCTGCTTGAGCAGGGGGGACAGCGCTGTCATCGAGAACCTCCAAGTTGGTTGTCTGATTGTTGACAATACTTCTAGGATGGTGGCGACGGCAAGGGACGCTGATGAAGGAGCCATCGATGCAGGACAGCCAGATCACGCAGGACCGCGAGCGGGAGGCCATCGAGTCGCTGCCCACCGGCCTCTTCATCGACGGGGAGTGGCGGCCCACGGCCGCGACCCTGCCGGTCTACGACCCCTCGACGGGCACCGTCCTGTGCGAGGTCGCCGACGCGACGCCGCAGGAGGCCTCCGCCGCCCTCGACGCCGCCGTCGCGGCGCAGCCCGGCTGGGCCGCGACCGCACCTCGGGAGCGCAGCGAGATCCTCTCTCGCGCCTACGACCTGCTCATCGAGGAGAGCGAGCGGCTCGCGCTGATCATGACCCTCGAGATGGGCAAGCCCCTGGCCGAGGCCCGCGGCGAGGTGAAGTACGCGGCCGAGTTCTTCCGCTGGTTCGCCGAGGAGGCCGTGCGCATCGACGGTGGTTTCATGACGGCGCCGGCCGGGGGGTCGCGCTTCCTCGTCTCCAAGGAGCCGGTCGGCCCCTGCATCCTCATCACGCCGTGGAACTTCCCGATGGCGATGGGCACCCGCAAGATCGGGCCGGCGATGGCCGCCGGGTGCACCTCGGTGATCAAGCCCGCGTCGCAGACCCCGCTGTCGACGCTCGCCCTCGTCGAGATCCTCGAGCGGGCCGGCATGCCCAAGGGTGTGGTCAACGTCGTGACGACGAGCAAGACCGACGACGTGATGACGCCGCTCATCCTCGACCCGCGCTCGCGCAAGATCTCCTTCACCGGGTCCACCCCCGTCGGCAAGCACCTGCTCGAGCTCGCGGCGAAGACGGTGATGCGCACGTCGATGGAACTCGGGGGCAATGCCCCCTTCCTCGTCTTCGAGGACGCCGACCTCGACGTCGCGGTCGAGGGCGCGATGCTGGCCAAGATGCGCAACATCGGCCAGGCCTGCACGGCCGCCAACCGCATCCTCGTCCAGCGTCCGGTGGCCGAGGAGTTCTCCCGCCGGCTCACCGAGCGGATGGCCGCGCTGCAGATGGGCCGCGGTGTCGAAGACGGCGTCGTCGTCGGGCCGCTCGTCAACCAGGGAGCGGTCGACAAGGTCGACGAGCTCGTCCGCGACGCCGTCTCCCGGGGCGCGACGGCGCAGCTCGGTGGCGAGCCGTCGAGCCGAGAGGGGTACTACTACCCCGCGACCGTCCTCACCGGGGTCCCCGCCGAGGCCGACCTCGCGAGCACCGAGATCTTCGGTCCGGTCGCGGCGATCGGGGAGTTCGACACCGAGGAGGAGGCGATCCGACTGGCCAACGACACCCCCTTCGGCCTGATCTCCTACGTCTTCACGCAGAGCCTGGACCGCGGTCTGCGGGTCAGTGGAGCGCTGGAGGCGGGGATGGTCGGCCTGAACCAGGGCGTCGTGTCCAACCCGGCCGCACCCTTCGGTGGGATCAAGGAGTCCGGCGTCGGCCGCGAGGGCGGGTTCGTCGGCATCGACGAGTTCCTCGAGACGAAGTACATCGGCGTGAAGATCTGAGGGCGTACCCTGCCTGCCCCTCGATTATCGGGTGACCCGAGAAACCCCGGCTTCGCAAGAGTTTCAGACTCTTGCGAAGCCGGGGTTTGTCATGCCAAGTGCTCAGGCACCGGTGCCCTCCTGCGCGAAGTCCGCGGCGGTCACCGGGCCGGTCGCGGGCTGGGTGATGCGCACGTGGTTGCCGAAGGGGTCCCGCAGGGCGCAGTCGATGCCGTACGGCCGCTCGGTCGGCTCCTCGGTGAACTCCACCCCCTTCGCCCGCATGGCCTCGTAGGTGGCCCGGCAGTCGTCGGTCGTGAGGATCGCCGCGGCGCCGAGCGCGCCCTTGGTGAGCAGATCGCGCAGCTGGGCGGAGGTCGCGTCGTCGACGAAGGGAGGACCCGGCACCTCGAGCATGATGTGGCGGTCGGGCTGGGAGGGCAGCGCGATGGTGAGCCAGCGCATGAAGCCCAGGTCGACATCGGCACTGACCTCGAAGCCGAGGGTGCCGCAGTAGAAGGCGAGCGCCTCCTCCTGGTCGAGGACGTAGACGGAGTGGTGGCTGATTCCGGTGAACATGGATCGAACCTAGGGCCGCGGGCCGGCCGGCGCTTCTCCGAAACTGCTCGGTCTGGTCCACCGCCGGACCACGCAGCCGGGGACCTCGAGCGCGTCCCCACCGGCGCGGAACTCGCTCGGTGAGCGCCCGGTGATCTCGCGGAAGGTCCGGCTGAAGGTGCCGAGGCTGTCGTAGCCGATGTCGAGGGCGATGTCGGTGACGGAGCGGGCGCCGTCGCGCAGCATGGTCATCGCGCGCTCGATGCGCCGGCGCTGGAGGTAGCGGTGCGGGGTCTCGCCAAAGGTCGCGGTGAACTGCCGCGAGAAGTGCGCCGGGGACATCAGCGCGACGCGGGCGAGCGAAGGGATGTCCAGCGGCCTCGCGTAGTCCCGGTCCATGGCGTCCCGGGCGCGCAGCAGCCGCCGGTTCTGGTCCTCCCGCGCAGACATCGCCACGTCCTCAGGCTAGCCCCGTCCGGTCTCTGCGAGGGCGCATCCCGACCTCCCACCCCGACCCCTGAGGAGGTCGCGCAGCGACCGTCCCGAAGGGGCACCATGTCCCCATGACGCTCCAACACATCGCCCTCGAGTCCGACTGGCAGGCCGCGCAGGCGGCGGGCCGCTACCCGGTCTCGACGCGGGGGCAGCTGATCGCGGACGTCGGGTTCATGCACTGCAGCACTCCCGAGCAGACCGCGGGTGTGCGCGAGCGCTTCTACTCCGACGTCACCGAGCCGCTGCTGCTGCTCACCCTCGACGAGCCCGCGCTCGCGGCGCACGGACTCGAGGTGCGAAGGGAGCCGCCGGCGCCGGGAGTTGCCGAGCTCTTCCCGCACGTCTACGGCGGGGACCTGCCGGTGGAGTGCGTGGCCGGGGTCCGCGTCCTGCGCTGACGGCGGGGGGCGTGGCACGGGGCCCTCGGCGCGGATAATTACCCACGGGCGGATTCCGTCGAACTGCGTCATGCTTGACCCATGGACGGGGACGGCCTGGGGGAGGCCCTCGACGCGGCTGCGAAACACGCCGCGGCGTGGCTCGACAGCGTCCCCGAGCGCCGGGTCCCGGCGAGTGCGACCGTCGACGAGGTGCTGGCGACCCTCACCACGGAGCTGCCGGCGGGACCGAGCACGCCCCTGCAGGTCATCGAGGAGCTCCAGCACGCGTGCGATCCCGGACTGACGGCGATGCCGAGTGGCCGCTTCTTCGGATTCGTCATCGGCGGCACGCACCCCGCGGCACTGGCCGCCGACTGGCTGGTCAGCGCCTGGGACCAGAACGCCGGCATGCGACAGGTGACCCCGGCAACCTCGGCCGTCGAGGAGCTCGCATCCCGGTGGGTCCTCGATCTCCTGGGCCTGCCGGATGACGCGGGCGTCGGATTCGTGACGGGGGCCACCACCGCCAACTTCACGTGCCTCGCAGCCGCGAGGGACTCGCTCCTGCGGGCTCGCGACTGGGATGTGGGTGCACGGGGTCTCGCCGGTGGCCCTGCCGTGCGCGTGCTCGCGGGGGAGGAGGCGCACATGAGTGTGGACCTCGCCCTGCGCTACCTCGGGTTGGGCCGGCCCGACACGGTGGCGGCCGACGAGGAGGGCCGGATGCGACCCGACGCCCTGCGGGCCGCGCTCGCGGACGCTCCAGCGGTCCCGACGATCGTGGTCCTGCAGGCGGGCAACATCCACTCGGGAGCGTTCGACCCGTTCACGGACCTGGTGACCGCGGCGCACGAGGCGGGAGCCTGGGTGCACGTCGACGGCGCGTTCGGACTCTTCGCCGCGGCCTCGTCGACGCACCGGCACCTGACCTCCGGCATGGCTGCCGCCGACTCCTGGGCCACCGACGCCCACAAGACACTCAACGTCCCCTACGACTGCGGCATCGCACTCGTGCGTGATGCCCGGGCTCTGCGTGCGGCCATGGGCCACGAGCCGGCTCCGTACCTCATCACCGACGCGGCCGGGGACCCCTACGAGAAGGTGCCGGAGATGTCGCGCCGGGCTCGGTCCGTGCCTGTGTGGGCCGTGCTGCGCGCCCTGGGGCGACAGGGCGTCGAGGACCTCGTCGATGGGCTCGTCGATCGTGCCCGTGCCTTCGCCGCAGGGCTCGCCGACGTGCCAGGCGCGACCGTCCTCAACGACGTCGTCTTCACGCAGGTGACTGCGGCGCTGGAGGACGACGAGACGACCTCGAGGACGGTCGAGGCAGTCCTTCGCGACGGTGCCGTCTGGATATCGGGGTCCCGCTGGCACGGTCGCGTGGTGCTGAGGGCGTCGATGAGCAACTGGTCGACCACGCCGGCCGATGTCGACGCCGCCGTCGACGCCGCCGTCGACGCGGTGAGGCGGGCTCGGGCGTCGCTCACCTGATCGCCGTCGCTGGCCCGCCGGGGTGTCAGGCCCTGACGATGTCGGCGACAGTGGCCGAGGTGAGCGCCACGAGGTCCGACGGGGGCAGCTCCAGGTCGAGGCCGCGTCGCCCGCCACTGACGAAGACCGTGCCGTGTGCCAGCGCCGACTCGTCGACGACCGTGGGAAGGGCGCGCTTCTGGCCGAGCGGGCTGATCCCACCGACGACGTACCCGGTGGTCCGCTCGGCGAGCGCGGGGTCGGCCATGGTGGCCTTCTTGGCGCCGACCGCGGCCGCCAGCGCCTTGAGGTCGAGCTGGCCGGTCACCGGGACGATGCCGACGACGAGGCCGTGGTTCGCCGGCAGGTCCGTCTGCGCGAGGAGCGTCTTGTACACCCGCTCGGGCGCGACCCCGATCGCCTCCGCCGCCTCCAGCCCGTAGGACTGCGCCGCCGGGTCGTGCTCGTAGGGGTGCTCGGTGAAGTCGACGCCGGCTGTCGTCAGCACCCGCAGCGCGGGGGTGGCGCCACCGGTCCTCGTCCTCTTGCCCATGGGGCCAGCCTGCCAGCGAGGCTCCCGCCGGCGGGGCGAAGGGGGTGGCCTCCCACTGGGAACGGCGCCACACTGGGGTCGTGTTGCGACTGTCCCCCAAGCTCGTCGTCGACGACGGCCCCGGCGGCGCCGACCGGGCGATCGACTTCTACCGCGAGGTGCTCGGCGCCGAGGTGGACGTCCGCCACGTCATGGGCGCGGCGGTCGTCTTCGCCCGGCTGCTGCTCCCCGGTGGTGGCGAGCTGCACGTCAAGGACGCCGACGGGGTCGACCCCGGCCCGCCGGCGGGAGGTGGCGGGCACATCGTCGATGTCGTCTGCGCCGACCCGGACGCCGTCGTCGCCCGAGCGGTCGGCCATGGCGCCGAGGTGCTGTTCGCGGTGGACGACCAGCCCTACGGCTCGCGGCAGGGGCGCTTCCGGGACCCCTTCGGGCACCAGTGGATCGTCGGTACCCCCATCGCGATGAGCGAGGAGGCGGTGCAGGACGCCCTCGACGCCTGGGCGGGCGACTCGAGGGGCTAGGTCCCGCAGTAGGTCACGTAGCCGCGGGTGAAGGCGGGGTCGGCGGGCTCGGCGTAGCGCTCCCGTCCCTCCTGCTCGACGAAGGGGGAGCGGAGCACCTCGAGGAGCTGCTCGAAGGGGGTGAGGTCCCCCGCGTGCGCCGCGGCCAGGGCCTCCTCGACGAGGTGGTTGCGCGGGATGTAGAGAGGGTTGGTCTCGTCCATGATCTCGGCGCTGGACCGGACCGGCTTGCCTTCCCCCTCGAGGCGGGTCAGCCACCGCTCCCGCCACGCCTCCCAGCGCGACGTGTCCTCGACGCGGTCCAGGGTCGGGGTCTGCTCCCGGCGCAGGACCCGGGCCAGGTCCCGGAAGAGGCCCGTGAAGTCCAGCGACTCCGCCTTCGCGATCATCAGCAGGTCCTCGACGAGCTCGCGGTCCTCGCTGCCCACCCGGACGAGCCCGAGCTTGATGCGGAAGCGGTCCAACCACGCCTGCTCGTGGATCCCCGCGAAGGCCTCGACCCGCTCTTGCGCCTCGGTCATGAGGGCATCCGGCTCGCCGTCGGCCAGCGGCAGCAGGCACTCGGCCAGGCGGGCAAGGCCCCACACCGCCATCGACGGCTGCGCGGAGTAGCGGTAGCGGCCCATCGCGTCCACGCTGCTGAAAAAGGTCTCCGGGTCGTAGGCGTCGAGGAAGGCGCAGGGGCCGTAGTCGATCGTCTCGCCGGAGAGGGTCATGTTGTCGGTGTTCATCACGCCGTGGATGAAGCCGAGGGACATCCACTGCGCGACGAGCCGGGCCTGGCGCTCGACGACCGCGGACAGCAGTGCCATCGGGTCGTGCGGTGGCAGCTCGGGGTAGTGCCGGGCGCGGACGTGCTCGACGGCGGCGGCGAGCTGCTCGCGGCTGCCCCGGGTGGCGAGGAGGACGAGGGTGCCGACCCGCAGGTGCGAGGCGGCGACGCGAGTGAGGACCGCTCCGGGGAGGGGACGCCCGCGCAGGACCTGCTCACCGGTCGCGACGGCGGCCAGGGCCCGGGTCGTCGGGACCCCGGCGGCGTGCATGAACTCCGAGACGAGGTACTCCCGCAGCACCGGGCCGGTGACCGCGCGCCCGTCACCGCCCCGGGAGAAGGGGGTGCGTCCCGACCCCTTGAGCGCGATGTCCCGGCGACGGCCGTGGGTGTCGACGACCTCGCCGAGCAGGTGCGCGCGGCCGTCGCCGAGCACCGGGGTGAGCTGTCCGAACTGGTGCCCGGCGTAGCCCTGGGCGATCGGCTCCGAGCCCTCGGCGAGGGCGTTGCCCGCGAGGACCGCCACCCCCTCCGGGGAGCGGAGCCCGGCAGGGGCGAGGCCGAGCTCGACGGCGAGGTCATCGTTGAGGGCGAGCAGCTCGGGAGCGCGCACCGGGACCGGGTCGACCCGCGCCCCGAGCCAGCCGAGGTCACGGACGAAGGTGTTGTCGAAGGGCCACCTCATGCCTCCACCCTCGCACGCGCGATCAACGGGGACGGCCACGGACGCCGCCGGCCCGGACGCGGCAGGGTCACGCGTGTTCGGCCGTGTAGCTCAGCTTGAGCTGGCCCTTCTTGGTGCGCACGCGCGTGATCCCGATGCCGGTGAGGTCACTCGTGCTGCGCACGTGGGTGCCACCGCACGGGTCCCTCTGGAGGCCCTCGATCGTCACCCGGCGCACCCCCTCCGCGTCGACCTCGGCGCCGTAGGCCAGGTCGGCGGCGACGAGCTCGCGGGCGCGGTCGAGGACGGCCTCGATCAGGGCGGCCTTGGCCTCCTCGCCGTCCGGGAGGGTGCCGCCGTCGACGTCGTAGAGGAGGAAGGCCTGCCCCGGGGCGTGGCTCAGCCCGATGTTGACGAAGCCGAGGGGAGCGACGCAGGCGTCGAGGAGGTGCCCCGCGGAGTGGAGGGCCGCGTGACGGCGGCGCACCTCGGCGTCGATCGCGACGTGCACCTTGTCCCCGACGGCGGGGAGCATGTCCTGCGGGTGCAACCAGACAGCGACGTCGTCCTTGCTCACCGTGGCCGGGCGCCCGTCCACGGTGGCGACGTCGTCGGGCTGGCCGCCCCCCTTCGGGTGGACGATGCCGTCGCGCACCGCGATGCCGGGGGCCGGCTCCTCGCGCACCTCGACGACCTCGGTGTCGACCTCGAAGAGGTAGGTGTCCTGCCAGTACCTGCGGTGCTGCTCCATGCCGCCATTGAAGCAGGGCTGCACGGCGTCACCCGAGGGAGTGCACGGGCACCCGCGCGACATCCCCGCGTGGTATTGGTCATCTATGCAGCAGAATCTCCGGGAGTACATCGACCGGCTCACGGCCGAGGGGTACACGGTGCGCGACGACCAGGGCGATGACCCGCAGCTCATCGCACCGAACGGCAAGGCGGTGGAGACCTGGCGGGAGAACTACCCCTACGACGAGCTGATGACGCGCAACGACTACGACGTCGAGAAGTACCTGCTGCAGATCGAGCTGCTGAAGTTCCAGTACTGGACGCAGGACACCGGCCGCCGGTTCGTCCTCCTCTTCGAGGGGCGCGACGCGGCCGGCAAGGGCGGCACGATCAAGCGCTTCACCGAGCACCTCAACCCCCGCGGGGCACGGGTCGTGGCGCTGACCCGCCCGAGCGAGCGCGAGGAGGGGCAGTGGTACTTCCAGCGGTACATCCAGCACCTGCCCACGCGGGGCGAGATCGTCCTCTTCGACCGCTCCTGGTACAACCGTGCCGGCGTGGAGCGGGTCATGGGCTTCTGCACGGACGAGCAGTACGAGGAGTTCATGGACCAGGCGCCCAAGGTCGAGCGGATGCTCGCCGAGGCCGGGGTGCACGTCACCAAGCTGTGGTTCTCGGTGACCCAGCAGGAGCAGCGCACCCGCTTCGCCATCCGGCAGATCGACCCGGTGCGCCGGTGGAAGCTCTCGCCCATGGACCTGGAGAGCCTCGACAAGTGGGAGGCCTACACCGAGGCGAAGGAGGAGATGTTCGAGCGGACCGACACCAAGCACGCCCCGTGGATCGTCATCAGGTCCAACGACAAGAAGCGTGGCCGGATCAACGCGATGCGCTATTTCCTCAACCAGTTCGACTACGCGGACAAGGACACCTCGGTCGTCTTCGCGCCGGACAAGAAGGTCGTCGCCCGCGGCAAGAAGGTCGTCGGCGACTGACGGCCGAGGGTCCTCGCGCTCCGGTTGGGGCCCCCGCCGGCGGGGTAATCTCATGAGCAGCCGCCGTCGGGAGCGGCCTCATGAAGGGGAGACGCCATGGAGGGCGGGAGACACGTCGCGGGCTCCTCGTCCCGCTCGCGGGTGCTCCGGTCGGTCCGGGGCGCGGCGCTCCTGCTGTGCTTCGGGTTCCTCGGGCTCGTGTGGCTGCTGCCCCCGGCGCGCCGTCGCCGTCGCAGACGCGCCGCGGCATGCACCGCCTGTCGTCGTCGCCAGCGGGTCGGCACCGTCGCCCTCGCCGGCTTCGCGGTGCTGCTGCTCGTCGGTGCCGCGGCGCGCACGCAGATGGCGGTGCTGGAGGACTGCGGCGTCCGCTTCGCCGCCGGTGCGGAGGAGGTGGTGGCGGAGACCCCGACCCCGGATGTGGCGCCGGGACTGTGGGCCAGGACCCGCGCGGCGGTGAACGCGCCGATCGGTGGAGTCATGCTCGTGGCCACCCGGGCGGCCGGGATGGAGCACTGCTCGGGTTCCTCGGTACTGGTGGCCTTCTCCCCGGCCCCGACCCCGGACGGCGGCGGAAGCGTCGTCGGGGACGTCTTCGTCAGCTGGATCGGCCAGCTGGACGCGTCCGGCGTCGCCCTGCCCGGCCAGGAGTCCTACGTGCGGTTCGGGTCGGACACCAACGCCCGCCCGGACCTGGTCGAGGCGATCGCGCGGCACGAGTCCCGGCACGTCGACCAGTGGGCCATCGGCACGGTGGTCGGTGGCCCCCTCGCGCTGCCGACGGCGTACTACCTCGACAGCCTGCTCTTCCCCCTGTCGCGCAACCACTTCGAGCGCGCCGCCGGCCTCGAGGACGGCGGTTACGAGATCCCGCCCGACTTCGGCCCGAGCCCGCTGTGGCCGCCGCTGGTCCTCTCGCTCGCGCTGCTCGTGGTCATCCTGCGCCGTCGTGTCCGCTGGGCGAGCCGCGTGCTCGTGGGCGGCCTGAGCGGGGCCCGGGCCCACGACGAGGACCACTGCCCGGTGCACAGCCGGGGATGGTTCCACAGCGCCCCGGCGCCTCGTCCCCCGGACCGGCCCGACGACGTGCCCTGAGCGCCCACCCCGGGGCGTGGGCGAGACTGGGGGCATGCCGCTCTCCGACCCGTCGTCCCCGCAGGCGCCGACGCGCGTGCGCAACCGCCAGCTCGCCGACATCGGCCCCCTCGCCCAGCTGCGTGCGGGCCGGCTCGGCATCCGGTTGCCGCTGCTGCTCGTCGGGCTCTTCTTCTACGGCGCCTCGATGGCGATGGTCATCCGCGGCACGCTCGGGCAGATCCCGTGGGACGTCCTGCACGTCGGCGTCTCGAAGCACCTCCCGCTGACCTTCGGGACGATCGTCATCGGGGTCTCGCTGATCGTCCTCCTGGCCTGGATCCCGCTGCGCCAGAAGCCGGGCGTCGGCACGATCGGCAATGCCCTGCTCATCGGTCCCTCGGCGGACGTCGTCCTCGCCCTCCTGCAGACGCCGGAGGCCCTCGGGTGGCGGATCGCGCTGCTGGTCGGCGGTGTCGTCCTCAACGGCATCGCGACGGGCATGTACATCGGCTCGCAGTTCGGTCCCGGTCCGCGTGACGGCCTGATGACCGGGCTGGCGCGGGTGACGGGGCGCTCGATCCGGCTGGTGCGCACCGGGCTCGAGGTCTCCGTGGTCGCCGTCGGGTGGCTCCTCGGCGGTGTCGTCGGTGTCGGCACCGTGCTCTACGCCGTCGCCATCGGGCCCCTCGCGCAGCTCTTCCTGCCGCTCTTCACGGTCGAGCTGACCCCCCGGCGTCCGGATGCCGGACCGTCAGACACATAACTGGACATTATGGGTCGCAATATGTGACGTTATGTCTTGGTCATGAGTCCCAGCGCGAAGCCCCGGCTTGCTGGGCGGCAACCCTCCACCCTCGGTGGGGTGCCCCGGGTGAGGACCTGGACGCGGTCGACCGGCCGCGTCAAGCGCGGGTTCACCTGAGCCCTGGACGAAAGAGTCATGCCATGAGCCAGACGATCGACGAGACCACCACCGACCCGAACCTGGTGACCACCTCGGTCACCGGCGCCCTCGTGCGCGGCACCGCCACGGAGGTCACCCTCTCGGCGCGCCAGCACACCTTCACCATCGACGAGCCGGCCGGTCTCGGTGGCACCGACCTCGGCGCCAACCCCGTCGAGCACCTGCTCGGCGCGCTCGCCTCCTGCACGGTCATCACCTACCAGGTGTGGGCGGAGAAGCTGGGCCTGCGCCTGGACGGAGTGGACGTCGCGCTCTCCGGCGACATCGACCTGCGGGGTTTCTTCGGCACCGCCGAGGGCGTGCGGCCGGGCTTCCGGGGCATCGACCTCGAGGTCACCCTGACCGGCCCGGAGAGTGACGCGGACTACCGCCGCCTCGAGGAGGCCGTCTCGACCCACTGCCCGGTCGCGGACAACCTCACCAACGGCGTCCCGGTGCGGACCACGCTCGAGCTGGCCGCCGGCTGATCACCACGCTCAACCGTCGCCACTGCTGACTCCGACCGGCAGCGGAGTCAGCCCACGTCGTCCGGTCTGCAGCCCGCAGGGGGTGTTGCAGGCCGGGCGCCGTGCTGTCCGGCCGCCGGGGGCTAGCGCACGACCTCGCGCAGGCTTCCGTCGACCCGCCGGGTCCAGCCGCGCCCGTCGAGGTGCTCCAACAACGGCACCGCGGCCCGCCGGGTGGTGCCGAGGGCCTGCCTCGCTGCGCTGAGGGTGAAGGGCTGCTCCAGCCCGGCGAGCACCCGCATGGCCCGTGCCGGTGCGTCGGGCAGCAGGACGACGTCGTCGGGCAGGCGCAGCAGCCGGCCGAGCCGGGCCGCGGCGGCGAGCTCGGTGGCCCCGAGACCGAGGTCGGCCAGCTCACCGCGCTCCGGGGCGACGAAGGGGGTCACCCGCAGCTTCTCCTCCACGGCCGCGATGCTCGCCTCCGCGGCGCCCAGTCCTCCCGCGGCCGGGTCGTGGACGGTCCCGTCCGTCAGGGCCAGGCCGGCCGGCCCGATGAGCGCCCGCACGGCCGCCTGCCCCAGCGAGGGCGGCAGGTGCGCCGCCAGCCCGAGGTGGTGGGCCGCCTCGGCCACCGGCATCCCGGCGCTCAACGGCTCGCGTCGGTGGTGCTCGCGGACGGCCGCGACGAGGCGCGCCTGCCAGTCGGCCAGGGTGGTCCCGTCCACGAGCCAGTCGCCCACTCGGACGGCGCCGGCCGGCGCGGTCAGGCCCAGCCGGCCCAGCACCTCCTCCCGGTCGGCGCCCCGCGACCGCAGCCGCACGGCGGACAGGTCCCCGGTGGACAGCGCCTCGGCGCGCCGGCCCGCCGCGCCCCGCCGGGACAGCGGGAGCGGGTCGACGTCCACGACGCGCGCGGACCACAACCGGCGGCTGCCCGGGTCGCGCAGGATCGCCCGGTCGGCGACCCGCCACGGCAGGACCACCCCCGAGGTCAGCCGAGCGAACCCGGCACCGAGCGGACGCACGTGCACGCTGGCGTCCGCCGACCCCACGTGCAGCGTCGCCACCTGCGGGGGTGAGCGGTCCGGCCGGCCGGGGCGACCCCTTCGTCCCCGTCGACGGGGGTCAGGGCGACGTCGACGACATCGGCCGGCTCGAAGGCGTCCGGGGTGAGCAGGACGAGCGATCGGCCCACGGTGTCGGCCTCCACCCCGCGGAGGTTGACCGCGACCCGGGAGACCGGACCGACCTGCTCGCGGGCGGAGTCCTGGCTGTGCAGACCGCGTACGGTCACCTCGCGGGCGGTGCCGTGGTCGAGGAGGGTCAGCCGGTCGCCGCTGCGCAGGGTGCCCGCGCCGAGGGTGCCGGTGATGACCGTCCCCGCCCCGGAGATGGAGAAGGACCGGTCGCCCCACAGCCGCACCGGCGCGTCGGGGTCGGGCGTCGGCATGCGGTCGACGAGCGCGTCCAACCCCTCACGCACCGACTCCAGGCCCTCGCCGGTCACGGCGGAGACCTCGCAGACCGGCACGTCGAGGCCGGCCGCCGCGAGTCGCCTGGTCGCCTGGGAGCGCACCTCCGCCCGCTGCTCGGCGTCGGCGAGGTCGCACCGGGTGAGCACGAGCAGCCCGTCGGTGATCCCGAGCGCGTGGACCGCGGCGAGGTGCTCGCTGCTCTGGGCCTGCCACCCCTGGTCCGCGGCGACGACGAAGACCACCGTCGGCGCGGGCCCGAGCCCCGAGAGCATCGTGCCGACGAAGCGTTGATGGCCCGGCACGTCGACGAAGGCGACCTCGGCCCCGCTCGGCAGCGTCGTCCACGCGTAGCCGAGCTCGATCGTCAGGCCGCGCCGACGCTCCTGCGCCAACCGGTCCGGGTCGCGTCCGGTCAGGGCCCGCACGAGGGTGGACTTGCCGTGGTCGACGTGCCCGGCCGTGGCCAGTACCCGCCTCATGACACCGGTCTCATGGCAGACCGGGCCGCTCGTCGGCCCCGGTCACCGCGTCGGACCCATCGCGAAGGGCGATGCGCACCGCCGCCTCCACGTCGCCGTCGTGGTCGGCGGGGATGCAGCGCAGGTCGATCAGGCCGCGGCCCTCGTCGACCCGGGCGAGCACGGCCGGGGTGCCGGGAGGCGGGGTGCGCAGTCGCTCGACCGCGGCGACGGGGATCTCGACCGCCCAGCCGGGCAGCGGCACCCCGGGGGCGCCGCCGCCACCGACCCGTCCCTCGACGGGCACGACGCCGCGGCCGAGCGCGGCGGCCAGGCGCTCGACCCGGGGGAGCAGCGCGTCGGCGCGCGCGTGGAGTGCGGCCGCCACCGGTGGGGCCGGCCCGCGCACCGTCGCCTCGAGCGCGGCGATGGTCAGCTTGTCGATCCGCAGCGCCCGGGCGAGCGGGTGGCGGCGCAGGGACGCGACGACGTCGGCGTCACCGAGGACCAGGCCCGCCTGGGGGCCGCCGAGCAGCTTGTCGCCGCTCGCGGTGACGATCGTCGCGCCCTGTCGTAGCGCGGTGCTCGCGTCGGGCTCGTCGGGCAGGAGCGGGTCGGGGGCCAGCAGGCCGGAGCCGATGTCGGCGACGAGCGGGACGGGCGAGCCGTCCGGGCGCACCGCGTCACGCAGCTCCTCGTACCCGACCGCCGTGGTGAAGCCGTCGACCCGGAAGTTGCTCGGGTGCGCCTTGAGGATGCATCCGGTCTCCGGGCCGATCGCGTCGAGGTAGTCGCGCTGGTGGGTGCGGTTGGTCGTGCCCACCTCGCGCAGCCGGGCGCCGGTCGAGGCGATGAGGTCCGGCAGGCGGAAGCCGTCGCCGATCTCGATCATCTCCCCGCGGGAGACGATGACCTCCTTGCCCGCGGCGAGGGCGGTCGTCGCGAGGACGAGCGCGGCGGCGCCGTTGTTGACGACGAGCGCGTCACCGACCTCGGGCACGGCCTCGCGCAGGGCGGCGAGTGCCCCGGCACCACGCCGGCTGCGCGCGCCCGAGGCCAGGTCCATCTCGACGTCCACGTAGCCGGCGGCGTCGACGATCGCCTCGACGGCACTGGGGGACAGGGGCGCCCGCCCGATGTTGGTGTGGATGACCACGCCGGTCGCGTTGAGCAGCGGAGTGAGGGACGAGGCCCGGGTCGGGAGGCCGGCCAGGGCGGTGGCCGCCACGTCCCCCGGGGCGATCTCACCGCGGCGGGCGCGGTCCTGGGCGCGGTTGACGACGGCGCGCACCGTGGAGCGGCCCAGTCGCGTGGCGGCGGCGACGAAGGGGGGCTCGGCCAGGAGCGCGTCCGTGCGGGGGATCGCCCGACGAGGGTCGATCGTGGTCACCTGGCGCTCCCTTCGTCCGGGACTGGTCGTGCCTGTGTCATGCACTGCGCGCCCGGGTCACGTCGCAGCGTCGCACGGGCGCGCACGTCGTGACACGGGCAATGCGTGGCGGAGACGGACGGGAATCGAACCCGCCAGACCGAGATGCTCGGCCTCACCGGTGTTGAAGACCGGGGGGACCACCAGGAACCCAGACGCCTCCACGGCCCACCATAGGACCTCGGGGGTGGGCGTGCGCCCCCAGGTCCGCACCGTCAGTCGTCGAGGTCGACGCGGACCAGGGCGGCGGTCAACCGGGCGACATCGTCGCCGTCGACGAGCGCGGCGAGCTTCTCCGGGTCGGTGGGGAGGCCGACCGCTCTGGCGCCCTGGCGCACCCGCTCGTCGACCTGCGGCCGCAGGTCCGGCCAGACGGCCTGGACCTCACGGCAGAAGATCCCCGAGCCCGTCGGGCCGACGCGGGGAAACTCCTCCAGCAGGGCACGCAGGCTCCCTTCGTCCTCGGCCGCCTCGTGCAGCCGGCGCAGATCACCCCGCCACCGCTCCTGCAGCAGCTGGGCCATCTCCGCGAGGTACGTCGCCGTGCTCTCGTCGTACCGGCGGTAGCCCCCGCGGCCGAGCGCGTCCACCCGCTCCTGCCACGTCGAGTCGAGGAGGTGCTCCGGTGTGGTCCATCCTGCCCCGAGCAGCTCGCGCATCGTGGCCACGGCGACGGAGGCACCGATGGGTGCCGAGAAGAGCTGGGTGAGGCACAGCAGCTGGAACAGCGGGGCCGGCGTGTCCCGCAGTCGGATCCCCGCCTCCTGCGCGTAGGTGGTCCCGTGATCGCGCAGAAGCCGCTCGACGATGTCCTCGTGGCCCATGCGTTCCTCGTACCCGGGTTCCGGCGGGCCATGCCGTGGCCTAGCCTCCTGACATGGACCCCGTTCGCCTGACCCAGTACGCGCGCGGCGGTGGCTGCGCCTGCAAGATCCCGGCCGGTGAGCTCGAGGAGATCGTCGCCGGGCTGTACGGCGCGAGCCCGCCCGGCGCGGATGTCGTCGTCGGGTTGGACGATGGTGACGACGCGGGCGCTGTGCGCATCCGGGGGGGCCAGGCGGTGCTCTCCACGTCGGACTTCTTCACGCCCGTCGTCGACGACCCCTACGACTGGGGTCGCATCGCCGCGGCCAACGCCGTCTCCGACATCTATGCGATGGGCGGTGAGCCGATCATGGCGATCAACCTCGTCGCCTGGCCGCGCGAGCTGATCTCGACCGACCACCTGCGCGAGGTGCTGCGTGGCGGGCTCGACGTGGCCACCGAGGCAGGCTGCCCCGTCCTCGGCGGGCACAGCATCGACGCCCCCGAGCCGATCTACGGGATGGCGGTCACCGGCACCGCCGACCCCGACCGGATGATGCGCAACGACGCCGCCGAGGCGGGGCTGCCGATCAGCCTGACCAAACCCTTGGGCGTCGGCGTGCTCAACAACCGGCACAAGGCGACGGGGGAGCGCAGCGAGGAGGCCATCGCCTCCATGGCCGCCCTCAACCGGGACGCCGCCCGCGCCGCCCTCGCCGCCGGGGTGCGCGCGGCGACGGACGTCACCGGCTTCGGCCTGCTCGGGCACCTCTACAAGATGGCGCGGGCCTCCGGCGTGGCCGCCCGGATCGACGCGACTGCCGTGCCCTACGTCGCCGGAGCCCGGGAGGCGCTCGCGGCCGGACACGTGCCCGGGGGTTCGAAGCGCAACCTCGACTGGGTGCGCCCGCACCTGTCCGCCGACGGCATCAGCGAGGACGAGCTGATCCTGCTCGCGGACGCCCAGACCTCCGGTGGGCTGCTCGTCGTCGGCGAGGTCCCGGGAGCGCCGGTCGTGGGTGAGACGGTCGCCGCCGGGTCGCTCCCGGACGGCGCGCTCGTCCAGGTGACGTGAGCGAGGTCGACCGGCTCCTGCAGGAGGTCCGGTCCGGCGTCGCCCGGATGACCCCCGAGCAGGCGTGGACCGTTGCGAAGGGGGGCGCCCTCCTCGTCGACACCCGCACCATCGTGCAGCGCAGCCGCCAAGGGGAGATCCACGGCGCCGTCGTCATCGACCGCACGGTCCTCGAGTGGCGGCTGGACCCGACGAGCCCCCACCGCATCCCCGAGGCGATCGCCGGCGTGCAGGTCGTCGTCCTGTGCCGGCAGGGCTACAGCTCGTCGCTGGCGGCCGCGTCCCTGCGCGCGCTCGGCGTCGACGCGACCGACGTCGTCGGGGGCGTCGAGGCCTGGGCCGCGGCCGGGCTGCCCCTGACGGACGGCCCGGCCGACGTCCGGGAGTAGGGGCTTCGGCGTCAGGGGCCGACGGTTCGCAGGGCGGCGAAGGTGAGGTCGAGCTCCGCCTCGACGTACTCCATCAGGGACATCTCCGCGGCGAGGTCCCAGTGCTTGAGCGCCCAGCCGTGGGCGGCCATCTTCAGATTGTGCGCCACGAGGGCGGACGAGACCTCGCGGAAGGCGCCCGAGCGGATGCCGTCCTCGACCGCCTCCCGGATGGGGTAGATCGTCTCGGTCTCCAGTCGCATCAGCTCGGCCCGACCCTCCTCGGTCAGGGTCTGGGACTCGCGGTAGGCCAGCAGCGTGGCCTCCCGCTTCTGGTCGATGGTGGTGCAGAAGGTGGTGAAGCCGGCGCGGATCCGTGCCTCGGGGTCATCTCCAACAGCGAGCATGGCCGGGGGGACGGTGCGGTGGAAGTCCTCGAGGATGTCGAGGATGACCGCCCGCAGGACGTCGCTCTTGCCGCCGAAGTACTGGTAGATCAGGCCGACGCTCGTCCCCGCATCGTCGGCGACGGCCTGCATGACCATGCCGTGGTAGCCGGTCTCGTACAGGATCTTCGCCGCACTGACGATCACTTGGCGACGACGGCGCTCGATGCGCTCCGCTCTCGCCGATTCTTGGTCTGTCGTGCTGCTGGACACGTGTGCGATGCCTCGTCGTCTTCTGGGGTGGAGTGGCGTCTCGCGACCGATGGTACCCAGCCGGCTACATCGCGAGTGAAGGTTCATTCGTGCCTGTTCACATCCACCCTTGACAGAAACGGGTGAATGAACCACTATTCAGAATAGCACTGAATGACTGTTCATTCGATTAGGAGAACCATGGACTTCAGCACCTACGACCAGCTTGCCTTCGACCGTCTGGACAACGGCGTCTTCAAGATCACGCTGAACCGGCCGGAGAAGTACAACGCCACCGACGAGCAGATGCACGGCGAGTTGGCCCGCGTCTTCCGCGACGTCTCCGAAGATCCGAGCATCCGTGTGGCAGTGGTCACCGGGGCCGGCAAGGCCTTCAGCGCCGGGGGCGACCTGGAGATGGTGGAGCGGCTGGCCGGCGACCACGAGCGGGTGTCACACATGCTCAAGGAGATGAGCGACATCGTCTACAGCATGATCGAGTGTGAAAAGCCGATCGTCTCCGCGATCAACGGCGTCGCGGTCGGTGCCGGGACGGTCGTCGGACTCCTGTCCGACATCTCGATCATCGCCAAGGACGCGAAGCTCGGAGACGGGCACGTCAAGCTCGGCGTGGCCGCCGGCGACCACGCCGCGATCATCTGGCCGCTGCTGACCAGCATGGCGAAGTCCCGCTACTACCTGATGACCGGCGAGATGCTCACCGGCGAGGAGGCCGAACGGATTGGGCTCGTCAGCAAGGCCCTGCCCCGCGAGGAGGTCCTCGACGAGGCGCTGCGCGTCGCCAACGTCATGGCGACCGGCGCCCAGCAGGCGATCCGCCTGACCAAGCGCACGCTCAACAGCTGGGTACGCCAGGCTGCACCGATCTTCGACCAGTCAGCTGCCTACGAGATGCTCACCTTCATGAGCCCCGACGTCGTCGAGGGCTACACCGCCCTGCGCGAGAAGCGCGAGCCGAACTTCCCCTCGGCGCGCTGATCGCCGTGGACTACTCCTTTGACGAGGACCAAGAGGCCTACCGCACCGAGGTCGCGAGATTTGCGGCGAAGGTGCTGGCCCCGCACTACCAAAGCGATGACAAGAAGGCGGAGTTCCGTCGCCAGCTCGCCCTGGACATGGCGGGCATGGGGCTTACCGGACTACGTATCCCCGAGCAGTACGGCGGACAGGAGGCAACGGCGCTCATCGCGGGGATCGCGGCCGAGGAGGTCGGTCGGCACGACTTCAACGCCACCTACCTCATCATCAACACCGCCCTCATCTCAGACGTCATCGTCCGCAACGCCACCGACGAGCAGCAGGCGTCCTGGTTGCCGGGGATCGCCTCCGGCGAGACCGTGCCGTGCATCTGCATCACCGAGCCGGGGCATGGCACCGACGCGGCGGCCATGGAGGTCAAGGCGGTGCCCGGCGAGGATGGTGGCTGGATGCTGCACGGGGAGAAGACCTCCATCACGCTCGGGATGACCGCCGACCGGGCGGTCGTGCTTGCCCGTACCGGCGGCCCGGGCGCCCGGGGTATCAGCGCCTTCTGGGTGGATCTGTCACACGAGAGCGTCACCCGGTCCGCCTTCGACGACCTCGGTGGTCGATCCATCGGCCGCGCGTCCCTTCACTTCGACGGCACTCCGATCGCTGCCGACGAGCTCATCGGTGAGGAGGGCGGCGGGTTCGTCTCGGTCATGCAGGGCTTCGATTACTCACGGGCGATCATCGGCCTGGCCTGCATCGGTGCGGCCTCAGAGTCGCTCGACGAGGCCGTGCAGTGGTCACGCGACCGGGAGGCCTTCGGTCAGCCGATCGGCCGCTTCCAGGGAGTCTCCTTCCCGCTCGCCGAGTGCGCGACGCACCTGCGGGGGGCGCGCCACGTCTGCCTCGAGGCGCTGTGGCGCAAGGACAACGACCTCGAGCACAGCGAGGAGGCGGCCATGGCAAAGTTCTGGGCGCCCAAGCTGGCCGCGGAGGTCATCCACCAGTGCCTGCTGACGATCGGCCATGTCGGCTACTCGTCCGAGGCGAAGGTGGGCCAGCGCCTCCGCGACGTCATCGGTCTCGAGATCGGCGACGGCACCGCCCAGGTCTCCAAGCTCGTCATCTCGCGACATCTGCTCGGGCGCGCGTACGCGCCCTGACCCGACCAACCACGACAGAAGGAGCCCATCATGGGTCGTCTTGACCAGAAGATCACCATCATCACGGGTGCAGGGGCCGGCATCGGCCGGGCCATCGCGCTCAAGGCCGCTGCCGAGGGCGCCACCGTCATCGTCACCGACCGCGACCTCGAGTCGGCCCAGCAGGCCGCCGGCGAGATCGGTAACGCCGCCAGCGCCTACCAGGTCGACGTCACCGACAAAGAGTCCGTCGACGCCATGGTCGCGGCCGTCGCGGACGAGCACGGCCGCATCGACGTCCTCGTCAACAACGCCGGATGGGATGAGGGGATGCCTTTCCTCGAGACCACGCCCGAGTTCTGGCAGAAGGTCATCGCGATCAACTTCGTCGGGGTCCTCAACACCTGCCACGCGGTCCTGCCGCACATGAAGGAGCAGGGGGGCGGGTCCGTCGTCAACCTCGGCTCGGACTCCGGCCGCGTGGGTTCCACCGGCGAGGCGGTCTACTCGGGCGCGAAGGGGGGCGTCATCGCCTTCTCGAAGACGATCGCCCGCGAGATGGCCCGCAACCAGGTCAACGTCAACGTCGTCTCTCCCGGGCCGACCGACACGGCCTTCTTCGCCTCCATGGGCGGCGAGAGCCCGAAGCTGCGCGAGGCGCTGATCAAGGCGATCCCGTTCCGCCGCCTCGGGGCACCGGACGACCTCGCGAATGCGGTCGTCTTCCTTGCCTCTGACGAGGCGTCCTACATCACTGGCCAGACGCTGTCCGTCAGCGGCGGCCTGACCATGAACTGAGCGGAGGCGACGACCAATGACGTTCGAGACCATCCTCACCCCGCAGCTCGTGGAGCAGTACACGAGCGCTGGCTACTGGATCGACCGCACCATCACCGACTACCTCGACGAGTGGGCCGAGCACACACCCGACAAGGTCGCCTTCATCGACCCCCGTCGTCAGATCACCTACGGCGAGCTACAAACCGAAGTCGACCATGTCGCCCTCGGGTTGTTGGAGCTCGGCATCTCGCCCGGTGACGTCATCTCCTTCCAGCTGCCTAACTGGATCGAGTGGGTCGTCCTGCACTACGCCGCGACCCGGGTCGGCGCGATCAGCAACCCACTCATCCCGATCTACCGCGCACGTGAGGTCGACTTCATGGTCGGCCTGGCCGAGTCCAAGATGATCGTCGTCCCCTCGACCTTCCGCGGCTTCGACCATGTCGACATGATCGACCAGCTACGGGGCGACTGGCCCGCGCTGGAGTCCGTGCTCGTCGTCGACGGGAAGCCCGGTCAGGGAACGTCGTCGTGGGAGGACTTCGTCGCCACCCCGTGGGGGGAGCGGCGTGACCGGGCCGAGCTGGCCGCCCTTCGCCCCGACCCCAACGACGTGACGCTGCTGATCTTCACCTCCGGGACGACCGGGGAGCCGAAAGGGGTCATGCACAGCCACAACACGGTGGTGGCCGCGAACGCCGCCCTGCCGGACCGGCTCGGGATCACCAGCGAGACGGTCTTCCACATGGCCTCCACGCTGGCCCACCTGACCGGCTTCCTCTACGGTGCCCGGCTGAACGTCCAGAACGGCGCGACCTGCGTCTTGCAGGACGTGTGGAACAACGAGGAGTTCGCCCGACTCGTCGAGAAGCACGGCATCTCCTACACCTCGGGGGCCACCCCCTTCCTCCACGACATGCTGGGCGCGCCCAACCTCGCTGATCACGACCTGTCGTCGTTGACGCGGTTCTGCTGCATGGGCGCCCCTATCCCCCGCGCCATCGTGCGCGAGGCGAAGGAGAAGCTGCCGAACACGGTCGTGCTCGGCGGTTGGGGCCAGACGGAGAACGGGTTGGTCACCCTGGGGATCCCCGGTGACCCGGAGGAGAAGATCATCGAGACCGACGGGTATCCGTGGCCGGGGATGGAGATCCGCACCGTCGATGCCGACGGCGCTCGGGTCATGCCCGGCGAGGAGGGACGCCTGCAGGTCCGTGGGCCCTTCCTCTTCATCGGGTACGCCAAGCGCATCGAGATGACGCGCGACCTCTTCGAGGACGGGTGGTTCGACACCGGAGACCTCGCCAAGATCGACGACGAGGGGTACGTGCGCCTCTCAGGACGCACCAAGGACGTGATCATCCGCGGCGGTGAGAACATACCGGTCGCCTACGTCGAGAACGTGCTCTACGAGAACCCAAAGCTCCAGTCGGTGGCCGTCATCGGCGTACCCGACCCTCGGCTGCAAGAGCGTGCGTGCGCGTGCGTCATGCTCAAGCCCGATGCCGGCGGCGAGTTCACCTTCGAGGAGATGACGGACTTCCTCGCAGCCAAAGGGGTGGCGAAGCAGTACTGGCCGGAGTCACTCCGTGTCCTGGATGCCTTCCCCACCACGCCGAGCGGCAAGATCCAGAAGTTCCACCTCCGTGATCAGGTCGGGAAGCAGACGTGACCACCGCCTATCTCGTGTCGGGCGTCCGAACCCCCTTCGGGCGGTACGGAGGGGCTCTGGCGCCCGTCCGGCCGGACGACCTCGCCGCGCACACCATCCGCAGCCTGGCTGACAGCCTGCCCCAGGTGGACTGGGCGGCGATCGACGACGTGCTGCTGGGCTGTGCCAACCAGGCGGGCGAGGACAACCGCAACGTCGCTCGCATGGCTGTGCTGCTATCCGGGCTCCCCGTCGAGGTGCCCGGCAGCACGATCAACCGGTTGTGCGGCTCCAGCCTCGATGCAGTGATGAGTGCGGCGCGCAGCGTCCGCGCCGGCGACGCCGACCTCGTCATCGCCGGAGGCGTCGAGTCCATGACGCGGGCCCCCTTCGTCATGCCCAAGGCGAGCGCGGCCTGGTCGCGCAACGCAGAGGTCCACGACACCACCATCGGCTGGCGCTTCGTCAACCCTCAGATGGAGGAGCAGTACGGCACCGACGGCATGCCGCAGACGGCCGAGAACCTGGCCCTCGAGCTTGGGATCTCGCGTGCCGACCAGGACGCCTTCGCGCTGCGGTCCCAGGAGCGGGCGGCCGCGGCGATCGCGAGCGGCCGGCTGGCCCGGGAGATCACCCCCGTGGAGGTGCCGCAGCGACGGGGTGAGCCGGTCGTCGTCGACGCCGACGAGCACCCACGCGACACGTCAATGGACAAGCTGTCCGGGCTGCGCCCGATCTTCAGTGGTGGCAGCGTCACCGCCGGCAACGCCTCTGGCGTCAACGACGGGGCCGCCGCCGTGCTCATCGCCTCCGAGGCCGCTGTGGAGAAGCACGGGCTGACCCCGCTGGCCCGTGTCACCGCGGGTGCCGCTGCCGGCGTCCCGCCCCGCACGATGGGGATCGGTCCGGTCCCGGCCACCAACCGCCTCCTCGAGCGCCACAACCTACAGGTCGGCGACCTCGACGTCATCGAGCTCAACGAGGCCTTCGCCGCGCAGTCGCTCGCGGTCCTGCGCGGCCTCGGCTTGCCCGACGACGCCGAGCACGTCAACCCCAACGGCGGCGCGATCGCACTCGGCCACCCGCTGGGAGCCAGCGGCGCCCGAATCGCCCTCACCGCAGCCCTCGAGCTCTCAGATCGCGGTGCCCGTCACGCCCTCGCCACCATGTGCGTCGGCGTCGGCCAGGGCATCTCCGTCCTCCTGGAAGGAGTCTGACCATGACCTACGAGACCCTGCTGGTCGAGGTCGTCGACCGGGTCGCCACCGTGACGATCAACCGACCCGACGTGCGCAACGCGGTCAGCGCGCAGGTGCAGGCCGACCTGCGCTCGTTCCTGACCGCGGCCCGTGACGACGACTCCATCGGCGCGGTCGTCTTCACCGGCGCCGGGGAGAAGGCCTTCGTCGCGGGGGCCGACATCGCCCAGCTCGCCGGATACACCCTGCACACGGGTCTCGCCTCGCAGATGCAGAAGCTCTACGACGAGGTCGAGGCCTTCGAGAAGCCGACGATCGCGGCCGTCAACGGCTACGCCCTCGGCGGTGGGTGCGAGCTGGCCATGGCCTGTGACATCCGCGTCGCATCCGAGACCGCACGCTTCGGGTTGCCGGAGACGAACCTGTCCGTGCTGCCCGGTGCCGGCGGCACCCAGCGGCTGGCCCGGCTCGTCGGCACCGGCCGGGCCATCGAGATGATCCTCACCGGCCGGATGGTCCCGGCGGACGAGGCGCTCTCCTTCGGCCTGGTGACCACCGTCGTGGCTCCGGACGAGTTGCTCGGCGCGGCTCGCGAGGTCGCCGACCAGGTCCTGGCCAAGGGCCCCCTCGCGGTGCGCCTGGCCAAGCTCGTCGTCCGCTCCGGGATGGACGCGGACCAGCACACCGGCCTGGTCGTCGAGCGTCTCGCGCAGGCGCTGCTCTACACCTCCGACGACAAGCGGGAGGGCACCGAAGCATTCCTCGCCAAGCGCCCTGCCGAGTTCACGGGGAGCTGAGATGGCTGACATCACGAAGGTCCTCGTCGTCGGCTCCGGCGCCATGGGCGCGCAGATTGCGATGGTCTGCTCCCTCGCCGGGCTAGAGGTCGCGGTGCAGGACGTCGCCGAAGCCTCGCTCGAGCGCGCGAGGGAGGAGCTCACCCAGCGGATGCAGCGCTCCGTCGACAAGGGCCGGATCACCGCCGAGGAGCGCGACGCCTCCTTCACCCGGATGCGCTTCGGTACTGACCTCGCAGAGGCGGCGAAGGGGGTCGACATCGCCATCGAGGCGGCCGTCGAGAAGATCGACGTCAAGCGCTCGCTCTTCGCCGATCTCGACCGGCTCACCCCGGAGCATGCGATCCTCGCCACGAACTCATCGAGCTTCGTCCCCTCGAAGATCGCCGACGCGACCACCCGGCCCGACCGGGTCGTGGGCATGCACTTCTTCAACCCAGCCCTAGTCATGAAGTGTGTCGAGGTGGTGAGGGGCCCGCAGACCTCCGACGAGACGGCCGCCATGACGGTGGCACTGGTCGAGCGACTCGGCAAGACGGCCGTAGTCGTCGACAAGGAGATCCCCGGATTCATCGCCAACCGGCTGCTCAACGCGGTGCGTGATGAGGCGATCCGGCTCCTCGAGGGTGGCTACGCGAGCGTCGAGTCGATCGACACTGCTGCGCGCACCGCTCTCGGATACCCGATGGGACCGTTCGAGCTGATGGACCTCACCGGGATCGACATCGGGTACCACACGAAGCAGGCCCGGTTCGAGGAGACCGGCCATCCCGCCGACGCCCCTTCCCGGAGCGTCGTCGACAAGGTCGAGCGCGGGGAGCTCGGCCGCAAGACCGGCAAGGGCTGGTACGACTACACGAACGAAGGGAACCACTGATGGACCTGGCACTGAACGAGGACCAGATCAGCTTTCCAGAGGCTGGCCCGTGAGTTCCTCGACAAGGAAGTGGTCCCCTACCGGACCGAGTGGGACCGCCGCGAGTCCGTGGACACGGCGATCATCCCCAAGATGGGCGAGATCGGCTTCTTCGGTCTGACGATCCCCGAGGAGTACGGCGGCCTCGGCGGCGACTACATCACGTACTGCTTGGGAATGGAGGAGCTCGGTCGTGCCGACTCCTCGGTCCGGGGGATCGTCTCGGTCTCGATGGGTCTTTTCGGCAAGATCCTGCTCGACCACGGCAGCGAGGAGCAGAAGCAGGAGTGGCTGCCCGGGATCGCCGACGGCACCAAGCTCGGCTGCTTCGGCCTCACCGAGCCCGACACCGGCTCCGACGCCGCCAACCTGAAGACGCGCGCCGTCCGTGATGGCGACGACTGGCTGATCACCGGGGGCAAGATCTTCATCACCAACGGCACGTGGGCGGACGTGTGCATGGTCTTCGCCCGCACCGGTGGACCCGGGCCGAAGGGGGTCTCGGCCTTCCTCGTGCCGACCGACGCCCCCGGCTTCACCAGCACCGAGATCAAGGGCAAGCTCGGGCTGCGGGGGCAGGCCACCGCCGAGCTGGCCTTCGACAAGGTCCGCGTCCCGGCCTCGGCGATGGTCGGCGAGGAGGGTGACGGCTTCGCCTTCGCCATGAAGTCACTCGACAAGGGTCGGGTATCCGTCGGTGCCGGCTGCACCGGGATCATCCAGGGCTGCCTGGAGGCCGTCGTGTCCTACTCGCAGGAACGCACCCAGTTCGGACGTCCGCTCGCGTCCTTCCAGATGATCCAGGACATGATCGCCGAGATCTCCATCGACGCCGATGCGGCACGCCTCCTGACCTGGCGGGCGGCCGACCTGATCGAGCGCGGCGAGCCCTTCGGCACCGAGGCGTCCAAGGCGAAGTACTTCGCCTCGGAAGCGGCCGTCAAGGCAGCCAACCTCGCCATCCAGGCCTTCGGCGGCTACGGCTACGTCGACGAGTACCCGGTGGCGAAGTACATGCGCGACGCCCGGGTGATGACGCTCTACGAAGGCACCTCCCAGATCCAAAAGCTGCTCATCGGCCGCGCCGAGACCGGCATCAGCGCCTTCGTCTGAGAAGAGCTGTCCACACCGCGGGGAGGGAGCGGACGAAGGGAAGGTGCGGGCCGGGCCTTCCCGCCGTCCGTGACCGGCGCGCGAGAGGTCAGCGCTGCGCCTTCGGCGGGCGCGCGATGATCGGGATGATCACGCCGACCAGCGCGATGATGCCCATCACCGTGAAGCCGAGCGTGTAGCGCCCTTCGGACCCGATCAGCCAGGAGATGAGCAGCGGGCCGACGATGCCACCGATGGACCACCCGATGAGCATCAGCCCGTAGATGCCGCCGGAGTGCTTCAGACCGAAGAAGTCGCCGGCCGTGGCCGGGAGGGTGCCGAAGGCGCCTCCGTAGCAGGTGTAGATGATGGCGGCCAGGATGTAGAAGAGCACCACGTTGCCGACGTGCGGGAGCGCGAGCAGCGCCAGGCCCTGCAGGCCCAGAATGCCGACGAAGGCCGGCCTGCGGCCGATCTTGTCCGAGGTCGCGGCCCAGGCGATCCGACCGGCGCCGTTGAACAGACCCATGATGCCGACGAGGGTCGCGGCCGCCGCGACGCTGAAGCCGGCGATGTTCGTCGCGGCATCGGCAGCGACCGAGATCAGCGAGATGCCCGCGGTGACCGAGACCGTGAGGATGAGGGTGAGCAGGTACCACTGCGGCGTGCTCAGGGCCTCCTGCTGGGTGAAGTCGCGAGCGGCCTTCTTGGCCGGCTCCTCCTTCTTCTTCGGGTCGTCCTGACCGTCGGCCGTGGCCGCACCGGGCGCGACGTAGTCCGCCGGCGGGTTCTTGAAGACGGAGGCGCCGAGGAGCCCGAAAACCAGGTACGCGCCACCGAGCCAGAGGAAGGCCTTGGTCGGCTCGGCCTGGTAGCCCTCCATGCCGGAGATGAGCCGGTTCATCATCGGCGAGGTGATCACGGCGCCGAAGCCGAACCCGCCGACGGCGACGCCGGTGATCAGGCCACGCTTGTCCGGGAACCACTTCTGCAGCATCGCGATCGGCACGATGTAGGCGAGGCCGAGGCCGAAGCCGCCGAGCACGCCGTAACCGAGGATGAGCAGCCACAAGTCGGAGGTGTCACGCGCGAAGCCGGCGAGGATGATGCCGATCGAGTAGAGGACCACACCGGAGAGTGCGACGACGCGCGGGCCCTTGCGGTCCTGGATCCGACCGCCGAGGAAGGTCCCGAGGAAGAGCATCCCGATGGCCACCTCGAAGGGGATGGCCGTCTGCACCTTCGTCAGGTCGAAGGCCGACTGCTCATCGTTCAGGGCCCGGCCCATTGTGCTCCACGCGTACACGGCGCCGATCGTCAGCTGGACGAGGACACCACCCGCGAGGATGATCCAGCGGTTGCCGGCTCTGCTGGACGTGGACTCGGACTCGTGCGTGGTTCCGACCGTACTCATGGGACCTCCCACTGCTCGGGTGCTGCGACCTGGGTGTGCGGACCTACCTGACCGTGACGGCGCTGTCGTGGACGACGCCCTGGCTGCGGCGCTCCTCCAGCCGGGCCTTCTGCAGCCGGACCGTGTACTGGGGGTCCTTGGCGGACTCGATGCCCGCCTCGACGATGCCGGCCCGGGTCAGGGCGGACGCGGTGGTCAGCGCGGCACCCGCGGCGAGTGCCGCGAGGCGGCTGCGTCCGGCCAGCAGGGTCCCCACGCCACCGGCGATGGTCAGGGCCCTGGCCAGCCGCAGCTTGCCAGCGCCCGTGCCGGCGGTGAGCGGCTCGTCGATGTTCAGCTGCGCGAGGTGCTCCTCGAGCTGGTGCATCGCCACCAGCTCGGTGCCCACGCCGATCAGCGCGAGCCTGCGGGCGGGGCCGGCGTGGCCGGCCGGGGCGAGCAGCATCTGCACACCGCCGGAGGCGAGGGCGGCGGAGCCGACGAAGACGAAGGGCAGCTGCCGCCGGCTCTCGTGCCACACCGGGTGCGCGGTGTCGGACAGCAGCACCGAGGTGTAGGCCGCCAGGGGCGCGCCCAGCAGGGCCTGGCCGATCGTGGCGGGGGCGGTCACCGGGGCGAGGACCCGCGCGAGGGAGCGAAGGGGGCCGCGCGCCGGCAGCATGCCGAGCACCTCGGTCGCGGTGGTCACCCCGGCGAAGGCCGAGTAGCCGGACAGGATCCACGTGCCGACCGACATCGGGGAGGTCAGCTTGACCGTGCGCAGCATGTTGAGGAAGCGCTCCGGCCGGCCGAGGTCGGCGACGAGCGCCACCCCACTCAGGCCGACGGTGGCCATCGAGGTCAGCCGCGAGTTGCGGCGCAGCAGCTCGTTGCCGGTGGCCGCCGCGCCCGCGGCGATGATGCCCGACGTGCCGGCGATGCCACCGACGAAGAGGTAGGCGGAGATCCGGTGGTCCCACGGCACCGGCTTGACGACCGGCTGCCCGTAGTAGCTGGAGAACTCGGCGTCGGGCACGGCCGGCGCCTCGCGCTGGCCCCCGCCCTCGCGATTCATCCAGCTGCGGCGGGCCCCCTTCGCCACCTCAGTGGCACCGCTGACGGCGCCACGCACGCCCGAGGCGCGCCGGCGCCGTCGTCCGGTCTCCGGGGGGCGATAGCTGTCGAAGGGGGAGGTGGTCACGACTTGCTCCCGATGAAGGCGAGAGCGGCCGCGCCCAGGAGGCCGAGGCCGGCGACTCCCGCGGTGCGGAACATCTCGGGCAGCTTCGCGGTCGGGACGACCGGGTCCGGTGGCAGGCCGTAGACCTCCGGCTCGTCGAGCAGGAGGAAGACCGAGCCGGTCCCGCCGACGCCGTCGTCCTCGTTGGCCCCGTACAGTCGGGCCTCGGTGAAGCCCTGCTCGTGCAGCTGGACCACCCGCTCCTTCGCCGAGGCGACCATGTCCTCGTGCGTGCCGAACTTGATCGAGGTCGTCGGACAGGTCTGCGCGCAGGCGGGTGTCTGGTCGTGCGCGAGGCGGTCGTAGCAGAGCGTGCACTTCTGGGCGACGCCGACGTTGGGCACGTGGTCGTCCGCCCGCACGCTGACGCTGTCGTCGGTGCGTCGCTCGATGACGCCGAAGGGGCACGCCCCGACGCAGTAGCCGCAGCCGTTGCAGATGTCGTCCTGGACGACGACGGTGCCGTGCTCGGAGCGGAAGAGCGAGCCGGTGGGGCAGACGTCGAGGCAGCCCGCGTGGGTGCAGTGCTTGCACACGTCGGAGGACATCAGCCAACGGAACTCCGGCACCGGGCCGACGATCGGGACACCGTCCACGGTGAGCCCGTAGTCCCCGGTGCCGCCGGCCTCGACGTTCGCCTTCTCGTCGAGCATGTCCGACAGCGCGGGGCCGTGCCCCTCGATCGGTGCCGGCAGGGTGCCGTACCCCGCCGGCTGCGCGCCGGAGGGCCCGGGCGCAGGCTCGGGTGTCCCGATGCTCGGCATCCCCAGGTCGACGAGACGCTTGCCGGACTCGCGGGCGGCCTCGATGCGGTCCTGGCTCTGCTCCACGAAGGCGACGTGGCGCCACGTGCTCGCGCCGAGATCACCGGTGTTGTCGTAGGAGTTGCCGCTGATGGTCAGACCGTCGAGCGGGATGCCGTTCCACTCCTTGCACGCCACCTCGCAGGCCTTGCAGCCGATGCAGATCGAGGTGTCGGTGAAGAAGCCCTTGCGACTGGGCGCGTCCTGCCACCCGGCGTCCTCCGCCGGGTTGGTCCGCCCGGCGAGCTGGCGCTCGAGGTAACCCATCACTGGTCTCCTTCCATGGGGTCCTGATGCCTGGCGGCGGCACGGCGCTCGCGGATCTCGTCGGAGACCTCGTTGACGCGCTCGTTGCTCGTCTCGACGGTCGTGCCCGCCCGTGACTGGTACTCCGCGACGAGTCGCAGCAGGTCCTCCCCGCGTGGCCGGCGGCCGGGCCGGATGTCGCAGGACCCGACCTTCGACTCCTGGATCTGCACGTTGGGGTCGAGCACGACACCGAGCAGGTCGTTGGCGCCGTCGCCCTCGACGACGGCGTCACGGCCGACGCCCCAGTGGTAGGGCAGACCGATCTGGTGGACGGTGCGGCCCTTGATCGTCAGCGGTCTCATCCGCTCGGTCACGAGCACCCGCGCCTCGATCGCGCTGCGCGCGGAGATGATCGTCGCCCACTCGCCGTTGACCAGGCCCTGCTGCTCCGCCAGCTCGGGCGAGACCTCGCAGAACATCTCCGGCTGCAGCTCCGACAGGTAGGGCAGCCAGCGACTCATGCCGCCGGCGGTGTGGTGCTCGGTCAACCGGTAGGTGGTGAAGACGAAGGGGTAGACCTCCGCCCCGGGAGCGTTGCCGGAGGGGCTCCACAGGTTGTCCTTGCGCGGGTAGACCAGACGGCTCGGATTGCTCTGCTGGGTGTAGAGCGGGTTGGCGACGGGTGACTCCTGCGCCTCGTAGTGCGTCGGGAGCGGCCCGTCGACCATGCCCTTGGGCGCGAAGAGCCAGCCCTTGCCGTCGGACTGCATGATGAAGGGGTCGTCACCGGCCAGTGCTCCCGGACCGCTGTCGTCCGGGCCGGGACGGAAGGACGGTGCCCGGTCGACGGGGAAGTCGGGGACGTCCTTGCCGACCCACTTCCCTTCCGCCTCGTCCCACCAGATGTACTTCTTCCGCTCGCTCCACGGCTTGCCCTCGGGGTCGGCGGAGGCGCGGTTGTACAGGATCCGCCGGTTCATCGGCCAGGCCCAGCCCCACTCCTTGGCGACCTCGTCCTGCTCCTGTGCCGGCACGCGGTTGGCCGACTTGTTGACCCCGCCGGCGTAGACGCCGGTGTAGATCCAGCACCCACCAGCGGTGGAACCGTCGGGCCTCATGTCGGCGAACTTGTCGAGCAGCTGCCCGGCCTTCTCCCCGGTGAGGTGGTAGCCGTTGATCTCCTTCAGGACGGCCTCGGCGTCGGTCTCCCCGTGCTCGTCCCTGGGGTAGTCCCAGGTGAGGTCGAGCAGCGGACGGTCGCGCTCGTCGGTCGACCCGGCGAGACGATCGCGGATGCGCAACCCGAGCTCGTGGAAGAAGGCCAGCTCGCTCTGCGCGTCACCCGGCGGCTGCACCGCCTGGTGGTGCCACTGGAGCATGCGCTGGGTCTGGGTGAAGGTCCCCGACTTCTCCACGTGCGTGGCCGCGGGGAAGAAGAAGACCTCGGTGTCGATGTCCTCCGTCCGCAGCTCACCGGTGGCGATCTCGGGGGAGTCCTTCCAGAAGGTCGCCGACTCGAGCAGCTGGAAGTCGCGGACGACGACCCACTTCAGGTGGGTCATCGCCATCCGCTGCATCTTGCCGTGGGCGGACCCGACGGCGGGGTTCTGCCCGACGACGAAGTAGCCCTCGACCTCGTCGTCGAGCATCGCCATGACCGACTGGTAGGTCCCGTGGGCGCCCGTCAGCCGAGGCAGGTAGTCGTAGCAGAAGTCGTTCTCCGGCTGCGCGGCGTCGCCCCACCACGCCTTGAGCAGGCTCGTCGTGTAGCTGTCGGCCTCGGTCCAGAAGCCCTTCTGCTCTGGTTTGGCGATGCTGGCCAGGTAGTTCTCGAAGGTGTCGTGCTGACCGACCATCGGCATCGGCAGGTATCCCGGCAGGATGTTGAAGAGGGTCGGGATGTCGGTCGAGCCCTGGATGCTCGCGTGCCCACGCAGGGCCATGATCCCGCCACCCGGGCGACCCACGTTGCCCATGAGCAGCTGGAGGATCGCGGCGGTGCGGATGAACTGCGCGCCGAGGCTGTGCTGGGTCCAGCCCAGCGCGTAGGCGAAGCACGTCGTGCGCTCACGGCCGGAGTTGGTGGTCAGTGCGTCGGCGATCTCGTGGAACTGCTCCACCGGGACGCCGCAGACGTCCGCGACCATCTCCGGCGTGTAGCGCTGGTAGTGCCGCTTGAGCAGCTGGAAGACCGTACGCGGGTGCTGCAGGGTCTCGTCACGTGTGACGGAGCCGTTCTCCAGCGTCGGCCCCGCACCGCCGTGCTGGTCACCGGCTGCCCGCGATGCCTTCGTCCCGCCGTGCTCGGAGTCGGGTCCACCGACCTTGTCGTCGGGGTCGGACTCGCTCGGCGGCTCCGATCCCTCTTCGTAGCCCCACGAGGTCATGTCGTACTTGCCGGTCTCCGGGTCGTACCCGGAGAAGACGCCGTCGAGGTCCTCGGTGTCGCGGAAGTCCTCGCTGACGAGGGTCGCGGCGTTGGTGTAGCTGACGACGTAGTCGTGGAAGTACAGGTCCTTGCTCAGGACGTGGTTGATCAGCGCACCGAGCAGGACGACGTCCGTGCCCGCCCGGATGGCGGCGTGCGTGTCCGCGATCGCCGACGTGCGGGTGAACCGGGGGTCGACGTGGATGACCCGCGCCCCCCGGGCCTTGGCCTCGGAGACCCACTGGAAGCCCACCGGGTGGCACTCGGCCATGTTGGAGCCCTGGATGATGATGCAGTCCGAGTTGGCCATGTCCTGCAGGTACTGCGTGGCGCCGCCTCGGCCGAACGAGGATCCCAGACTGGGAACCGTTGCGCTGTGTCAAATGCGGGCCTGGTTCTCGATCTGGATCGCCCCGGAAGCCGTGAACAGCTTCTTCATGAGGTAGTTCTCCTCGTTGTCGAGGGTGGCTCCCCCGAGCGAGGCGATCCCCATGGTCCGACGCAGGCGTCGTCCCTTGTCGTCGAACTCCTGCCACTTGTTGGCGCGGGCCTCGAGGTACCGGTCGGCGACCATGTCGATCGCCTCGTCCCGGTCCATCCGCTGCCACTCCGTGGCACCCGGTGCCCGGTAGAGCACGTGCGTCTGGCGGGTGGGCGAGTTGACGAGCTGCTCGCTGGCGGCGCCCTTGGGGCAGAGCCGCCCTCGGCTCACCGGGGAGTCCGGGTCGCCCTCGATCTGCACGACCTTCTCGTCCTTGACGAAGACCCGCTGCCCGCAGCCGACGGCGCAGTAGGGGCACACGCTCTGCACGACGCGGTCGGCGGTCGTGGTGCGCGCCTCGACCTCACGGGTCCGGCGCGAGGTGACCGCGCTGCCGCGGCCGAGGAAGTCTCCGGAGGCCAGCTGCCGCAGCACCGGCCAGCCCAAGAACGTCGAATCCTTCGGGGCCATGGCCACCGCTCCCTTCGTCCGCCGGTGTGACTGTCCTCACCGTAGCCTTCTTTGTTCCCCGTTGTGGGCGGGACCAAACAATACCGTTGTGCCGCCTCACCAGGGGTGCGGCTCGTAGTCCTTGAGGAAGACGCCGTGCAGGTCCTCGCCGCGCTCGCCGCGCACGATCGGGTCGTAGACGCGTGCGGCTCCGTCAACGAGGTCCAGCGGTGCGTGCCAGCCCTCCTCGGCGATCGCCAGCTTCTCGTGGTGGGGTCGCTCGTCGGTGATCCAGCCGGTGTCGACGGCCGTCATGAGGATCCGGTCGGTCGTGAACATCTCGCCCGCGGAGGTCCGGGTGAGCATGTTGAGCGAGGCCTTGGCCATGTTGGTGTGCGGGTGGCCGGCGCCCTTGTAGCGGCGGGAGAACTGTCCCTCCATCGCCGAGACGTTGACGACGTAGGCCCGGGCGGTGTCCCCGTGGGCGAGCTGCTCCCGCCGCCGCTCGACGGCCGCTCGCATCGCCACGCGCAGCCGCGAGACGAGGAGGAAGGGGGCGACCGAGTTGCACATCTGCACCTCGAGCAGCTCGAGCGGGTCGACCTCGTCGACGGTCTGCTTCCACGAGTTGGTCGTGACGACGTCCGGGAGCAGCCCGCCGGCGTCGACGGCGGTGCCGGCCCGATGCGCCTCGAGGCTGGCATTCCCCGCGCTCAGCGCGAGCCGGGTCATGTCCGCCGCCGTGACGGTGCCCTCACTGCCCTCGGTGCCCTCCGAGTGGGCGACGGCGTGCTCGGCGAGGGTGCCGACGAGCTGGGCGGGGTGGGCCTCGCTCACCCGGTCGAAGGAGAGCATCGTCGGCGTCGGCCCATCGCTCGGCAGCGGCTGCGACTCGCCCTCGACGAGGTGAGAGTACGCGCCGGGGGAGCGGCGCACCGTCTGGCAGGCGTTGTTGATCAGGATGTCGAGCGGCCCTGCGGCAGCGACCTCGTCGGCCAGGGCGACCACCTGGGTCGGGTCACGCAGGTCGATTCCGACGATGGTCAGCCGCTCGATCCACTCGGGGGAGTCGGCGAGCTCCGCGAACCGCCGCGCCGCGTCCCGAGGGAAGCGGGTCGTGATCGTCAGGTCCGCGCCGTCGCGCAGCAGGCGCAGGGCGATGTACATCCCGATCTTGGCGCGACCGCCGGTGAGCAGCGCGCGGCGTCCGCGCAGGTCGGTGCCCTGGCCGCGTCGGGCGTGGCTCGTGACGGCGCAGTCCGGGCACAGCCAGTGGTAGAAGCTGTCGACGAGGGTGTACTTCCCGTGGCAGACGTAGCAGCCGCGGGGGATCTGCAGCTCACCCGCGAAGCGGTGCTCGCCGGCCACGGACGAGGTGAGGGGGACCCCTTCGTCTCGTCGTCGATGCGCATCGGCGAGCCGGTCGCCGTCGCCTCGAGCACCGCCGTGTCGTGGGCGACCTTCGGCGCCCGCTCGGCCCGGCGTGCCTCGCGTCGGCGGGCCTTGCGCACCCGGTTGTACATCGTCCCCGCCGCGCGCTTGACCGTGGCGACGTCCTCGTGGCCCGCGGGCAGCTCGTGGAGCATCCCGAGGACGCGAAGGGTGGTGGCCAGGTCGTCGGGGTCGACACCCGGCCGGTCCGTGGGTTCGGTCACGGGGGACGAGCGTAGACGGCCCATCGGCCCCTCGCTGCCGCCGGGTCGATGTATTCGGGCGTGCCTGAAGGCGCCGGAATACATCGACCCAGCCGGGGTCAGGTCAGGTCGAGCACCCGCTCGGCGCCCAGGGCGACGAGCGCGATGTCAGTCGTGACGGCGACGCGGTCGATGCCCAGGGCACGCAGCGCGGGGACCCGTGCGGGGTCGCCGGCGAAGGCCGCGACGTCGCTGCCGTTGCGCCGGGCCGCGGCGAGGATGCGGGGCACCGGGCCGGTCGGGGAGTCGTCGGCGAGCAGCTCGTCGACGCTCACCCCCAGCGAGAGCGACAGGTCGACGGGACCGAGGAAGAGCAGCCCCACCCCGTCGAGCGCGGCGATCTCCTCGACCGCCTCGAGCGCGCCGGCCGTCTCGATCATCACCGCGCACTGCACGTGGGCGTTCGCCCGCTCGGCGTCCGGGGCGTAGCCGTCCCACATCGGGGTGAGCGGACCCCAGCTGCGCTCGCCGAGCGGCGGGTAGAAGGTCGCGCGGACCCCTGACCGGGCGTCGTCGAGCGAGGTCACCGAGGGGATGACCACGCCGGCGGCCCCGGCGTCGAGCGAGGCGCCGATCCACGAGTGGTCGACCCCGGGGACGCGCACGACGAAGTTGGCCCCGACGTCACCGAGCGCACGGCCGAGGTCGACCAGTGCGGAGCGGTCGACGGCGCCGTGCTGGGCGTCGAGCGCGAGCCAGTCGAAGCCCGACCGGGCCAGCCGGCGGGCCAGGTCCACGTCGCTGCCCATGAGCCACAGGCCGCGCGAGGCCGGCCCGATGGCCGGCCGGGGTGATGGCTCCGGTGCGGACGAGGATGTGGCGTACATGCGTGACCTCCCGTGTCGAGCCCAACTCTAGACAGGTGGCCCCTCGCCACCGTCGGGTCGATGTATTCGGGTGCGTCAGGACGCGCCTGAATACATCGACCCAGCGAGTGAGAGAGTCGCCGACGCGTCAAACCCGGCGGGCGTGCAGCGCGCGCACCTGCCGGGCGAGCTCCTCGTCCGGGCCGTCGACGACGGCGCCCGGGACGATCGTCGTGATCGGGATCGTCGCGACCGGGGAGGGCGGCAGGTCCAGCTCGCCCGCCCACTGCGCCAGCTGCGCGGAGCTGCTCGCGAAGACGATGCGCCCCAGGCCGACCCAGCCGTGGGCGGCGGCGCACATCGGGCAGTGCTCGCCGGAGGTGTAGACGGTGGCCGCCGCGCGCTCCTGCGGCGACAGGTGCTGCGCCGCCCACCGGGCGATGGCGAACTCGGGGTGCTGGGTGTGGTCGCCACCCGAGACCCGGTTGCGGTCCTCGAGGCGCACGGTGCCGTCGGCAGTGACCAGGAGGGAGCCGAAGGGCTCGTCGTGGTCGTCGAGCGCCTCCTCCGCCAGCTCCACGGCCCGCAGCAGGTGACGTCGGTCGGTCGGGTCGATCATGGGGACATCGTCGCAGTGACGGACACTGGGCGCATGACCTCCTCTGCCGTGCTCGAGCGCACCTTCGACGCCGTGATCTTCGACAACGACGGCACGCTCGTCGACTCCAGCGCCTCCGTCGAGCGCTCGTGGGTGCGCTGGGCGCGCGAGCACGGGATCGACCCGGAGCGGTTGCGCGGCTTCCACGGGATGCCGGCGGCAGCGATCATCGAGCAGATCGGCCCGCACCTCGACGCGCGGGACGCGCTCGCGCGGATCGAGGAGCTCGAGATCGCCGACGTCACCGGCATCGTGGCGCTGCCCGGCGTCCTGGAGGCGATCGCGGTGCTGTCCGGGGCCGAGCCCCCCGCCCCCTTCGCCATCGCCACCTCCGCGACGCGGGCGCTCGCGGAGATCCGCCTCGCGGCAGCGGGGATCGACGTGCCCGCCGGCTTCGTGACCGTCGACGACGTCGAGCGGGGCAAGCCGCACCCGGACCCGTTCCTGCTCGCCGCCGAGCGCCTGGGTGTCGACCCCGCGCGCGCACTGGTGTGCGAGGACGCGCCGAGCGGGATCGATGCCGCCAGGGCGGCCGGGTGCGCCGTGCTCGCCGTGACGACGACAGCCCCGGTCAGCGAGCTGGCCGGGGCCGACCTGGTGGTCGCGTCCCTCGCGGACGTCGCCTTCGCCGCCGTGGACGGTCGGGTCAGGGTGGGCCTGCGCTGAGCCTGCGGACCGGGGCTCAGACGAAGGGGAGGTCGCTCGCCATCCCCGGTGGTCGCCCCGGCTCCGCGTAGTGCTCGGTGCCGAAGGCCGCAGCGTACACCTCCGGCGGCATGGCCAGCATCTGCTGCACGTCGACCTGGGAGGCGTGGCAGGTGAGGGCGGCCCGCTTGTCCGCGATCACCTCGGTGACGTCGACCGCGTGGTGGATCTCGCTCTGCGGCAGTCCGATCAGGTTGCCGTCGTCCATCGGCTCGTCCGCGTCGAGTCCCGGGTCGATCCCCGTCTCCCGGGCGGCCGCGAGCTGCTCGCGCAGGCGGTCCCGGTTCATCGTGCTCTCCAGGACGCGGGGGCGGCGGGCGGCCAGCTCCGCGGCGCGGTGGGCGACGTGGTGGACCTTCACGTGGTCGGGGTGGCCGTAGCCGCCGTGCCAGTCGTAGCCGACGAGGATGTCCGCGTCCTCCTCGTCGAGGACCGCCGCGACCCGCCCGGCGGCCTCGTCGAGGTCGGCCCCGTGGAAGGAGGCCGCGTGGGCGTTCTGGTCCCACCCGCTCATCCCCGAGTCGCTGTAGCCGAGCCACTCCACCCGGGCCGCGCCGGTGATCCGGGCCGAGGCCATCGCCTCGGCGCGGCGGTGGTCGGCGAGGGACCCCCCTTCGGCCAGGTCCGGTGGCACGGTGCCGTGCTCGCCGAAGGTCGCGTAGACGAGGACGACGCGGTGCCCGGCCCGGGAGGTCAGGATCATCGACCCGGCCGTGCCGCTCGCCTCGTCGTCGGGGTGGGCGTGCAGGAAGACAGTGGTGGCCACGCGGGCGATTGTGCCGTGTGCGAAGGGGGGATGCCTCCCCTGTCCCGTGGTTCCCGCGACCGGGCGTTCCGCATACCGGACCCGCGGTGCGGGTCCGAGAGTAGGTGAGGCTACCCTTACAACTGCTTTCCCCGGGGTGTCGATCCGTACGCCCGCTCTCTGTCGAAAGGACCTGTGATGACGCGTACGCGGTCGATCGCTCTCGTCGGTGGTGTCGCCCTCGCCCTGAGCGCCTGCGGGGGTGTCTCGTCGGAGGACGCCGAGGGTGGCTCGAGCGCGACCATCGAGGTGGAGGACAACAACGGCACGCAGACCGTCCCCTCGCCCCCGACCTCCGTCGTCGCCACGGACAACCGCACCTTCGAGACGCTGGCCGACTGGGACGTCGAGCTCTCCGCCGCCGCCGTCACCCTCATGCCGAGCACCAACCCGTACACCCGGGACGACTCGATCGTCGACCTCGGCAGCCACCGCGAGCCGGACCTCGAGGCCGTCGTCGCCGTCGAGCCCGACCTGATCATCAACGGCATGCGCTACGCCGAGTACGAGGACACGCTCGCCGAGCTCGCGCCGGAGGCGACGATCCTCGACCTCGACCCGCGCGAGGGCCAGCCCCTCGACGAGGAGCTGAAGCGGCAGACCACCGTCCTGGGCGAGGTCTTCGACAAGGCGGACCGGGCGGAGGAGCTCAACTCCGACCTGGACGAGGCGATCGAGCAGGCCGACCAGGCGTACGAGGAGGGTGACACCGTCATGGCCATCACCACCTCGGGTGGCGAGCTGGGGTACATCGCGCCGGGCAAGGGGCGCGTCCTCGGCCCGGTCTTCGACATCCTCGGCCTGACCCCGGCGCTCGAGGTGGACAACGCGAGCGACGACCACCAGGGCGACGACATCTCCGTCGAGGCCATCGCGAAGGCCGACCCCGACTGGTTGCTCGTCATGGACCGCGACGCCGCGATCGCCGCGGAGGAGGAGGGCTACACGCCCGCGGCGCAGCTGCTCGAGAAGTCCGAGGCACTGGGTGACGTCACCGCCATCGAGGAGGGCAACGTCGTCTACATGCCGGCCGACACCTACACCAACGACGGCATCCAGACCTACACCGAGTTCTTCGCCGCCTTCGCGGACGAGCTGGAGGCCTCGAACTGAGCACGATCGCGCGGCGGGCCGCCCCGGCCAGGGGGCGGCTCATCGACGGCAGGCTGCTCCTCGGAGCGCTTGCCGTCGCCGTGCTGCTCGCGCTGAGCCTGACCACCGGTGTCTACGACGTCCTCGGTGCCGACGACGGCGCCGAGATGTTCGCCATCACGCGGGTCCCCCGCACGATCGCGCTCGTCCTCGCCGGGGCTGCCATGGCGATGTCGGGACTGGTGATGCAGCTGCTCACGCAGAACCGGTTCGTCGAGCCGACGACGACCGGCACGACGGAGTGGGCCGGGCTCGGGCTGCTCGGGGTGATGCTGCTCTTCCCGACCGCCTCGATCATGGGGCGGATGGTCGGGGCCGTCGTCGCCGCCTTCGTCGGCACGATGATCTTCTTCCTCTTCCTGCGCCGGGTCTCCCTGCGCTCGTCGCTGATCGTCCCGATCGTCGGCATCATGCTCGGCGCGGTCGTCGGCTCGGTCTCGACCTTCATCGCGCTGCAGACCGACACGCTGCAGAACCTCGGCGTCTGGTTCGCCGGGAGCTTCACCTCCGTGCTGCGCGGGCAGTACGAGGTGCTGTGGGTCGTCGCACTCGTGGCCGTCGCGATCTTCGTCGTGGCCGACCGGTTCACCGTCGCGGGCCTGGGCGAGGAGATCGCGACCAACGTGGGCCTCAACTACAACCAGGTGCTCCTCATCGGCACCGGGCTGATCGCCGTCGCCACCGGAGTGGTCACCGTGGTCGTCGGCAACCTGCCCTTCCTCGGCCTGATCGTGCCCAACGTCGTCTCGATGTTCCGCGGGGACGACCTGCGCAGCAACCTGCCGTGGGTCTGCCTCCTCGGCATCGCCGTCGTCACCGTGTGCGACATCATCGGGCGCACGATCATCGCTCCCTTCGAGGTCCCGGTCTCGTTGATCCTCGGAGTCGTCGGGGCGATCGTCTTCATCGCCCTCCTGCTGGGGCAGCGTCGCCGTGGCTGAGGCACCCGCCCGCCCGCGGACCACGCCGGCGACCAGGACCCACGGACCGGAGCGGGCCTCCGGGCCGCTGCCGACGCAGCGCGCCCGCCGCCGCTACCGGCTCGTGCTCGGCACGCTCCTGGCGCTCGCGGCCCTCTTCGCCGGGGGTCTGCTCGCCTGGGACAACCCGATGCCCCTCGGCACCGAGGGCTTCTGGCGGATCGCCGAGCTGCGCGTGACCACCGTCGTGGTCATGCTCATCGTCGCCGTCTGCCAGGCGCTGGCCACGGTGAGCTTCCAGACGGTGACGAACAACCGGATCGTGACCCCCTCGCTCATGGGCTTCGAGGCGCTCTACGTCGCGGTGCAGACGGCGGCGGTCTACGTCCTCGGAGTGGCCGGGATCCAGCTCTTCCAGGGGGTGGGCCAGTTCGTCCTCATGGTCGCGCTCATGGTGGCCCTGTCCCTGGGCCTCTACGGGTGGTTGCTGACCGGCCGCTACGGCGACATCCAGATCATGCTGCTCATCGGCATCATCATCGGCGGGGGGCTGGCCTCGGTGGCCGCCTTCATGCAGCGGATGCTCACGCCGAGCGAGTTCGACGTGCTCACCGCGCGGATGTTCGGCTCGATGTCCAACGCCGACGCGGCCTACCTACCGGTGGCGATCCCGCTGTGCCTCGCCGCCGGCGGCGCCCTGTGGTGGCAGGCCAAGCGCCTCGACGTCGTCGCCCTCGGGCAGGACGCGTGCACCAACCTCGGGGTCGACCACCGTCGCCAGGTCATCCGGGTGCTCTTCCTCGTCTCCGTCCTCATGGCGGTCTCCACGGCCCTCGTCGGGCCGATGACCTTCCTGGGGTTCCTCGTCGCGACGCTGGCCTACCAGGCGGCCGACACCTACGACCACCGCCACATCTTCCCGGTCTCGGTGCTCATCGGGTTCGTCGTCCTCGCCGGGTCGTACTTCGTGATGAAGAACGTCTTCTACGCCGAGGGGGTCGTCTCGATCATCATCGAGATGGTCGGTGGCTCGGTCTTCCTCCTCGTCATCCTGAGAAAGGGACGCCTGTGATCACGCTGACCGGTGTCGGCAAGCGCTACACCAGCGACGTACGGATCGGCCCGGTCGACCTGACGATCCCTGCAGAGGGCATCACCGCGCTCGTCGGCCCCAACGGCGCCGGCAAGTCGACCCTGCTGACGATGATCGGCCGGCTCCTCGACATCGACGAGGGGGTCGTGGAGGTCGCCGGCTACGACATCGCGAGCACGAAGTCGAAGGACCTGGCCCGGATCCTGTCGATCCTGCGCCAGGAGAACCACTTCATCACCCGCCTGACCGTGCGCCAGCTCGTGGGCTTCGGGCGCTTCCCGTACTCGCAGGGGCGGCTGACGCCCACCGACGAGGAGGTGATCTCCCGCTCGATCGACTTCCTCGACCTCACCGACCTGGAGGACCGCTACCTCGACCAGCTCTCCGGCGGGCAGCGTCAACGGGCCTACGTCGCGATGGTCCTGACCCAGGACACCGAGTACGTCCTGCTCGACGAGCCGCTGAACAACCTCGACATGAAGCACTCCGTGCACATGATGAAGCACCTGAGACGCGCCGCCGAGGAGCTCGGGCGCACGATCATCATCGTCATCCACGACATCAACTTCGCCAGCCACTACGCCGACCACATCTGCGCGGTGAAGAACGGCGATGTCGTCGAGTTCGGCACGCCCGAGGAGATCATGACCGACGAGGTCCTCACGCGGGTCTTCGACACCGACGTCGGGGTCATCGAGGGGCCGCGCGGTCGGATCGCCGTCTACTACTGATCCGCGGACGCGGAAATCGAGTCCGGACGCAGGTATTTCTGCGTCCTGACTCGATTTCCGTGCCCCGGGTGGCGCGCGGTCCGGGAGTCCTCTTGCCACCGGCGGTGAAGCGGGCAAGAGTCCCCCCATGAAGCCCCACCCGGAACGGCACTGGCTGCCGATGGAGACCTACCTCGCGGCCATCGAGCGGGAGACGCGACGCTTCCGGGAGGTGCTCGTCGACCTGCCCGAGGGCACACCGGTCCCGAGCTGCCCCGGCTGGGACGTCGACGACCTGCTGTGGCACCTCGGCGGAGGGGACGTCCAGCACTTCTGGGCATGGATCGTCGCCAACCGCCCCGAGGGGCCGCAGGACTACCTGCAGCCGGAGCGCCCCGCGGACCGCCACGGGATCGTCGTCGCCCTCGACCGCGCCCACGAGGACCTCATGCTGCGCCTGCGCAACGCGGACCCGGCGGACGGGTGCTGGTCCTGGGCGTCGGACACCAGCCTCCACACGGTCGCGTTCACCATGCGTCGGCAGGCGCACGAGGCGCTCATCCACCGGGTCGACGCGGAGCTCGCGGCCGGCGCCCGGACCCCGCTGGACCCGCAGCTGGCGACCGACGGTGTCGTCGAGTGCCTCGAGGTGATGTACGGGGGGCTGCCGTCGTGGGGACGTTTCGCCGACGACGGCACCCGGGTCGCCGTCGACATCACCGACACCGGCCACCGGGTCGTCCTCGCCCTGGGCCGCTTCACCGGTCACGACCCGGCCACGCAGGAGGACCACGACCTCGACGACGTGCAGGTGCTCGGCCACGACCACACCAGCGCACGGGACGACTCCTTCGACGCGCGGGTCAGCGGCAGTGCAGAGGAGCTCGACCTGTGGCTGTGGCACCGCAACGGTCGCGCCGAGCCGGAGCTCGACGGGTCGCGGGAGGTCGTGCAGCGGCTGCGGACGATCCTCGCCCAACCGATCAGCTGATCCCTGCGCGACCCGGCTCGTGCGCCCACCCCGGCCCGCGCAGCAGGTACCCGAACCGCTCGCTCCACGTGCGGGCCCCCGCGACGTCCGCCGCGATCGAGCGCCACTCGTGCGTCGCGATCACGACCGGGTTGAGCGTCTCGATGTTGCGGGTGAGCCCGTAGCGCACCGGCTCGACCTCCGGCTCGAAGGTCCCGAAGAGCTTGTCCCACAGGATGAGGATCGAGCCGTGGTTGATGTCGAGGTACTGCCGCTGGCTGCCGTGGTGGGCGCGGTGGTGGCTCGGGGTGTTGAGCACCTTCTCCAGCCACCCGATCGAGCGGACCGCCTCGGTGTGGATCCAGAACTGGTAGATCAGGTTGATCGCCCGTGCGTCCTCGATGTAGCGGGGCGGGATCCCGGCCAGCGCGAGCGCCCCGAACGGCACCGCCATCGTGAAGGCCTCGGCCACCGGCTGCCGCAGCGCCGTGGACAGGTTGTAGCGCTCGCTGCTGTGGTGGACGACGTGGACGGCCCACAGCCAGCGCGACTCGTGGGAGAGGCGGTGGTTCCAGTAGTAGAGGAAGTCCCACGCGGCGATCGCGGCCAGGTAGGTCAGCGGCCCGCCCCGCGCCGCGACGGGCGTCAGCCGGCCCAGCCGCGTCGCGCTCGTCTGCAGCGACCACACCGAGGCGGCGGCGATGGCCGTCGAGCCCACGGCGGCCACGGCCGCCCCCGATGTCATCAGCCGGAGCGCGTCGACCCGTGAGCGCACGGTCACCGGGGTCGGCTGGTCCGGGAGGGTGCCGGCCTCCGGCAGGTCGCCCCCGTGCTCGCGGCGTCGGCGCAGGACGTCCCCGACCGTGGTGACCACCCCTGCCACGGCACCGACCGCGAGGAGGGTGGTTCCCCCCTTCGTCCTGCCGGGAGCGAGCCGGCGGACCATCGGGCCGGCGACGAAGGGGGCGATCAGGCTCCCCACACCCATCGTCAGGGAGGCGATGGTGTCGCCCAGCTCGTAGTCGCCGGCACGGCTCATCCCGGGCGCAGCGGGATTGCGGCGCTGCCACCAGAGCTCGGCGCCCATCGCCCCGACGAAGGCCGGTATCGCCAGGACCGTGAGGTCAGGTCGTGCCATGGACGACTCCTGTGTCGTGCGGTGCGCGGATGAACTGACCATAGAGTCAGTTCACGGCGGTGACAAGATGTGGCCGAGCACAGGAGGAGCGGATGGGCGAGATCGGGACGAAGGGCGTCGCCCGCGCCGAGCGCAGGCGGCAGCTGGTGCACGGGGCCGTCGAGGAGCTGGGGCGGCGGGGCTACGCCAGCGCCTCGATGGCCGACGTCGCCGAGCGAGCCGGCGTCTCGAAGTCCATGGTGCACAACGTCTTCGGCTCCAAGGCCGACCTCGCCGCGGCCTGCCTCGAGGAGGTGGGGCCCGGGCTCATCGCCTCGATCGCCGCGGCGCAGACGGCGGACGACCCGGGTCGGCGCGCGCAGGAGACCTTCACGGCGATCTTCGGCGCCATGGCCGAGCACCGGCACGCCTGGGCCCTGATCAAGGACGACACCCTGCCCGAGGGGTCGCCCGCCGCCGCTCTCGCGGCCGACTACCGCAAGCAGCTGCGCACCATGGGCACGGTCGGCACGCGCGACGTCCTGGCCGCCGCCGGGCTCGAGGACCCGCTCGACCACGACCTGCTCGACCGGATCTGGGAGTCGATCGTCGAGGAGACGGTGCGGTGGTGGCAGGACCACGAGGACCACTCCGCGCAGGACATGGCGGCGCGCCTGACCCGGCTGCTGTCCGTCGTCACGCTGCGATGACCTCCGCGCCCCGTATCGTCATCGGGTGATCAAGCGACTGACGTGCTTCACCGGCTCCACCACCGGCAACGACCCCAAGTGGGTCGACCTCGCCCACGCGGTCGGGGCCGACCTCGCCGGCCGCGGCATCGGCGTCGTCTACGGCGGCGGGGGGAGCGGTCTCATGGGTGCGCTCGCCCAGGGCGCGCTCGAGCGCGGTGGTGAGGTCATCGGGGTCATCCCGGAGTTCATGATCGACCGCGAGTGGGGAAGGGGGGACCTCACCGAGGTCCACGTCGTCGCCTCCATGCACGAGCGCAAGGCGCTCATGGCCGACCTGACGAGTGCCTTCCTCGCCCTGCCGGGCGGCATGGGCACGCTGGAGGAGATCTTCGAGGTGTGGACGTGGCGCCAGATCGGGCTGCTCGACAAGCCCGTGGGCTTCCTCGACGCGGACGGCTTCTGGACGCCCCTGCTGGACTCGCTCCACGGGATCGCCGACGCCGGGTTCATGTCCGCGGCCAGCCTGGCGGAGATCGTCGTGGAGGCGGACCTCGACTCGGCCCTCGCGAGCCTCGAGGCACGCGGGAGCGGCACGCGCATGCTCACCGGGCGCACCTGACGGTGGTGCGAGCGTCCGTGTCCCGGAGTTCGCCTGCCGGGTGTGCACCCCGCCGCCGGGCTCGCGCGGGATGTCGCCGGGTGGCCGAGTAGCGTGTGCCGCATGACTGAGACGCGTGCGGAGAAGGACAGCATGGGCACCATCGAGGTGCCCGCGGACAAGTACTGGGGCGCGCAGACGCAGCGCTCGCTGGGCAATTTCGACATCGGTCGCGACACCTTCGTCTGGGGTCGCTCGATGGTCCGTGCGCTCGGCACGCTGAAGAAGTCGACCGCCCTGGCCAACGCCGAGCTCGGCGAGCTGCCGCAGGAGGTCGCCGACCTGATCACCCGGGCCGCGGACGAGGTCATCAGGGGCGACCTGGACGAGCACTTCCCGCTCGTGGTCTTCCAGACCGGCTCGGGCACGCAGTCCAACATGAACTCCAACGAGGTCATCTCCAACCGCGCCATCGAGATCGCCGGCGGCGAGATGGGCAGCAAGGCACCGGTCCACCCCAACGACCACGTCAACCGCGGCCAGTCGAGCAACGACACCTTCCCGACGGCGATGCACATCGCGATCGTCCTCGACCTGGGCGAGCGTCTGTACCCCTCGGTGAAGCAGCTGCGCGACACCTTCGCCGCGAAGGCCACGGAGTACGCCGACGTCGTCATGGTCGGCCGGACCCACCTGCAGGACGCCACCCCGGTCACCCTCGGTCAGGTCATCGGCGGCTGGGTCGCCCAGATGGACTTCGCCCTCGATGCCGTGCGGCACGCCGACGAGCGGGCCCGCGAGCTGGCCATCGGCGGCACCGCGGTCGGCACGGGCCTGAACGCCCACCCGCAGTTCGGCGACCTCACCGCGCGGAAGATCAGCGAGGAGACCGGCCACGACTTCACGCAGGCGGAGAACCTCTTCGCCAGCCTCTCGGCGCACGACGCGCTCGTCGAGGTCTCCGCCTCCCTGCGCACCCTCGCCGGCGCGCTGATGAAGATCGCCAACGACGTGCGCTGGTACGCCTCCGGCCCCCGCAACGGCATCGGCGAGCTGGCCATCCCGGAGAACGAGCCGGGCTCCTCGATCATGCCGGGCAAGGTCAACCCGACCCAGGCGGAGGCGATCACCATGGTCGCCACGCGGGTCTTCGGCAACGACGCGACGGTCGGCTTCGCGGGCAGCCAGGGCAACTTCCAGCTCAACGTCTACAAGCCGGTCATGGCGCACGCGGTCCTCGAGTCGATCCGGCTGATCGCCGACGCCTGCGTCTCCTTCGACACCAACTGCGCGGTGGGCATCGAGCCGGTCACCGAGGTCATCGAGGGCAACCTCGAACGCAACCTCATGGTCGTCACGGCCCTCAACCGCCACATCGGCTACGACAAGGCCGCGGCCATCGCCAAGAAGGCCCACAAGGAGGGCACGAGCCTGCGCGAGGCGGCCATCGCCTCCGGGGACGTCAGCGGCGAGGACTTCGACGCGTGGGTGGTGCCGGCCGACATGACCCACCCGAGCGCGGGCTGACCATGCCGATCGGGAACCGGGGTCCCGGTCGACGCTCGGCCGCACGCCGGGAGGAGCCGCACCTCAGCGGCCTCGTCGACAAGGACCCCGTCCCGCCGCTCGTCACCGGCACGGTCGTGCTCGGGGTCCTCGCGGCGCTGGGCATCTTCGCCACCGGATGGCTGCCGTGGGCGATGTGGCCGCCGGCGGGGGAGGACGTCACCGGCCTGCTCATCGCGAGCCTCGTCGCCGCACTCGTCGGGTGGACCTCCCTCGCCTACGGGATCGTCATCACCGCGGCGAAGATCGACGACCTCCGCGAGATGCTGCGCGTGCGCTCTCAGGAGCCGGGATCGATGACCTCGGCGGACCCCGACGACGTCGCGTAACCACCGAGCAGCTCGGCCAGGCGAAGGGGGCCCCGCGCCTCCTCGGGCCGCCCCGCCCGTTGCAGGGTGCGCCCGAGCAGGAGGTGGGCGTAGGGATCGTCCGGGGCCTCGTGGAGGACCCGGCGGGCCGCGGACTCGGCGCGGGAGAGCTGCGCGGAGTGGAAGTAGGCGCGAGCCAGCAGCAGGTGCACCTCGGCCGTCCCGTGGCCGACCGGGTCGTCGGCGTAGGACGCACTCTCCTGCTCGGCGCGGGCGGCAGCCACGTCCGTGAAGAACTCCTCCAGCTCACGGGCGGCATCGAGGTACTGGGCCTCGGCGAAGAAGGCCTTCGCCCGCTCGTACCGCTCGTAGCCGTGGATGGGGGTGCTCATGTCCCGGCAAACGCCGGCGGGGCCCGAACTCTTCCCGGCCCGGCCCGGTGCCCGGGGTGCGCACCGCGCAGCCCGAGCGCTCGCACATCACCGCCCGAGGAAATCCTCCAGCCAGCGGGCCAGCTCCCGTGCGCAACCGTCGACCGCGGCCGACCAGTCGTGGGCGGTCTCGTCGGCGTTGTCGCTGACGATCTTCACCAGGTGCACGGGCACTCCCAGCTCGGTGCACGCGAGGGCGATCGCGTAGCCCTCCATGTCGACGAGGCCGGCACGCTCGGCCAGGGCATCGCGCACGGCCGGGTCGGTGACGAAGAGGTCGCCACTGGCGAGCACCGCCTCGTGCTCGCCGGGCAGCTCGATGAGGTCGCGCGGGTCGAGCCCGAGCTGCCGGATCGGCTCGGCGGACAGGTCGTGGTTGACGACCGTGCCGATCTCGTGCAGGCCGGTGACGTCCGGGCGCAGGGCGCCGGCGGTGCCGATGTTGACGACGGCGAGCTCCTCCCTTCGCGGGTGCTCGCAGATCGCCCGGGTCACGGCGACCGCCGCGAGGGTCTTGCCGACCCCGGTGACGAGGACCTCCACGTCGTCAGGGACGTGGGCGGCCTCGGCCGCGATGGCGGCGACGACGAGCAGGTGCATGCTCGGAGGGTATCCGCGCCGTACAGTTCCGAGCATGCCCTCTCAGGACCCGCACGCCCTCCTCGCGGGCGTCCGACTCCGGCCCGGAACCGACCCCGTCGACGTGCGCGTGCGCGACGGGAAGATCGCCGAGATCGGCGCGCACCTGCGCCGTTCCGGCGCCCTGGTCCACGACGGCGGTGGTGCGCTCGTCATCCCCGGGCTCTGGGACGCCCACGTGCACTTCGGGCAGTGGGCGGCCACGACCCGGCGCGTCGACGTCTCCGACACCGCGGCGCCGGAGGAGGTCACCGCGCGCATCGCCCGGCACATCGCGGAGACCGACCTCGAGCCCGGCGCGGTGGTGCAGGGATTCGGCTGGCGGATCACCGACTGGGACCGGCTGCCGACGACCGCCGAGCTCGACGACGTCGCCGGCGACCACCCCGTCGTCCTCATCTCCGGGGACTGCCATGCAGGGTGGCTGAGCAGCGCGGCCTTCCGTGCGCTCGGCCGACCGCACCGGCCCGGCCCCCTCGACGAGGACGACTGGTTCCCGATCTACACCCACCTGACCGACCTGCCCGAGGACCCCCGGGACGTCCACGGCTCCATCGACGCCGCCATGCGTGACGCCGCGGCCAAGGGGGTCGTCGGTATCGTCGACATGGAGTTCGAGTCGGGCCGCACGGCGTGGCCCTGGCGTACCGCTGCCGGTCTCGACCGCCTGCACGTGCGCACCTGCACCTACCCCGAGGGCCTCGAGGACGTCATCGCTGCCCGGGTGCGCTCCGGGGACGTCCTCGACGAGGCCGGCATGGTCACCATGGGCCCGCTGAAGATCATCAGCGACGGCTCGCTCAACACCCGCACGGCGTGGTGCTGCGATCCCTTCCTCGGCGACGTGTCGCTCGGCGACCCGCGGGGGAAGCAGAACGTCGACCGCGAGGAGCTGACCGAGCTGCTCGCCCGCGCCCACGCCCACGGCCTCGTCGGAGCCGTCCACGCCATCGGCGATGCGGCTCTCCTTGATGCCGTCGCAGCCTTCGCCGCCAGCGGCGCCCGCGGCAGCATCGAGCACGCCCAGCTCGTCCGCCGCGAGGTGCTGCCCCGGATGGCCGAGCTCGGGCTGGTCGCCAGTGTCCAGCCGGCCCACCTGCTCGACGACCGCGACTCGACCGAGGACCTCTGGCCCGACCGGCTCGAGCGGTGCTTCGCCCTGCGCTGGATGGTGCAGGCGGGGGTCCCCCTTCGCCTGGGGTCGGATGCGCCGGTCGCTCCGCTCGACCCGTGGCTGGCCATGGCCGCCGCGGTCCACCGCAGCGCCGACGAGCGTGAGCCGTGGGCCCCCGAGCAGGCACTCACCCCGCAGGAGGCGCTCGCGGCCTCGACCGACGGGATCACCTCGATCGAGGTCGGCGGCCCCGGAGACCTCGTCCTCCTCGACGACGACCCGGCACGGGAGGACCTGCACGGGACCGCCGAGCAGGCGGCCCACCTGCGAAGAATGCGTCCGCTGGCGACCTTCGTCCGGGGGCGCATCACCCACTCGCGCTGAGCGCTCGAGAAAAAAGTTTCCGCCAAGTGCATCCCTGAGGGGGGTGGGCGCAGAAGAAGCAGACAGGACGCACTCCTGCGCCCGTGACCACCAGATCAGGAGCTTGTCATGCGACTCAGCCGCCCCCTTGCCATCGCCGCCCTCACCACCGGGTTCGCCACCGTGCTCAGTGCCCCCGCACACGCAGCCGAGGACGCGACCGTGAGCATCCTGCACGGCGTCCCCGGTGCCACCGTCGACGTCTACGCCAACGGCGACGTCCTCCTCGAGGGCTTCGAGCCCGGTACGATCACCGATCCCATGCCGCTGCCCGCAGGTGAGTACGACCTGAAGGTGACGGCTGCCGGTGCCGGCGCCGACGGCGAGGCCGTCATCGAGGCCAACGACGTGGCGGTCACCGCAGGGACGAACGTCACCGTCGCGGCGCACCTCGACGCGGACGGCGCTCCCGTGCTGACCCCCTTCGCCAACGACACGAGCGCCACTGAGCCCGGTGACGCCCGACTGACCGTGCGGCACACGGCGGCCGCCCCCGCCGTCGACGTCCGCGCCAACGGGGAGGTCGCCTTCTCCGACCTGACCAACCCGAACGAGGCCATGGCCGACCTGCCCGCCGGGAGCGTCAGCGCGGACGTGGTGCTCGCGGGGACCGAGGACGTGGCGATCGGGCCGGCCGACGTCATGCTCAAGGAAGGCACCAACACGATCGTCTACGCCTGGGGCTCGGCCGAGGACGAGAACCTCCAGCTCGCGGTGCAGGAGGTCGACGGGATGCACAGCTCCCCGAGCGGGGTGCCGAGCGGCACCGGTGGACAGATGGAGACCGGCTCCTACGGCGCTGTGGGCGCAGCCGGGGCCGCCGCCCTGCTCGCCGGTGCCGCAGCGTTCGTCGTGACCCGTCGGCGGGCCACGGCCCGCGTCTGAGGTGAGCTCCTCCGTCGGTTCGGACGGCAGGAGGGCGGCCATCATCACGGTGACCGCCCTCCTGGCGGCCCTGCTCACCCTCGCCGTCCACTCGACGTCGTCACCACCTCGACTCGATGACTCGGCCGACACGACGCAGGCGCTCGCCCCGGTGCCGGTGGAACCCCGCGCGCAGCCGTCCCCGGAGGTCGCAGTGACCCCCGGGACGCGGTCCGCCGCACCGCTAACGGCCGCGGAGGCGACGCCCTCACCCACGCGGGTGACGCTCCCCTCCCTCGATGCCTCGCTACCCGTGCGACCGGTCGGCGTGGACCGCCAGGACGCGATGCAGATCCCCGAGGACCCCGACACCGCGGGCTGGTACCGGTACGGGCCGGCGCCCACGGCGGCGAGCGGCGCGAGCGTGATCGCGGCGCACACCGACACCGAGGGCGAGATCGGTCCGCTCTCGCGCCTGGCCGAGCTCGAGCGGGGCGACCACATCCGGGTCGCCGTCGGCGACGAACTCCTCGTGTACGCCGTCACCCGTGTCGACAACCACGCGAAGAAGGCTCTTGACCTCGATGCGCTCTTCGACCGATCCGGTCCGCCGCGCCTGCACCTCGTCAGCTGTGGCGGGGAGTGGGACCCGCGCACGCGCAGCTACGAGGACAACGTCATCGCCGTGGCGACGCGCATCACCGATCCGGAGGTGCTCGCCTATGGTGGGTCACGTGGAGGCTGACCCGCGAGCAGCGACGGCTGACGACGAGCTCCTGCGTCGCATCGCCCGCGCCGACCAGGAGGCCCTCGCCGACGCCTACCGCCGTTTCGGCCCACTCGTCCACACCATCGCCCTGCGGTCCGTCGGTGAGCACCACGACGCCGAGGACATCACCCAGCAGGTCTTCGTCGCACTGTGGAGGGGACGGCAGTCGCTGGACCCCTCGTCCGGCTCCCTCGCCGGCTGGCTCGCCACGGTCACCCGGCGTCGTTGCGCCGACCACCACGCGACCCGGGCCCGTCGTACGCGCGACGAGCAGGTCTTCAGCCGCGAGCCCGCCCGGCCGGGGCCGGACCCGGCGGATGCGACCGATCGCGTGCTCATCGCCGACGCGCTCGAGGCGCTCGGCGATCCACGGGCGACGATCATCAGGATGGCGATCCTCGAGGACCGCCGCCAGGAGGACATCGCGACCACCCTCCAGCTCCCCCTCGGCACGGTGAAGAGCCACGTCCGCCGAGGATTGATGCACCTGCGCTCCCGCCTCGAGGAGGTGACGGCATGACCCACGTCCCGACGACCTCGCACCACCACGTCCCCGAGGACCGACTCGTCGACCTCGCCCTGGGTGAGGCACCGTCCACCGGGGAGGACCAGCACCTGCAGGCCTGCGCGGACTGCGGGTCGTTGCTCGACTCGCTGCACCGCACGATGGACGTGACTCGCGACTCGAGCCGGATCGACCTGATCACCCCACCCGACGAGGTCTGGTCACGGATCGCGGACACGATCGCCACCGACGAGATCGGCCGGGCCGATGCCGACTCACCGGATCGGCCACGAGCGGTCACGGACCCGGAGGTGGTGCCCCTGACCTCGGCCACCGGTGCGCGATCGCGCCGCGCACGCCGTCCGGCGGTGGTGTGGCTTGCTGCCGCCTGCGCGGCGGGCGTGCTCCTCGGGGCGGTCGGCAGCGTGGTCGCCGAGCGACTCGGATCCCCCGGGTCGGAGGAGCAGCGCACCGTCGCGACCGCCGAGCTGGCCACCCTGGACACGGAGGAGCAGCGTGGCTCGGCCACGGTCCACGAGCGTGAGGGGCGGCTCGTCCTCGAGGTCACGGCGCCCGGCGTCGAGGTCACCGATGGCTACGCCGAGGTGTGGTTGATCAACAGTGACGGCGAGCGCATGGTCTCGGTCGGGGTGCTCGAGGACTCGAGGTCGACTGCCTCGTTCCCCATCTCCCGCTCGCTGCTGGACAACGGGTACGTCGTCGTCGACATCTCGCGTGAGGACTTCGACGACCAGCCGCAGCACTCCGGCGACAGCTTCGTGCGCGGACCGCTGTCGCAGGAGTCGTGACGTCGGCGAGCACGGCCCGTCCGGACGCGAGGGAGCCCGGCGGCACGTCGGGCGCCGGCCACAGCGGAGGCTGTGGATGGCTCGATGACGTGCGGCCGGGTTCCCCGTCGCCGTCGGTCAGCCCACCGTGTCGATCGTGACGCCGTAGTAGTTCGCGGCGTCGACGACGGGCTGGAAGAACGAGTAGGAGCCGGCCGAGTAGTCACGGTTCCAGCCACACTCGACACCGACCGGCCCGCCGGAGGTCATGCCTTGGGCGAGGTTGCCGACGCCGATGTAGGCGCCGCCGGAGTCACCGCCCTCGGTGCACACGCTCGCCTCGGCCAGGCCGGAGACCACGGTCCCGCCGTAGTTGACGGTGCGGTTGTACGCCTTGATCTGGCCACAGGTCCAGCCGGTCGTGTTGCCGGCCTTGCAGATCTCGGAACCGATCGCGTTCTTGCTCATGCCCTGCACGCCGTAGTAGCCGGAGTGGCCGCGGCTGTCGACGTAGGGCACCCCGGTGTCCTCGGAGTCGATGTCCATCAGGCCCATGTCGACGCTGCTGTACCCGCTGCGGAAGCGGGTGTGCACGCCCTCGCCGATGTGGGTGCCGTTGGCGTCGAGGATGGACGGCATGCCCTCGACGCAATGGCCGGCGGTGAGCAGGACGTTGTTCCCGTTCGACAGGCGTCCGGGGTACCCGAGGCTGCAGTTGGTGCCGGGGGAGAGGTCCATGATCCGGCCCGGCACCACGTCGGCCTGGGTGGCGAGCGCCTCGCCGGTGCTGACGGAGACCTTCTTCATGGCGTCCAGCCGCTGGCGGAGCCCACGGGGGGCGTCCTCGGCGACACGCACGTCGACGACCCCGTCGGGCAGGTTCGCGCCGACGGTGAGCACGTGCCCGGAGTCCTTGCCGGCGCGCTCGAGCACCGCGTCGGCGATCGAGTCGAGCTCGCTCTGCGACGTGGCGGTGCTCGGCCGCAGCCCCGCTGCGCGGACCTCGGCGGCGTCGGCGCGCGGGACGCCCACGACGAGCTGGGTCCCCTCGAACCATGCTCCGTCGACGTCGACACCGCGCTCCTCGAGCGACCGCAGGGCCTGCTGCTTCTCGTCCTTGGTCTCGAGGTACTTCTCGGCCTGTGCCCGACTCTTCCCGTCACGCTCCATCACGTACTCGGTCAGCGGCGCCGCCATGCTCTTCGGTTCCCCGGGGTCCCCGGGTGACGGGGCGGCGGCGCCCATGGGGGCGAGCACCACGCTCGCGCCGATGAGCGCTCCGGTGAGGCTGAGTGAGCTACGCAGGTTCATGCCATCTCCTTTGATGTCGACCCGGCCGGGGTGTCCGGCCCGGTCCGACCGTGGCGCAGGACGAGTGCGCCCGTGATGTGAGATGACCGATTCCGTGAAAGCAGGGGGAAACGTTGGGCCGCCCGATAAATCCTCCTGACCTCCTGACCACGTCCCGGAGGAATTCCTGCTCTTCCGCGGCCCCGGCGACTCGGCCGCGGAGGGTGTGTGACCTGTCACGATGAGGACATGGTCGATGTCGAGCTGGCCGAGGTCGCTGACTTCCTCGCGGAGCACGCTCCCTTCGATGCGCTTCCGGAGCGGGTCCGCCGGGCCCTGCCCGCGCGGATGACGGTGCGTTACCACCGTCGCGGCACGAGCCTGATGGCCGTCGGCGTCGACAGCCACGACCTGATGCTCGTGCGCTCGGGCGCGATCGAGATCCGGGACGCCGACGGTGGGCTGGTCGACCGGGGGGCGGAGGGCACGACGGTCGGGTCGACGACGCTCGTCGGCGGCAACCCCTCGCGCTTCGACGTCGTGGCCATCGAGGACACGCTCGCCCTGCACCTGCCCGGGACGCTCTTCCACGAGCTCTCGAGCGAGCACCCCGACTTCGCCGACCACTTCGACGCCGAGCGGGCTGACCGGCTGCGGTCGGCCGCATCGTCGACGATGACCAACGCGACGGGGGAGGCCATCCTGCGCACCTCGGCGGGTGAGCTCGTCCGTCGGCCACCGGTCACCGTGCCGCCCCATGTCACCATCGCCGACGCTGCCGGGGTGATGACCGACGAAGGGATCTCCAGCCTCCTCGTCGTGGAGGGCCGTGAGGTCGTCGGGATCCTCACCGATCGCGACCTCCGCCGACGCGTGGTGGCAGCGAGGGTCGACCCGGCCGGGCCCGTGTCCTCGGTGATGACCGCCGACCCCGTCGTCGCACCCGCCGAGGCCTCCGCGCTCGAGCTGCTCATGACGATGACGGAGCGCGCCGTGCACCACCTCCCCGTCGTCGACGGTGGGCAGCCCGTCGGGGTGGTGACGACGACCGACCTCATGCGGCTGGAGCGGGCCAACGTGGTCCACATCGTCGGTGACGTCACGAAGCAGCGCGACGTCGCGGGCGTGGTCGGGCTCGCGCGTCGGACACCGCGCCTCGTCGAGCAGCTCGTCGGCCAGGACGTGGGCGCAGCAGACATCACCCGCGTCGTCACGACCGTCGGCGACGCCGTCGAGCGCCGCCTGATCGCACTGGCGGAGGAACGGCTGGCCGCCCGGGGGTACGGGCCGGCGCCCCGGTACTGCTGGATGGTGCTCGGCTCCCGCGCCCGGCACGAGCAGGCGCTCGGCAGCGACCAGGACCACGCCGTGATCATCGCCGACGACGCCCCCGAGGGGGCCGAGGAGTACATCGCCGCGCTCGCCCACGAGGTCGTCTCGGGGCTCGAGGCCGCCGGGTACCCCCGCTGCCTCGGCGATGTCATGGCGAGCAACCCGCGCTGGCGCCAGCGACTCACCGGCTGGCGCCGGGAGTACCGCCGTTGGATCACCGAGCCGGTCCCCGATGCGGTACTGCGGGCGAGCATCTTCTTCGACTCGCGACCGCTTCTGGGCGACGAGAGCCTGCACGCCCGCCTCGAGGAGGACATCACCGAGCTCGCCCCCGACGGGAGCAACTTCCTCGCCCACCTCGGCAAGCAGGCCGTGTCCAACGAGCCGCCGCTCGGGTTCTTCCGCGGCTTCGTGCTCGCCAAGGCGGGCGAGCACAAGGACACCCTCGACCTCAAGCGCGGGGGGATGGGGTCGATCGTCGACCTCGCCCGGGTGCACGCCCTGCGTGCCGGGCTCGTGTCGGTCAACACCCGCTCCCGCCTGCTCGCCGCCGGGCGGGCCGGCTCGCTCAGCCCGTCGTTGGCCGCCAGCCTGGTCGACGCGCTGGACTTCATCACGCACGTGCGTCTGGTGCACCAGGCCGCGCAGGCGGCGAGCGGCAACCGGCCCGACTCCCGGGTGCGGCCGAGCGACCTCAGCGCGTTCGAGCAGCGCTCGCTCCGCGAGGCCTTCCACGTGATCCGCTCCGCCCAGCAGGCGCTCGCCCACAGCGACCCGTCCGTGCGCTACTCATGAGGCTCGGCCCGGTCCGATCACCGCAACGGCGGCGCGGGGCGGCGCTGGCTGCGGCTCCACCCGGCCCGCTGCGGGACTACCTGTCCGCCCCCTTCGTCGATCCGGGGACCCGCGTGGACGAGCTGCCGCTGCTCGCGCTCGACGTCGAGACCACGGGCCTGGACGTCCAGCGCGACCGGGTCGTCGCGGTCGGCTGGGTGCCGGTCGACGGCCGGTCCATCGACCTCTCCGGCGCCGGGCGGCGCGTCCTCGGCGTGCGCATGGACGTCGGGCAGTCCGCGACGGTGCACGGCCTCACCGACGACGCGATCGCCCGGGGTGAGGTCCCGATCGCCGTCCTGGAGGAGATCCTCCGGGTGCTGCGTGGCCGCGTGCTGCTGGCGCACCACGCCGCGATCGAGGTCGGTTTCCTCGATGCTGCGTGCCGGCGGGTGTGGGGAGCTTCCTTCGCCACGCCCGTGGTCGACACCCTCGCGCTCCAGCGCCGGGTGCTCGCCGGTCGCCTCGAGGCTCATCCGGAGCTGCACCCCGGGGAGCTACGCCTGTGGGCGGCGCGGGAGCGCTACGGCCTGCCGCACTACCGGGCCCACGAGCCCCTGACCGACGCCCTCGCGTGCGCGGAGCTCTACCTCGCGCAGACCTCGGAGCTCTCGCACCGGACGAGGAAGCCGTTGTCCCTCAAGGCCATCCAGCACACCTGAGCGGTCCCGGGAGAGGGGGCGGGACGGATTTGCAGTCCCCCCACATCTCGATTAGTCTGGAGTCATTCCAGAACACGAGGTTCTCCAGAGAGAACGCGTGGACGGAACCCGAGAACCCGAGAGATGCACACAGGAGACCAACGCATGTCGCTCATCAACACCCAGATCCAGCCCTTCGAGGCCACCGGCTACATCAACGGTGAGTTCAAGGACTTCTCCGACAAGGACATCGCCGGCAAGTGGGCGATCTTCTTCTTCTACCCGGCCGACTTCACCTTCGTCTGCCCGACGGAGCTCGAGGACCTGGCCGCCGAGTACGACAGCGAGCTGAAGGACTTGGGCGTCGAGGTCTTCTCCGTCTCGACCGACACGCACTTCACGCACAAGGCGTGGCACGAGACCTCCGACGCGGTCGGCAAGGTCACCTACCCGATGCTCGGCGACCCGACCGCGACGATCTCGCGCAACTTCGACATCCTGCGTGAGGACGAGGGCCTGGCCAACCGTGGCACCTTCCTCGTCGACCCGGACGGCGTCATCCAGTTCATGGAGATCACCGCCGAGGGCATCGGCCGCAACGCCAAGGAGCTCGTGCGCAAGGTCAAGGCCGCGCAGTACGTGCGCAACAACCCGGGCGAGGTCTGCCCGGCCAAGTGGGAAGAGGGCGCCGACACGCTCGCCCCGAGCCTGGACCTCGTCGGCAAGATCTGATCGACCTGACGCATCTCGGATGAGGGGTGGCGCGCCACCGCGCGCCACCCCTCGCCCACACCCCCCCGCACGCCCCCTTCGTCCTACAGGAGTCGCAGCACCATGGCCCTCGATCCGAACCTCGCCACCCAGCTCAAGGCCTACCTCGAGAACCTCCGCGAGCCGATCGAGCTCGTCGCGACCCTCGACGACGGCGCCAAGTCCACGGAGCTCGACGAGCTGCTCGTCGAGATCGAGGGCATGAGCGACAAGATCACCCGCCGTCTCGCCGAGGGTGCCGAGCGCAACGAGCGCGTCCCCTCCTTCGCGATCACCCGCGCCGGCTCCCCGGACGTGTCCGTGCGCTTCGCCGGCATCCCGATGGGTCACGAGTTCACCTCGCTGGTCCTCGCGCTGCTGCAGGTCGGTGGCCACCCGAGCAAGGCCTCGCAGGACGTCCTCGAGCAGATCGGTTCCCTGCAGGGTGAGCACACGTTCGAGACCTTCTTCTCGCTCAGCTGCCAGAACTGCCCGGACGTCGTCCAGGCCCTCAATCTCATGAGCGTGCTCAACCCCAACATCACGCACGTCGCGATCGACGGTGCGGTCTTCCCGACCGAGGCCGAGGACCGCGGCGTCCTCGCGGTCCCCACCGTCTTCCGCAACGGTGAGCTCTTCGGCTCCGGCCGGATGGAGCTCGCCGAGATCGTCGGCAAGGTCGACGAGCTGTCCGGTGGCGACGCCGCCGCGCGTGCCGCCGAGGAGCTCAGCTCCCGTGACCCCTATGACGTCCTCGTCGTCGGTGGCGGTCCTGCCGGTGCCTCCGCCGCGATCTACGCCGCGCGCAAGGGCATCCGCACCGGGCTCGTCGCCGACCGGGTCGGCGGCCAGGTCCTCGACACCATGTCGATCGAGAACCTCGTGTCCGTCCCGCACACCGAGGGCCCGAAGCTTGCGGCCGACCTCGAGCGCCACATGTCCGAGTACGACATCGATCTCGTGCGCAGCCAGCAGGCGGCCGGCCTCAGCGAGGGGGAGAACGGCCTGACCGTGCTCGACCTCGCCAACGGCGCGGCCCTGTCCGGCAAGACCGTCGTCCTGGCCACCGGTGCCCGCTGGCGGACCATGGGTGTCCCCGGCGAGGAGGAGTACCGCAACAAGGGCGTCACCTTCTGCCCCCACTGCGACGGCCCCCTCTTCAAGGGCAAGGACGTCGCCGTCATCGGCGGCGGCAACTCCGGCGTCGAGGCCGCGATCGACCTCGCCGGCGTCGTCGGTCACGTGACACTCATCGAGTTCCTCGACGAGATGCGCGCCGACGAGGTGCTCCAGCGCAAGCTGCGCTCGCTGCCCAACGTCGACGTCCGCCTCGGCACCAAGACCACCGAGGTCATCGGTGACGGCGCCAAGGTCACCGGCATCGCGGTCGAGCCGCGCGAGGGTGGCGAGACCGAGCAGCTCGACGTCGAGGGTGTCTTCGTCCAGATCGGTCTGCTCCCCAACACCGAGTGGCTCGGTGACGCGGTCGAGCTGAGCGAGCGCGGCGAGATCGTCATCGACGGCGTCGGCAGGACGAACCTCCCGGGCGTCTTCGCCGCCGGCGACTGCACGACCGAGCCGTACAAGCAGATCGTGAGCGCGCTCGGTGCCGGATCCACCGCATCACTGAGCGCCTTCGACCACCTGATCCGCACCAGCGCACCCTCGGACGAGGCCGCGATGGCCGCGACGAAGGTGGCCGACGGGCCGATCGAGGCCGGGGACCAGATCGACGTTCCCGACTCGGTGGGCGCCTCCGCCTGAGCCGGACGGCTACTGTCGGTTCGACCCCCTTCGCACACAAGGAGACCCGCCATGAGCGAGCAGATCGACCTGTCCGACCACGGTCCCGCGCCCTACGTCGTCAACATCGAGGACGCGACGCTGCAGAACTCCAACTACCGCTCCACCCTGTGGACCGGGAAGTACATGCAGCTGACCGTCATGGCCATCGCGCCCGGCGACGACATCGGCCTGGAGGTCCACGAGGACCACGACCAGTTCCTGCGCATCGAGGAGGGCCGCGGTCGTGCCCAGCTCGGTCCGGCTGAGGACGACCTGTCCTTCGACCGCGAGGTCGGCGACGACGACATCGTCATGGTCCCCGCCGGCCAGTGGCACAACATCACCAACATCGGTGACGTCCCGCTGAAGGTGTACTCGCTCTACTCCCCGCCGGAGCACGTCCACGGCACGGTCCACGCGACCAAGGCCGACCAGGACGCGGACCCGACGGAGGACTGACGACCCTCGCGCGTCACCGACGCGCGCAGCGCACGCACGCCCTTGGCGCTCGGCCCGGACGCCTTCGAGGTCATCGCACCTCGTCGCGCGGTCCGGGCCGAGGCCTGAGCCGGGCGCACCTGCGCTGTGCGCGCCGGCCCGGGATCCCGTGGCGCCCCGACGTGACTTCCGAGTAACCTCGACGTCATGAAGAGCACCATCGAGTTCACGCACCTGCCCGGGCCCGGCGAGCCCGTCGTCCTCATCCACGGGATCGGCCACCGGCGCCAGGCGTGGGGTGAGGTGCCGCGGCTGCTCAATGACCGCGGGTACGACGTGTACGTCGTCGACCTGCCGGGCCACGGGACCTCGCCGACGCCCACCCGGCCGGACGGCTACACGATGCGCAGCACCGCCGAGCAGCTCGAGCGGCTCTTCGCCTCGCTCGGGGTCGACCGGCCGCACGTCGTCGGCAACTCCCTCGGTGGGGCCGTCGCGCTCGAGCTCGCCCACGCCGGTGCGGCGCGCACGGCCACCGTGCTCTCCCCGGCGGGCTTCTTCCCCGTGCACCACCTGCCCAACATCGCGGTGAACCTGCTCTTCATGAAGCTCGGCAGCTACCTCCCCGAGGCGGTGCACCGCTCGCTGGTCGGCCACGAGTGGTTCCGCAGGATCGCCTTCCGCTCGCTCTACACCCACCCCGAGACCATCACGGTCGAGGCGGGGGTGGGCGACACCCTCAACCTGCGTCGGTCGAAGGGGTTCTGGCCGCACTTCGTCCGGGCGACGTTCCTGCGCTTCACCAAGGACGTGCAGGTCCCGACGACGGTCGCCTGGGGTGACACCGACCGGCTGCTGCTGCCGTCCGAGGCGCACACCGCTCGGCGTCGGCTGCCCGGCGCCACGCACGTGACCCTGCCGGACAGCGGCCACTGCCCGCAGCACGACCACCCGGAGCTGGTCGTCGACGTCGTGTCGGCGACGATCAATCGGGTCTCGAGCGGGGCGATGGAGTCCGCCGCAACGCAGCGCCCGGCCGGCTGACACGCCGGCATCGAAGCAGGACGCGGAAATCGATTCCGGACGCGGCAATACCCACGTCCGGAGTCGATTTCCGCGTCCCGGGTTGCTCGTAGGCGCCCGGCTCAGCGCACGCGGACGACGCCGTGCGCGCCCTTCTCCGCGGCGCTCATCACGTGGTTGACGAAGGGGTAGTGCCCCGGCTCCGGGAAACTCAGCTCGACGAATCCGCCCTGGCCCGGCAGCAGCCCCAGCGCCTGTGACCCGGTGCTCGGCCCGCCCACCTCGTCCGGTCCGCCGAGGGTGTAGGCGCCCTCCCGCCACACGGTGTCGAACTGGCCACCGACGACGTGGAAGGACAGCGGACCGTTCGGTCCCGCGTCGAGCACCCAGAAGCGGACGCGCTCACCGACCTTCGCCGTCAGCTGGTCCGCGTCGTACTGGAAGGCGCTCCCGTTGAAGGTCGTGGCGGCCGGCGTCCCGTCCGCGGTGTCGCCGTAGATCTCGGACGCGGTGAGCACGTAGGAGCGGTCCACCTCGGGCAGGTCCGGGGGCTCGATGACCACCGCGCCGTGCATGCCCTTGGTGATGTGCGTCGACATCGGCATCGTCGAGCAGTGGTACATCCAGATCCCCGCGCGCTCGGCGGTGAAGGTGTACGTCAGCTCCTCACCGGGGGCGATCGTGCGCATGGGGCGGTCAGGGGCCAGTGCCCCCGCATGGAAGTCGATCGAGTGCCCGATGCTGCCGTCGTTGACGAGCGTGATGACGAACCTGTCGCCGACCCGACCGTGCAGCACCGGCCCGGGCGCGGTGTCCCCGAAGGTCCAGCGCGTCTGCGTGACCCCGGGCGCGACCTCCATCTCCACGTCCTGCACCCGCAGCGTCACCCGGTGGGTCGTCTCGTCGCCCAGGGGCGGCAGGGTGGCGTCGTAGGCCTCGTGGTCCTCGGGCCACTTCTCGCCCGGGTCCAGGGCGAGGGCGTCGTCACCGCTCGCCCCGCCGGGCATGCTGTGCGTGCCCGCACCCACGGACCCGCCCGTGGCGCCGGGCTCGGACGGGGCGTCGCCGGCGGTCGCGCCGCCGATGACGGCGATGTCGAAGGTCATCCCCATGGCCTTGTGGCCGGTGACGGTGCACCAGCCCTCCCGGTCGTCACCGACGATGCCGACGTCGAGGGTGGCGCTCTCCCCCTTCGCCAGTCGGGGAGTGCTCGTCT